>NZ_BPRL01000011.1:0-211480 GCF_045862635.1 Kitasatospora sp. NE20-6
CCCGCCGGCCCGACCGGCCCGCCCCCCGCCGGCCCGCCCTCCGCCGACCCGCCCTCCCCGCGGCCCGTCCTGCCGCCCGTCCCGGAGTCGCGCCGCGAGGAACTGCTCGCCGCCGCCGTCCGGCTCTTCCACGAGCGGGGCTTCGACAACGTCTCCACCGACCGCATCGGCGCGGCCGTCGGCATCTCCGGGCCCAGCGTCTACCGCCACTTCACGACCAAGGCCGAACTGCTCGCCGCCGCCCTCGTCCGCAGCCGCGAACGCCTCCGCCACGAGGTCGAGGGGGCGATCGCCGCGGCGCCCGGCGGCCCGGCCGGCGCCCTCGCGGCCGGCCTCCGCGCGTACCTCGGCTTCGCCCTGCGCCACAGCCACTACCTCGGGGCCATGGTCAGCGAGACCGAGCGCCTCGACCCGCCCGACCGCCGGGCGGCGGTGGACTTCCGCCGCAGCTTCCTGCGCGTCTGGGTCGGGCTCCTCCAGCAGGTGCGGCCCGAGTACGACACCGCCGAGGCCCGGATCCGGGTGCACGCGATGTTCGCCCTGCTCAACGACGGGGTCCGGCACCCGGCCGAGGCGTCCGGCCCGGGCCGGGCCGCCCTGCTGGAGTCCGCCGGCCGGGCCGTCCTCGGGCTGCCGCCGGACGCCTGACCAGGCAGTCGGCCGCCGCCGTACGGGCATCTCCGGAACCCCCCGAAAAGTGCTGGTCGGGCGGATAGTCGTACTGGCAGACTCTGACCCCATGTCCCAAGGTCTGCCTTCCGCCGACAATCTGCGTACGACCGAGGTCGACCTCGGCGGTCTGGTGAGCGTGCTCGCCACCCACCTCTACTCCACGCCGCTGGTCGCACTGCGCGAACTCGTCCAGAACGCCCACGACTCGCACACCCGCCGCCGCCTGGAGGACCCGGACTCCACCGCACCCGCGGTCATCCGGGTACGCGCCGACGCCGCGCGCCGCACCGTCACCGTGGAGGACACCGGGGCGGGCCTCACCGAACCCGAGATCCACGCCTACCTCGCCACCGTCGGCACCGGCTACACCCGCATGCTGCGTGACCTCACCGGCAACCAGGAGCTGATCGGCGCCTTCGGCCTCGGCTTCCTCTCCGCGTTCTCCGTCGCCGACGAGGTCGTCGTCACCACCACCTCGCACCGCGAGCCGCACCTCGGCCACCGCTACCGCAGCCGCGGCGGCGAGCAGTACAGCGTCGAACCGACCGGGCCGCGCCCCGCCCCCGGCACCGTCGTCGAACTCCACCTCAAGGCCGAGCACGGCCACCTCGCCGACGAGGGCGCCCTGCGCGAGGTGCTCGGCCGCTACTGCGTGCTGCTGGCCGTCCCGGTGCACGTCGGCGACGACGAACGGCCGGTCAACGACATCCCCGTGCCGTGGCGCCAGGACACCGGCGGCGACCTCCACGCCGCCCGGATGCACTTCGCCACCGCCTTCGGCCGCCGCTTCGAACCCCTCACCGCCTTCCCCTTCGCCCCCGCCGACGGCGCCACCGACGCCGTCGGCCTGCTCTGGGTGCAGGACGGCGGCACGTACGGCTCCACCGACAACCGCGACCTCGCCGTCTACCTGCGCGGCATGCTGCTCGCCGACGACGCCCGCGACCTGCTGCCCAGCTGGGCCGGGTTCATCGGCGGCGTCGTCGAGTCGAGCCGGCTCACCCCCACCGCCAGCCGCGAGGACCTGCAGCGCGACGAGCACTACCGCGCCCTGCAGAAGGCCCTCGCCGACGCCGTCGTCGACGGCCTCTACGAGACCGCCCGGCTGCACCCCGCCGCCTGGCGCCGCATCCTCGCCCGGCACGGCCAGGAACTCCTCGGCGCCGCCCTCTGCGACGACCGCCTCTTCTCCCTGCTCGCCGACGACGTGCCGGTGCCCACCTCCCAGGGCGACCTGACGGCCGGTGCGCTGCGCGCCGCCGGACACGGCGCCCTCCACGTCGCCCTCGGCTCCGGCGGCGGCTTCGAGGAGATGCTGTACCGCGCCATGCAGGTGCCCATCGCCCGCGGCGACCGGTACGCCGTGCTGCCGTTCCTGCGCCGCTACGCCCAGCTGAAGAGCTGCCGGATCGTCGAGCTCGGCAGCGAGCGCGGCAACCGCGAACTCTTCCGCGACCCCGACCGGCCGCTGGCCGCCGACGAGGACGCCTGGCTGACCGCCGCGCTCGCCGACGACGGCGAACAGCTCGTTGCCGCCCGCTTCGACCCGCCGGGCCTGCCGCTCGTGCTCGTGCCCGACCGCGAGGCCGAACTCAAGGCCCGCATCGAGGACGACCAGGCCGACGCCCGGATCCCCTCCGCCGCGCTGCGGCTCGCCCGCGCCTTCACCGCGCGCACCGACGGCACGGTCAAGGCCCGGCTCTACCTCAACCTCGCCGCGCCCGCCGTCCAGGACATCCTCACGGCCTACCGCGCCGGGCACACCGGCAGCGCCACCGCCGCCGCGCTGCTCCGCTCGCTCAAGGTCATCATGGCCGCGGCCGGAGGCTCCGCCGCCGGCGACCTCACCGCCGCACTCGCCGGGATCGGCACCGCCGTCGCGGCCCTCACCGCCGCCGTGCCCGACGGGCTGTCCGACCTGCCCGACACACTGCCCGCGGACGACAGCCCCACCGGCGACCCGCAGGCCGGCGCACCGCAGAACGACGACCCGCAGGGGGAGACCGCATGAGCACCGACATCTGGGCCTGGGTGCGCGACACCCACGAGCAGCTCTCGGAGGCCGGCCACCACCGGCTCGCCACCGCCCTGGTCGAGATCGCCGGCCACGCCGTCGAGGGCCGCAACGAGCAGCTCGACGCGATGTACCCGGAGGCGCTCGCCTCCGCCCGCGCGCTCGGCCTGCCCTGGGTCGAGGTCTTCCTGCGGCACTGGCGCATGCAGAACCTCCTGAACAAGCGCCACCAGGGCGAGGCCGCCATGGCCGAGGCCGTCGACCTGCTGGAGTTCGCGCACCGCGAGGAGACCGCCTCCTGCCCGCAGTCGGTCTGCGTCGTGCAGGACTTCACCATCTGCCACTCCAACATCGACGGCCCCGGCTACGTGTCCGAACGGCTCGCCGTGCTGGAGGAGACCCTCGCCCGGGTCGAACCCTCCCGCGCCTGCTTCGACTGTCTCTCCCGCGAGTACGCCGACACGCTGGAGGACGACGACCGCCCCGCGGACGCCCTCACCCACCTCGACCGCGCCCAGGCCCGCATCCAGGCCGCCGGCGAGCACGTCTCGCTCTCCTTCGGCCACAGCCGGGCCGGCGCCCTCGGCCGCCTCGGCCGCCACCAGGACGCCCTCGACGCCTACGACACCGCCGAACGCGCCTACACCGCCCGCACCCCGCTCGACGACGACGACCGCCGCAAGCTCGGCGCCGGCCGCGCCGTCGCCCTGGCCGCGCTCGGCCGCACCGACGAGGCGCTCGCCCTGCTGCCTGACGCCGCCGAGGCCGACCGGTACCCCGACATCCGGCACCGCTGGGCCACCGCCGTCGAGACCCTCGCCGGCGCGGGCGCCCTGCCGCACGGCGACCTCGCCAACGACACCGCGACCGGCGCGCAGCTCGCCCGCTGGGTCGGCCACCTGGACACCGCCGGCTCCCACCGGCCCTGCCTCGACCTGCTGCTGATCGCCGGACGGCTGGCCGTCGCCCGCGGCGCCCGCACCGTGGCCCTCACCCTCGCCGCCACCGGAGACCGCAAGCTCGCGCAGCTGCGCCGCACCGACGGCGTCGCCGACCGCCTCGCGGAGCTCCGGAAGACCGCCGAGTCCCTGCCGCTCCCGGAGGTGCCGGTGCCCGCCGCCGACCTCCCCGAGTGGCTCGGCGGCCGGCAGGTGACGTACGAAGCCGCACTCGACCACTTCGCCGCCGCGAGCGAGGAGTCCGCCGAGGCCGCCGCCCTGCTCGCCCCGCAGACGGCCCGCGCGCTCGACGCGCTCGGCCACCCCCGGGCCGCCGCCGACCTGCTCTGGGCCCGGGTCGCCGACGACCCGGCCGACGAGCAGCTGCGCGGCATGCTCGGCCAGGTGCTCATCGATGCCGAGGACGCCGACGGCATCCGCCGGCTCGCCGAGCTCCTGATGCCCGAGCACCCCTCCGAGGCGTACTGGCTGCGCGCCCGCCACGCGGCCGCCGAGGGCCGCTGGGAGGAGACCGGCGAGCACTGCGACAGCCTCCTCGCGTACGAGCCCGACGCCCTCAACACCCGTCGGCTGGCGGCCACCGCCGCCACCCGCCTCGGCGACCACGCCCGCGCCCAGCGGCTCTACCTCGAACTGCTGGAGCACGCCGCCCCCGCGGGCACCGAGGGCGAGGAGGAGCACCGCACCGTCCAGGAGCCCGACCTCTGGCACCTGATCACCGCCGCCACCGCCAACCGGGACTGGGCCGTCGTGCGCAGCACCGGCGCCCTGATCGGCATCGAGTTCGACGCCCCCGAGGGCCCGGTGGAGGAGGAGTGGCAGATGGTCACCGTCCGCGCCACCCGCACCAACGGCGCCACCGTCGACCTGCCCGCCGTCCGTACCGGCCCCGCGACCGCGCGGATCGTCCCCGTGCTCGGCGAGGACGTGCCGCTCAACCACCGCGACGTCGTCGTCTTCGGCCCCGCCCTGCTCAACGAGCGGCCCGACGGCGAGGACGACGACTGGCAGCCCGTCTTCGGGCAGCTCACCCTCCTCGACCCGGCCGGCTACACCACCCACTGGCTCGACGGCGCCTGGCCCGGCGACGACGCCTGGTACGCGCTGCGCGAGGACCTCGCCGGCGCGGGGTACGGCCTGTGGGCGTACAGCGGCAACCAGTACCGCGTCACCGACCCGGGCGCCGCCGGGAAGGACGCCGACGAGGACCTGCCC
This sequence comes from Kitasatospora sp. NE20-6, assembly GCF_045862635.1. NCBI lineage: Bacteria > Bacillati > Actinomycetota > Actinomycetes > Kitasatosporales > Streptomycetaceae > Kitasatospora > Kitasatospora sp. NE20-6. Next base: position 4,861 of record NZ_BPRL01000011.1, read on the forward strand.
GGCATCTACGCCGCCCTCGGCGTGCCGCCCACCGCGTCCTCCGCCGACGCGGACGCCCTGCTGCTGCGCCTCACCGCCTCCTGGCCGCACCCGCTGAGCTGGCTCGACCTGGCCAGGGCCGCAGGGAGCGACACCGCCCGGCACGAGGACATCGTCCGGCGCTACGGCCTCTGACCGGCCCCCGGCCCCCGGCCCCCGTGGTCGGGGGCCGGGTCGAGGTGCACCCGGGCGACCGCCGGGAAGGCGGACCGGATCGCCCGGTCCGCCGGCTCGGAGGCCGCCTCCACCTCGGCGGCGGTCGCCGACGCCTCGTACGACACCTCTGCCGCCACCAGCACGTCCTGCGGGCCCTGCACCAGCGTCACGAGGTCCGGGACCCGCCGCACGCGCGGAACCCGACGCTCCGTACATGTGCGTCCGCCCGGCCGATCGGGCAAGGTGGGGAGGATCAGCGCGTGGCCAGGGGGCCACCAGGGGAGGCGAGGAGTGGCGGACGTGCCGAAGCGGGGCCGGCCGGGCGGCGGCAAGAAGGCCAGGGGCGGGCGGACGGCCAGACCCGCACCCCCCGGCACCGGGACCACCGCGAACCCGCCCGGCCGCGCCGCCGCCCCGCGCCCCACCGAAGGCCTGCTCGGCTCCGCCGCCCCGCCCCGGCCGGTACGCACCGAGGTGCCGCTCGCACCGGCACCCACCCCCACCGAAGGCCTGCTCGGCCCCACGCCCGGTCCCGGCCCCACGCCCGGATCCACGCCCGGCCCCGGCCCCGAGGACACCCTCACCCCCGAGGACTGGCGCGCCGCCGGCTACACCCCCGCCGCCGGCATCGACCTCACCGAGCTGCGGGCCGGCGCCCCCGGCACCGCACCCTGGCCCGACCGCATGCGCACCCTGCTGCGCACCCCGATGTCGGAACGGCCCGCCTTCGAGCGGACCCCGCGCGACCTGCACCCCTCCGCCGCCCGCCACGTGCCGCGCGTCCTCGACCTCACCCTGCGCATCGGTGAGCTCCTGCTGGCCAGCGGCGAGGCCGCCGAGGACGTCGAGGCCGCGATGCTCGGCATCGCCCACGCCTACCGGCTCGACCGCTGCGAGCCGCAGGTCACCTTCACCCTGATCTCCATCACCTACCACCCGTCGCTGGTCGACCCGCCGGTCAGCGCCGCCCGCACGGTGCGCCGCCGCACCTCCGACTACACCCGGCTCGCCGCCGTCTACCGGCTGGTCGCCGACATCACCGCCGAGCAGGTGACCGTCAACGACTCCTACCGCAGGCTGGCCTCGATCCGCCGCAACCGGCACCCGTACCCCGCGTGGCTGCTCGCCGTGGCGACCGGCCTGCTCGCGGGCGCGGCGACCTTCCTCGTCGGCGGCCGGGCCGACGGCAAGGCGTGGCTGGTCTTCGCCGGGGCGTTCGTCGCCGCCGTCCTCGGCGACCGGCTCGCCTCCCTCGTCGCACGCCGCGGACTGCCCGAGTTCTACCAGTTCGTCCTGGCGGCGATGCCCGCCGCGGTGCTCGGCATCGTGCTCTCCTTCAACGACCTCCACCTGCGCGGCTCGGTCGTCATCACCGGCGGCCTGTTCGCCCTGCTGCCCGGCCGCGCCATGGTCGCCGCCGTCCAGGACGGCCTCACCGGCTTCTACATCACCGCCGCGGCCCGCCTGCTGGAAGTGCTCTACCTGATCGCCGGCATCGTCATCGGCGTCATGTCGGTGCTCTACCTGGGCGTCAACTACAACGCCGCGCTCAGACCCGACGAGGCGCTCGGCGGCGCCGTCGACCCGCCGATCCAGCTCCTCGCCGCCCTCGTCCTCACCCTGGCGTTCGCCATGCTGCTGCAGACCGAGCGCCGCACCCTGCCGATGGCCGTGCTCAGCAGCGGCATCGGCTGGTCGACGTACGGCGTGCTGACCAACGCCGGGGTCTCGCCGATCGCCGCCACCGGGGCCGCGGCCGGCCTCGTCGGCCTCTTCGGCGAACTGATGGCCCGGTACCGCTACGCCTCCGCGCTGCCGTACGTGACGGCGGCGATCGGCCCGCTCATGCCCGGCTCGGCGCTCTACCTCGGCATGCTGTCCTTCGCCCAGGGCCACGCCTCGGCCGGGCTCGTCTCCGTCACCCGGGCCGCGGCCCTCGCCCTGGCGCTCGCCATCGGCGTCAACCTGGGAGGGGAGGTGGCCCGGCTGTTCCTCAAGACACCCGGCGCGACCGAACGCCTCGCCCCGTACCTGCTCGTCCCCCGCCGCGCCGCGAAACGCACCCGGGGCTTCTGAGCAGGATCCGGCCCGGCCGGACCTCCGCACCACCGAGAACGAAGGCACCACCCGTGATCAGTCACCTGCTGGACAGCTACCGCGAGTACATCGTCGCCGCGCACAAGCAACCGCTGTTCCTGCTGCTCGTCGGGTTCATCACGGCCTTCGTCGGCATCCGCGTCAGCGTGCGCATGATCCGCGCCCAGGTGCGCTGGTGGCCGGGCAACATCACCCCCGGCGGGCTGCACATCCACCACATGGTCTTCGGCCTGGGCTTCCTGCTGGTCGGTGGCATCGGCGTCTTCGCCACCAACGGCGGGCACCCGTGGATCGACTGGTTCGGGCTCTGCTTCGGCATCGGCTGCGGCCTCGTCCTCGACGAGTTCGCGCTGATCCTGCACCTGGACGACGTGTACTGGAGCGAGCAGGGCCGCAAGTCGGTCGACGCCGTCGTCCTCGGCCTGCTCGTCACCGCCCTGCTCCTCACCGGCTACGTGCCGCTCGGCGTCGTACCCGGTCAGTCCGCCGTCGAGGCCGGCCGCTGGGGCCTGGTCGCGGTGATCTCCGCCAACGCGCTGGCCTCCGTCGTCGCCCTGCTCAAGGGCAAGCTCTGGACCGGCCTGCTCGGCATCATGGTGCCCGGCCTCTCCCTCATCGGCGCCGTCCGGCTCGCCCGGCCCGGAAGCCCCTGGGCCCGCTGGCGCTACGCGAGCCGCCCCCGGCTCCGCCACCGCGCCGTCCGGCGCGAACGCCGCCTGCACGGCCGCGCCGACCGCGCCCGCACCTGGCTCTTCGACCTGATCGCCGGCGCACCCGACAAGGTGGCGCCGCACCACGTCGCCACCCACCGGGTCGCCGAGAAGATGGCCGCCAGGGCCACCGCCCACCTCGACGCCCAGCACGCCCGGGCGCTCGCCCGCCGCTCCGCCCGGCTCGCCGACCGGCGTGCCGCCGTCCTCGCCGGCCGCCGCCCGGACACCGGACCCGGCCGGGCCGCCGACGGACGCGACGCCACCCGGCGGACCCGGGCGCAGTCCCTCGCCCACGCCCGCCGCCGCACCGTACGGGCCGGCCGGCAGCGCGTCCACACCCTGCGGCCCACCGGGCCGCCCCCGGCCGTGGCGGTGGCCGCCCCCGGCCCGCACCCGCCGTACCGCCACCCCCGCCTGCCGCACCCGCAGCAGCGCCGACCCGCCTGAGCGGCCGCGCGAGCACCTCCCGCACGGACCCCCGCCACCCCGGGCACGGGCGGGCGAAAATCGGATGCCCGCGCCGAGGGTCCGCCGTACCGTGGCTGGATGGGCAACGACGCGCAGACCGGGCCGGGCCGGCCGATCCGACAGCAGCAGGCGGCCGACGGCGGCATCGAGGTCCGCGCGGTCACCGAGGACGAGCTCCCGCTGTGGGACCGAGGCGTGGCCCGCGGCTTCCTCCGCCCCCACCTCGACGAGGGCACCGAGTACCGGAGGCAGCAGTTCGAGCCCGGCCGCTTCCTCGGCGCCTTCGACCCGTACGACCCGACCCGCTGCGTCGCGACCTTCCGCAGCTTCGACTCCGAACTGACCCTGCCCGGCGGCGCGCTGCTGCCGGTCGACGCGATCACCGCCGTCACCGTCAACTCCACGCACCGCCGCCGCGGACTGCTCAGCCGGATGATGCACCGCGACCTCGCCGCCGCCCGGGAACGCGGCACCGCCGCCGCCGTCCTCATCGCCGCCGAGTACCCCATCTACGGCCGCTTCGGCTTCGGCCCGGCCACCCGCGGACGCCCGCTCACCGTCGACCTCACCCGCGCGTCCCTCCGCGCCGGCCTGCCGGACTCCGGCGGCCGCACCGACTTCGCCGGCATGGCCGAGGTCCGCAAGCTCGGCGCCGAACTGCACGAACGCTGGCGGCGCACCCGGCCCGGCGCGCTGCACCGCTCCCCGCTCTGGTGGAAGCTCCACACCGGCGCGACCAGCCTCCCGGGCTACGACTGGAAGGAACCGTTCGTCGCGCTGCACCGGGCCCCCGACGGCACCGTCACCGGCCTGATCGCCTACACCGTCGACGACACGTGGGAGGGCGACAGCCCGAACTGCACCCTCACCGTGCACGACTTCCTCGCGACGGACGGCCCCACCGCCACCGCGCTCTGGCGGCTCGCCTTCTCCGTCGACTGGGTGCGCACCGTGTCGATCGGCATCCTCGCGGCCGACGACCCGCTGCCGCTGCAGCTCACCGACCCCCGCGCGGCCGTGCCCGGCCGGGGCGGCGGCGACTTCCTCTGGCTGCGCCTGCTCGACCTGCCCGCGGCCTTCGGCGCCCGCACCTACCGCACCGCCGGGCGGCTCGTCCTGGACGTCGCCGACCGCGAGGGCTGGACGGCCGGCCGCTGGCTGCTGGAGGCCGCCGCGGACGGCACCGGCCGCTGCACCCGGGTGGAGGGGCCGGCCGACGGGCCCGCCGACCTCGCCCTGGACGTCGCCGCCCTCGGCTCCCTCCACCTGGGCGGCGAGTCGGCCGTCCGGCTGGTCGCCGCGGGGCTGGCCGCCGAGCCCGCCCCGGGCGGCGCCGAGCGCGCCGACCTGCTGCTGCGGACGGCGGTGGAGCCGTTCAACCCGGACGAGTTCTGACCGGGACGGCGTGCGGGCAGGACGGGCCCCGGAACCGGATCCGGACCCGGACCCGGCTCCGGCGGGCCGCGGCCGCGCAGCCGGGAGGTCGGGTGGCCGCGCAGCCGGGAGGCCGTGCGGTCAGGTGGCCGTGCGGCCGATGGTGGGCAGGATGAAGTCCTGGATCAGCCCCTTCGCGTCCCGCACGAGCGGGCGGAAGACGCGGTAGCGGGAGAGCACGACGACCCTGGCGACCATCGGTGTCGACCGCCGGACGAACTCGCGGGTGCGCTCCTGCTGAGGGGTGTGGTCGAAGACCCAGTACAGCACGATGATCATCAGGTGCAGCCAGAGCAGGTCGGGCAGCAGTTCGGCGAGCTCCTGGTCGAGCTTGGGGGCGACGTCCGAGCCGGTCAGCACGTCGCGGAAGAGGGCGACGGCGGTGGCGCGGGCCCGGTGCGACTCGTTGGCGAACGGACTGAGCGAGCTGTTCGGGTCGGCGGCCGTCCGGAAGAACTGCGCCGCGAACTCGTGGTACGGCGCCGCGCAGTCCAGCCAGGAGGTCAGGGCGATGTCCAGCCGGTCGGCGAACTCCTTGTGCCCCCGCATCCGCTCCGCGGCGTCGGCCGCGTGTTCCAGGGTCATGCCGTCGTAGAACCCCTGGATCAGGAATTCCTTCGACTCGAAGTAGTAGTACGCGTTGCCGACGGAGATCCCGGCCTCGGTGGCGATGGCCCGCATGGTGGTCTTCTCGTAGCCGCGCTCCTGGAAGAGGCGCATCGCGGTGGCGAGGATCAGGGCGCGGGTCTGTTCGCTCTTGCCGGTCTTGGGGCGGGCACGGCCGCCGGGCAGTTCCGCGCCGAGTGCGGGTTCCTGGGCGGGCTCGTCCATGTCGAGGGTGCTGCCCTTCTGCTCGTCCACGGGCCCGAGCCTAGCCCGGCGGGGCGGCGGCGTGTCCCGCCGCGGCCCCGGGGCCGCGGGGGTGAGGGCGGGGCCGCACCGGACATCCCCTCCGCGCCCGGTGCGCCCCCTTGCCGGGCAGGGACGCGTCCATGATCGGCGCGACGACTCTACGGGAAGTTTTGAACGCGTTCAAGTAGATCGGGGGCGATCTGCCGTGTGGCAGGCTCGGCCCCATGACCGGACAGATCGCCATCAGGACCGGCGGTGCCGCCGACGCACCCGCCGTCGCCGCCCTGCACGCCCGCAGCTGGCGCACCGCCTACGCCGGCCTCGTCCCCGACGAGGCCCTCGGCGACGGGCTGGCCGCCGAGCGCGAGGAGATCTGGGCGATCCGGCTCACCGCCGACTACGGCGACCCGGCCGCGACCCCCACCCTGCTCGTCGCCGAGGACCCCGACGGGCCGGTCGGCTTCGCCTACCTCGTGCCGGAACCCGACGGCCGCGTCCTCCTCGACAACCTGCACGTCAGCCCCGGCCGCACCGGCGGCGGCATCGGCAGCGGACTGCTCCGCGCCGCCCTCGACCGCGCCGCGCCCGCCGTCCTGCGCCTGGAGGTGCTGTGCGGCAACCGGCGCGCCGTCGCGTTCTACGAGCGCGAGGGCGGCCTGCGGACGGACGAGCGGACCGGCCACTTCCCCGGCGGGTACGAGCTGCCCGAGTACGAGTACAGCTGGCCGGCCACGCCCCACCGCTCGTAGGCGGTGGTCGCGGGCGGTGGGACGCGGCCCGGCGGTCGTGGGCGGTGACGGCCGTGCCGCGCTTCAGCGGTCGTAGACGGTGACCGCCACGCCGCGCCCGGCGAGCCGGGAGGCCACCAGCGGCTCCACCTTCGTCCAGCTGCCGCCGGCCAGACCGCAGCCGATCCGCGGCATGTGCACCGAGGCGCCGAGCCGCAGCGCGTGGTCGCCCAAGGCGGCCAGCCCGGCGTCGATCGCCTCGTAGCGCACCGGCACGCCGCTGGAGCGGCCGGTCCGCATGCCGCGCTGCGTCACGATGTTGGCCACCCGGAGGTAGGGCCCGACCTCCACGAGCTGGACGGCGCCGAGGGCGAAGTCGTTGCCCGACCGGCCCCGGTGCCACGCCCGGTAGGCGGCCTCCGGCTCCGGCCAGCGGCGCGACAGCGCCAGCACGAAGCCCTTGCCCCAGCCGCCCAGGTCGTTGCACCCGTGCGCGATGATCCTGAGGCCGGCCCCCTGCGGCGCGGTGGCGTCCCCGCGCACGTACGTGATTTCCGCTCCCATGCCCGGAGGCTAGCGGGCGGCACCCACAGCGGGCTCCCGGGTTTCGCGGCCGTCCGGCGCTCCCGGCCCGGTGCCGCGCAGGACCCGCGACCCGCCCGCCGCGACCAGCAGCGCCGTGGCCGCGGCCCCGACCGGCACCAGGTAGCCGGCGGCCGGGTCGCCCCGCCCGGCGACCAGCCCGCCGAGCGCCGAACCCGCCGAGACGCCGATCAGGATCGCGGACACCGCCGCGGCCATCCCCTGGTTCAGCCGGTGCGCCGGGACGGCCTCCTGGACGAGCGTCATCCCGCTGATCATGGTCGGCGCGGTCGCCGAGCCCGCCGCGAACAGTGCCAGGGCGAGCAGCGCCGGGCCGGCCCCGGCCGACCCGGCCAGGGGCAGCGGGAGCAGCAGGCCCGTCATCGCGGCCAGCCCGACGAGCAGCCGGGTGCGGGCCGGCCTGCGCGGCCGCAGCAGGCCGAACGCCAGGCCGGACACGCACGAACCGGCCGCCACCAGACCCAGCAGCAGCCCCGCCCAGGCCCGGTGCCCGCCCGCATCGGCGGAGGCCAGCGTGGTCACCTCCAGGGCGCCGAACACCACGCAGGTGCAGAGGAAGACCGGCAGCAGGGCCCACAGGCCACGGCGGCCGCGCGCCGCGGCCCCGGCCGGGTACGGGTCGGCGGTGCCGCCGGGAGCGCCCCCGGGGCCGGACAGGGGCGGCTCGGTGTCGCGGCAGGAGGCCAGCAGGAGCATGCCGGACACGCAGAGCAGCCCGGAGGCGATCAGCCCGGCCTCCGGGAAGAGCGACCCGCAGAGCAGCACCGCGAGCACCGGGCCGGTCATGAAGCAGAGTTCGTCCAGGGCCTGTTCGAGGGAGTTGGCCAGGTGCATGCCGGCGTCGTCCCCGCGCAGCAGGTGGGTCCAGCGGGCCCGGACCATCCCGCCGGCGCTCGGCACGGTGCAGGCGGCCGCCCAGCAGACGAACAGCGTCCAGGAGGGCGCGCCGAGCCGTACGCACACCAGCAGCCCGGCGAACGGCACCGCGGCCGTCAGCGTCGTGGGGACGGCCACCCGGGCCTGGCCGTGGCGGTCGACGAGCCGCCCGAGCAGCGGCATGGTGACGGCGACCGTCGCCAGACCGGCCGCCGACACGCCGCCCGCCAGGGCGTACGAGCCGCGCCGCTCGGCGATCAGTGCGACGGCGGACACCCCGCCCATCGACATCGAGAGGCGGGCGAGCAGCCCGCAGAGGGTGAAGGCGAGCGCCCCGGGAAGGGCCAGGATGCGGCGGTACGAGGCGAACACGGTTCTCCGGCAACAGGGTTGGGGGGGGGAGGGGCCGTTCCGAGTCTTCCGGAGCGTCCGTGTGCGGTCCAACACTTGTGGGCGGCCCACCGACGCACTCCTGTTGTCGATCCGCCGGACGTCCGCCTAGGGTGCACGGACCATGCCCCAGGACCTCCACCCCCGCCTGCTGCGCGGTTTCGTCGCCGTGGCGGAGACCCTGCACTTCGGCCGCGCCGCCGCCGCCCTGTACGTGGCCCAGCAGGCCCTGAGCCGCGATGTGCAGTCGCTGGAGAGGAAGTTGGGCGAGCCGTTGTTCCACCGTACGAGCCGCAGCGTGCGGCTGACGCCGGTGGGGGAGTCGCTGCTGCCCCAGGCCCGGCGGCTGCTCGCCCTGCACGACGAGATCCTCGCGTCGGCGCACCGCAGGGTCCTGCTCGTCGACCTCAACAGCGACGTCGACGGCGACGACCTGACGCCCGCGCGGGTGCTCGACGCCGCCCGGACCGCCGCGCCGGACACCGAACTGCTCGCCCGCTTCCACGGCGGACTGGCCGCGGCGGCCGAGGAACTGGCCGCCCACCGGCTGGACGTCGCGTTCGGCCGGTTCGCCGGTCTTCCGGCCCGCACCCGGGACCGCCTCGTGCACGTGCCGGTGCGGCTGGAGCCGCTGGCGGTCGTCGTGCCGGACGGGCACCCGCTCGCCGCCCCGGGCCCGCTGCCCGTGGCCGCACTGGCCGGGCACCCGCTGGACGTCCTCGCGGGGAACCCGGCGACCACCGAGTGGACCGACCTGGGCCTCCGCCTCGTCCGCGACCACGGGTTGGCGGCCGCGCCGGGGCGTACGCCGCCGGTCGGCGTGCCGGAGTTCGCGCGCTACCTCGGCCGGCACCGGGCGCCGGTGCTCACCACGACCGGCGGCCCCAGGATCCCCGGCGCCGTCACCCGGCCCCTCGTCGACCCGCTGCCGCTGGCCCTGCTGGGGCTGGTGCACCGGCCGGGCCTGCGGCATCCCGGCCTGGCCGCGCTGGGCGCCGCGGCCGCCCGGCTCGGCGGCCGGGAGGGCTGGCTCGTGCGGCCGCCGGGGAGCTGGCTGCCGGCCGAGGACGCGGCACTGCTGCCCGCCGGGCGGGCCCCCGCGGGCGGCGGCTGACGGTGGCGCTCCCCGGGTGCCCGTGCTCCCGGGTGCCGGGGCCTCGGTGGGCCGGGGGCGTCCGGCGTCCGGGCCCGGACGCGGCGGCGCCCCCTCCGGTCGGACCGGCGGGGGCGTGGCCAGGTGGGTCGGGTGCTGCGGTTCCGGTCAGGCGGCCTTGACGGCGGAGATGTCGAAGCTCAGCTTGACCTTCTCGCCGATGAGCACGCCGCCGGTCTCCAGCGCCGCGTTGTAGGTCAGGCCCCAGGCGGTGCGGTCGACGGTGGTGCTGCCCTCGAAGCCGACCCGCTCGGCGCCGTAGACGTCCGTGGCGTGCCCGGTGAAGTCGAGGTCGAGGACGACCTGCCGGGTGGTGTCCTTGATGGTGAGGTCACCGGTCAGCCGGTACGACTCGTCGCCGATCCGCTCGGCGGACGTCGAGCGGAAGCGGATCTCCGGGTAGGTGTCGGCCGCGAAGAAGTCGCCGGTGCGCAGGTGCTCGTCGCGCTGGGCCTGGTTGGTGTCGATGCTGGCGACCTTGATGACGAGGTCGGCCGAGGAGTTGGCGGGCTCGTTGCCGTCGAGGTGCAGCTTGCCCTCGTACTCGGTGAACTCGCCGCGGACGTTGGTGACCATGGCGTGGCGGACGGCGAAGCCGATCTGGCTGTGGGTGGTGTCGATGGTGTACCCGCCGGTCAGGTGGCCGAGGCCGGGGCCGGCGACCGGGGTGGCGACGGCGACGGTGGTGTCGTTCTTGCGGCTGAAGATACCCACGGCTTGCTCCTCTGGTCCGAAGCCATTTGTTTAGGCTTCAACTTGTTGGCTCCACCGTAACGCGTCATGGTTCAAAGTTCAACCACTTGGTCCGGCGAGTCCCGCACCACCCCGGCCGGACACCCCCGGCGGCCGCCGCCCGCGGCTCCGCCCGCCGCTCCGCTCCCCGGCAGCCGCCCCGTCGGTCCTCGTGCCCGAGGTGTCGGCCCCCGTGCCTAAGGTGAGGACGTCGGCCCACGGAAGGTGCACCCATGTACGCCCTGCACGCGCTCTGGCAGGGTGGCGGCCGGCTCGCCCTGTGGGCCGAGGACGCCGCCGCCCGCCCCGCACCCGACACCGCACAGCCCCCGCCCGCCCCCGGCCACGGACCCGCCGCCCACCCGTACGCCTGCCCGGCCCCGCAGGTCGCCCGCCTGCTCGCCGGCCTCGGCCCCGGCCCCGGCTGGCTCGCCGCCCAGGCCGCCGAACGCTGGACCACCCTCCACCTGCCGACCACCGGCGGCGCACCCGCACCGTCCACCCAGCTCCCCGGCGGCACCCGCACCGGCGCCGCCCCCACCGCCGCCTGGCGGGTGCCCGTGCTCGTCCTCGACGGCCCGCACCCCGCCCAGCTGCTCGGCGCGCTCTTCGACCCGCACCACGGCGGCGCCCACTGCCAGCCCGACGGCGCCCCGCCCACCGAACTCGGCTACGGCGGCTCGCTGCGCTGGCTCACCGCGGTCCACGACCTCGCGTGGCGGCTGGTCGGCCGGGGCCGCGTCCTGCCCGTCCTCGACGACCGGGACGGCACGGCGTACGCGGCCTGGCGGCCCGCCCCCGACGCCGCCGACCGGGCCGAGGCCGCCGCCCTCGCCGCCGGCTGCCCCCGGGCGCTCCTCGCCACCGACGCGGACGGTGCCGCCGGCCGCCGCCGGGCCGACCGGCTGCTCGCCGACGCCCTGGAGGCACTCACCGACCGCGAGGCCCGCGCCGCCCTCGCCGACACCCCGCCCCCGGCCGCCGGGCCCCCCTGGCTCGGTGCGTGGTACGCCCCGGACGGACACCTCGGCACCGCCCCCGCGGAACTCGCCGGACAGCTCGCCGCCTGGCGCGCCCGCCCGCCGGCCGACCCCGCCGTCCGGCTCGTCCTGCGGCTCACCGAACCGCTCGGCCACGACGCGGGCCTGCCCGACGCGGTCGCCTGCACCGGACCGGTCGCCGCCGCCGGGCCGGTCGCCGGCGCGGAGGACGCCCCCGGTGCCGCCGACGACGACTGGCGGCTCGACCTCCTGCTCCAGGCCGTCGACCGGCCGTCGCTGCTCGTCCCCGCCGAGGACCTCTGGACGCACGGCCCCGGCCACGCCGCGCTCTCCCGCACGGTCGACAGCCCCGGCGCCGCGCTCGCCGCCGAACTCGACCGGGCCGCCCTCCTGCACCCCGCCCTGCACGACACCGCCCGGCAGCTCCGCCCGACGGGACTCGCCCTCGACCGGGCCGGCGCCCTCGCCTTCCTGCGCGACGCCGCACCCGCCCTCGCCGGCGCCGGCTTCGGCGTCATGCTGCCCGCCTGGTGGCAGCGGCGGCCCCGGCTGGGCCTCGCCCTCACCACCCGCACCGGCACCCCCGGGGCCGTCGAGCAGCCCGCCCGCATCGACCGCGACGACGTCGTCGCGTTCCACTGGCAGGCCGCCCTCGGCGACACCGTCCTCACCCACGACGAACTCACCGAACTCGCCGCCGCCCAGCAGGGCCTCGTCCGGCTGCGCGGCCGGTGGACGGAGGTCGACCCCGGCCAGATCCGCGCGGCCTACGCCTTCCTCCTCCGGCACGCCACCGGCACCATGGACCCGGCCGAACTCCTCCGCCTCGCCCTCGACGACACCGCGAGCGTCGCCGGGCTGCCCGTCACCGCCGTGCACGCCGACGGCCCCCTCGGCGACCTGCTGGCCGGCCGGGCCGGCACCGCACCCGCCGACACCGCCGACGGCCCGCCCCCGCCCGGCTTCCACGGCGAACTCCGCCCGTACCAGCGGCGCGGCGCCGCCTGGCTGCACGCCCTCGGCCGGCTCGGCCTCGGCGGCGTCCTCGCCGACGACATGGGCCTCGGCAAGACCGTCCAGACCCTCGCCCTGCTCGCCCGGGAACACGCCGAGGGCGCCACCGGGCCCACCCTGCTGGTCTGCCCGACCTCGCTGGTCGGCAACTGGCAGCGCGAGGCCGCCCGTTTCACGCCCGGCCTGCGCGTGCACATCCACCACGGCGCCGACCGCGAGGGCGTGGAGGCCGCCGCGGCGGGCACCGACCTCGTCGTCACCACCTACGGCGTCGTCCAGCGCGACGCCGCGCCGCTCCGCACCGTCCGGTGGCGGCGCATCGTCGCCGACGAGGCCCAGGCCGTCAAGAACGGGGCCACCGACCGCTCCCGCGCCCTGCGTTCGCTGCCCTCCGGCCCGCGCATCGCCCTCACCGGCACCCCCGTCGAGAACCGGCTGGCCGAGCTGCACGCCATCCTCGACTTCACCAACCCCGGGCTGTTCGGCAGCGCCGAGTCGTTCCGCGAACGCTTCGCCGTCCCCGTCGAGCAGAACGCCGACCGGGCCGTCGCCGACCGCCTCCGGCGGCTCAGCGGGCCCTTCCTGCTGCGCCGCGTCAAGGGCGACCCCGCGATCGCCCTCGACCTGCCCGCCAAGCAGGAGTTCACCGTGCGCTGCAACCTCACCGCCGAACAGGCCGGGCTCTACCAGGCCGTCGTCGCCGACCTGCTGCAGCGCGTCCGGGGAGTCCGCGGCGTCGAACGCAAGGGCGCCGTGCTCGCCGCGATCGGACGCCTCAAGCAGGTCTGCAACCACCCCGCCCAACTCGTGCACGACCGCGGCGGACTGGCCGGCCGCTCCGGCAAGATCGACCGGCTGGAGGAGATCCTCGCCGCCGCCCTCGCCGCCGGCGACCGCGCCCTGGTCTTCACCCAGTACGCCGACTTCGCCGTCAGGCTCCGCCCCCACCTCGCCCGCCGGCTCGGCACCGAGGTGCTCCACCTGCACGGCCGCGTGCCCCGGACCGAACGCGAGCGGCTCGTCGACCGCTTCCAGCAGCCCGACGGGCCGGGCGTGTTCCTGCTCTCGCTGAAGGCCGGCGGCACCGGCCTCAACCTCACGGCCGCCAACCAGGTCGTCCACCTCGACCGCTGGTGGAACCCGGCCGTCGAGGACCAGGCCACCGACCGCGCCCACCGGATCGGCCAGCGCCGCGACGTCCAGGTCCGCCGGCTGGTCTGCACCGGCACGGTCGAGGAGCGCATCGCCGACCTCGTCGAGGCCAAGCGCACCCTGGCGGGCACCGTGGTCGGCACGGGCGAGCGGTGGCTCACCGAACTGCCCGCGGACGAGCTGCGCGACCTGCTGGCCCTCTCCGCCGACGCGACCGGAGCCTGACCGTGACCGACGCCCGCAACCCCGACCCGACGGCGGACCGACCCCGCCCGGCACCCCCGGACCCTTACTGGGAAGGCGACTTCACCCTCCGCGGGGACGAGGTCCCCGACCGCCCGGCGGCCCCCGCGATCGATCCGCTCGGGCCCTCCGGCATCACCGTCCGCGGCCGGGACCTCGCGGACCTGCTCGGCCCGGCCTACCGCCGGTTCACCACCCCGGACTGACCTCCGGCCCCGGCCCCCTCCACCGGCGCCTGCCCCGCCGGCCGTCCCCGGGTGAGGAACTCCTCGACGAGCGTGCGGAACCGCCCCGGCTCGTCCACCCACGGGCGGTGGCCGGCCTCCGCCAGCACCTCCAGCCGTGCGTGCGGGTGGCAGCCCGCCACCAGACGGGCCGGCACGGTGCCGATCATGCCGTCCCGGCCGCCCGCCACCACCAGCACCGGCGCGTCCACCGGCCGCACCGGTGCGCCGCCCGCGTAGAAGGCCGCCCGCAGCCAGGCCGGGGCGGGCGGGAGTTCACGGAACGCCTCGGCACGGGCCCGGTCGTCCCAGCGGCCCCAGTTGAACGGCGCGAGGCGCGCCGCGAGCTCCCACGGGTCGCCCGTACCCGCGGCCGCCTCGGATGCCGCGGCCGCCGCGTCCGGGTACCACGGCTCGTCCGCACGGGCGGCGCGGATCGTCCGGAGCTCCGCCTCGTCCGGCTCCCTCGCGGCCCGGCCGACCGGCGTCACCAGCACCAGCCGGCCCGTGGCCGCCGGGAATTCCGCCGCGTACCGCTGCGCGGTGAGGGCGCCCGCCGAGTGACCGAGCACGTCCACCCGGTCGAGGCCGAGGTGGCGGCGGAGCGCGTCCACGTCGGCCGCCTGCGCGGTGAACGCGCAACTCGCCCGGTCCGCCGGCACGCCGGAGCGCCCCGCGGCCCGCCCGTCCATCCGGACGAGGGTGCGCCGGCCGTCCAGCCCGCCGAGCACGCCCAGGTACCGGACGTCCGTACCCGGCCCGCCGCCCAGCGCCAGCAACGGCGGTCCGTCGCCCGCGACGTCGTACCAGAGCGGGGTTCCGTCGTACGAGGCGAAGATCGACATGGCCGCCATGCTGCCGGACCGGGCGGAAAACCGCTGCGGGATTTCCCGGCGGACTGGCAGGGTGGTGCGGTGACCGAGCTGCGCCGGATCCGTGCCGACTACGACGACCGCACCATCGTGATGTACCAGGCGCACGCCCCCGGGGCCCCGGGTCACCCCGCCGAGCCGTTCGCCGGCCACCGGACGATCTGGATCGAGCCCTCCTTCCGCTGGCTCATGCACCGCACCAACTGGGCCCGCAGGACGGGCCAGGAGCGCGTGCTGGCCGTACGGATCACCCGCGAGGGCTGGGAGCGCGCGCTCGCCGAGGCCGTCCCGGCGACGGACGACCAGGCCGCGCCCGCCGACGCCGCCGCGCACGTCCGGTGGGATCCGGAGCGCTCCGCCGCCGGTGCGGCGCTCGGCCACCACAGCATCCAGGTCGGCGTGGGGCGGCCCCTCCTCGGCGCGTTCGTCGACGAGTGGACGGTCTCCGTCACCGACCTCACCCCCCGGGTGCACCGGATCTCCGGGCTGATCCGGGCCGGTCTCAACGCCCAGGCCGTCCGCCTGCTGCCCACCGAGCGCCCCTACCCGCTGGAGCCGGCCCTGGCCCGGCAGCTGGGAGTCGGCGTCCCGCACCGGATCCCCGGCCCGCGCCGACGCGGCGGCCAGGGCCGCCCGACCGCGTCCGGCACCCCGTACCGGCGGAACCCGTGAACCCCCGGGCCTGAACCCCCGGCCTGAACCCCCGGGCGGCGCCCTCCGCGGGCCGACACGGTTGCTGCAGTTAGCAACCTGCTTGCAATTGCAAGCAGGGGTGGGCATGCTGGAGGGCATGGCCTCACTGAACGTCGGCTCGCTCGGCGAGTACATCCGCGAGCAGCGGCGTACCGCGCAGTTCACGCTGCGGCAGCTCGCGGACGCGGCCGGCGTGTCCAACCCGTACCTCAGCCAGATCGAGCGCGGGCTGCGCAAGCCGAGCGCGGAGATCCTGCAGCAGATCGCGAAGGCGCTGCGGATCTCGGCCGAGACGCTCTACGTGCAGGCCGGAATCCTGGAGGAGCGGCACGGCGAAGGGCTCGAACTGCGGGCCTCGATCCTCGCCGACCCCCTGATCAACGAACGGCAGAAGCAGGCACTGCTCGCCGTCTACGACGCCTTCCTGAAGGAGAACCGCGAGAGCACCGACGCTCCCGCCGGGACTCCTGCCGCCCGGGCCGCGCCGACCGCGCCGGCCGAGGGCTGACGCGCCGCCGCGCACCCGCCGCCGGCGCCCGGCCGCACCTGGCCGCCACCGAGACCACCGCACGCACCCGAACGCCCGGGAGGACCGGTCATGCCGATCACCGACGACATCAAGAAGACCCTCAGCGACCCCACGCCGCTCTACGCCCTCGCCGGGGCCGGCGACCTCGCGTACGAGAAGCTGCGCGTGGTGCCGGGCAAGGTCGAGGCGCTGGCCGCCGACCGCAAGGCCACGCAGGAGAAGGCCGCCGCGCGGCTGCAGGAGGCCCAGGCCCGCCTGGTCGGGGCGCAGGGCAAGGTGAACGAGGCCGTCGCCACGCTGCCGACCGACCTGAAGGAGCTCCAGGAGAAGGCGCAGACCTTCGCCCTGCAGCAGGTGGCCCGCGCGGCCGAGCTGGCCGTCAAGGCCAAGGAGGCGTACGACGAGCTGGCCGTGCGCGGCAAGTCCGTCGTCGACAAGGGCCGCACCGCCCCGGCCGGGTCGGCCCCGGTGGGAGAGCCCGTCGCCGAGGCCGTGGTGACCGAGGTCGCGCTGGACGCCGAGCCGGTCGAGGGCGAGCTCGTGGAGGAGCCGGCCCCCGACACGGAGAAGAAGGCGCCGCGGGCCCGCAAGAGCACCAAGTGACCTGAGCCCGTCACGCGCCCCGGCGGCGGTGCACCGGACGGTGCGCCGCCGCCGGCGCGCCGCCCGCCCGTCACCCGTTCGGTCGGCGCGCGTGCGTGCGACGGGTTCCGGGGACGTCCGGGACGATCCGGACGTTGTCACCGAGGCGGGCCGCGTGCCGTGCCACGATGGGCGGTAGAGCCGAGGCCGCCGTGAGGAGACCGAAGTGTCCGACATCCTGCTCTTCGACTACCTGAACCCGTTCTGGTGGCTCGCCATGGCGATCATCGGCTTCAAGCTGTTCGCCCTCGTCGACGCGGCGCTGCGCCGCGACGACGCGTACCGGGCCGCGGACAAGAAGACCAAGGGATTCTGGCTGATCGTGCTGGGGCTGGCCCTCGGCCTCGACCTCCTGCTCGGCGCGTACGTGCTGAGCAACTTCCTGACCCTGATCGGCCTGGTCGCCGCCATCGTGTACATGGTCGACGTGCGCCCGGCGATCAAGCAGCTCACGGACGGCCGGGGCGGCGGACGCCGCAACATCGGCCCCTACGGGCCCTGGTGACCCGGCGTCCGACCCGCACGTGCCGCGGGGGCGGCACCCCGACCGGGGGTGCCGCCCCCGCGGCGCGTCCGGCTGCGGACCCGGCCGTCAGCCCATGAGGGCGGGCACCGGGTTGCGCTCCAGCAGCAGCACCGCGACGTCGTCGGTCAGTGCGCCGCCGTTGAGCTCCTCGACCTCGGCGAGGGCGCTGTCGACCAGCCGGCCCCGGCTCAGCCCGCCGGCCTGGTGGTCGGCGATGAGCTCGATCAGGCCGTCCTGCCCGAGCCGGCGCGACCCGGCGCCGACCCGGCCCTCCACCAGCCCGTCGGTGTAGAGCATCAGGCTCCACCCGGGGTGGAGTTCGAGCTGCTGTGCGGGCCAGGCGGCGAGTCCGTCGTCGCACGGCAGCAGGCCGAGTGCGGGGCCCGCCTGCTCGGCGGGCAGCAGCTGCGGCGTGCCGCCGGGGCCCAGCAGCAGGGGCGCCGGGTGGCCCGCCAGGAAGAGGCTGGCGTGCTCGACCCCGGGTGCGCCCGGGGACGCACCGTCCGCCCCCTGCGGCCGCGGCCCGGGGGTGAGGACGAGCATGCAGAGGGTGGCAAAGATCTCGTCGCTGCGCCGCTCGTGCTCCAGCACGTGCTGGAGCGTGGTGAGCAGCTGCTGGCCGGTGAGCCCGGCGAAGACCAGGGTCCGCCACGCTATCCGCAGGGCGACCCCGAGCGCCGCCTCGTCCGGGCCGTGACCGCAGACGTCGCCGATGACCACGTGCACGGTGCCGTCGTCGGTGCGGACGGCGTCGTAGAAGTCGCCGCCGAGCAGGGCGCGCCGTCGGCCCGGCCGGTACCGGCGGGTGAAGGCGAGTCCGGCGCCGTCGAGCAGCGGGGTGGGCAGCAGGTGCCGCTGGAGGCGGGCGTTCTCCTGGCCGCGGAGCTCGGCCTCGACGAGCCGGCGCTGCGACTCGTCGGCCCGCTTGCGTTCCACGGCGTACCGCAGGGCGCGGGCCAGCAGGGGACCGTCGGTCTCCCGCTTGACCAGGAAGTCCTGGGCGCCGGCGGCGACGGCGGCGGCGCCGAGCTCGGCGCCCGCGGCGTCGGTGAGGACGACCAGGGCGACGTGCGGGGCGCGGCGGCGGAGCTCGCGGAGCCCGTCGAGGCCGTCGGACGGGAAGGCCTCGTCGGCCGGGTGGGCGGGCTCGACGAGGTGGCCGGGGGCGGCCAGGTCGAGGAGCACGCAGTTGAAGTCGACGGGACGGCCGCGGCCGCGGCGTGCCGACAGCGTGGTGGGCGCGAGCAGGTCGGCGGCCTCGGCGATGCCGCCGGCGCGGTGCAGGTCCACGCGGGCGCCGCTGTCCGCCACGAGGGCCTCGATCAGGCCGAAGTCCCCGGTGTCGCCGTCCTCGATCACGAGCAGGCGGTACGGGGCCTCGCCGGTGGTGTCGGCCGGCCCGCCGGAGTTCGACCGGGGATGCGGTATCGGTGCCGGCTCGCGGGGCGCGGCGGGCCGGTGCGGGCGCTCCGCGGGGCGGGCGTCCGCCGTCCCGGTGGCACGCCCGGCCTGCAGGCCGGGCGTGCCACCGGGGGCGGGCGCGTCCGTGGCCGGATCCGTGACTGGAACCGCGCCCGCACGGCGTGCGGTGTCGGCGGCGTCGGCGGCACCGAACCTGCCTGTGGCAGTGGATGCCCGGCCGTCTCCCGATGCGGGCATTGGTCGGTCCTTCCTTTCCCCGACTGCCCAACGGCTGATGTCCGTCTGCAGTGCCCGCCTGGCACCGCGGGTCGAGGAGCTTCTCGCGACCATAACGTGATCTCCGGGGATTTCTCTGACTGGCAGCCGCGGCTGTGGTTATCGCCACGCGCTCGGCGGCGTGCACGGCTAGCGTGGCGGCCGTGCGCACGGGGGCTGACGGGAGGTCGATTTCGGTGATGCAGATCACGCTGGTCCAGGGTGACATCACGGATCAGCAGGTGGACGTGGTGGTCAACGCCGCCAACTCCTCGCTGCTCGGCGGTGGTGGGGTCGACGGGGCGATCCACCGCAGGGGCGGTCCGGAGATTCTCGCGGACTGCCGTCGGCTGCGGGCCTCCCACTACGGCAAGGGCCTGCCGACCGGTCGGGCCGTGGCGACGACGGCCGGGCGGCTGCCGGCCCGGTGGGTGGTGCACACCGTGGGGCCGGTGTTCCTCCCGGAGGAGCGGACGGAGCGGACCGGGCTGCTGGCCTCCTGCTATCGGGAATCGCTGCGCGTGGCGCGGGAGCTGGGTGCACGGACGGTGGCCTTTCCGGCGATCTCCGCCGGGATCTTCGGGTGGCCGCTGGAGGACGCCGCGCGGATCGCGCTGACGACCGTGGTGGAGGAGGGGGCGCGTGTCGCGCCGGACGGATCGGCCGAGGGGCCGGCGGAGGTGCGGTTCGTGCTGTTCGATGCGGAGGCGTACGCGGTGTTCGAGCGGGTGCGGCGTGAGGTGGGGTCGGGCTGACGAGGGTCGGGCGGGAGGGGGCCTGGCCGTCGGTGCCGCGCCGGTGCGGATCGGGCCCGGAGGTGCGTGCGGTCGGGCGGGATCGTGGCGGCGGGTCGGCGGCGCCGGGTGTGACGGGCGACGACGGGTGCGACATCCCCATGGTGGCGTGACGGGCCGTCAACACGCCAGAGGAAATCGATAACTCGTTCGAGTGAATCGGTCGAGCCGTACACGGGCCCGCCCCTGCCGGGCCTGCGGTCGCCGCCCGTGCCCGGCGGCCCGGCCGCGCAGGCCACGGCCCCGGGCCGGCCGGGACCGTGCGGGTGCGGACGGCCGCCGGCGGCCGGGTGGGCGAGGTGCGGGTGGTGGTGGCCTACGGGGCCAGCGCCGCCCAGTCCACCGTGGCCTCGCCCTGCCGCCACCGGCCGCGCGCGTCCACCAGCGGCCAGCTCCCCGCGAGTGCCGTGCAGGCCGCGATCCACCGCTGGCGGGCCCCGAACGCCGCGTACGGTGCGGCCGACGCCCAGGCGCGGTCGAAGTCGGAGAGGAAGGCGTGCACCGGGCGCCCCGGCACGTTGTGGTGGATGAGCGCCTTCGGCAGCCGCTCCGCCAGGTCGGACGGCGCCTGCAGGTCGGCCAGCCGTGCGGCGAAGGTGACCGTCCGCGGTCCCTCGGGTCCGAGCGCCACCCAGACGTGCCGGCGGCCGATCTCGTCGCAGGTGCCCTCGACGAGCAGCCCGTCGGGGGCGAGCCGCCCGCAGAGCCGCTCCCAGACCGTGCCGACCGTCTCCTCGTCGTACTGCCGCAGCACGTTCGCGGCGCGGATGAGCTGGGCGGCCCCGCCGTCGAGCGGCACCTCGAAGCCGCCGCGGCGGAAGCTCAGCCGCGGCGGGTCGGCGTAGGGGAGGGCGGCCGCGACCCGGGCCGGTTCGATCTCGATCCCCACCACCCGCACGTCCGGCCGGACGGCGCGCAGCCGGGTCGCGAGCTCGACCGCCGTCCACGGCGCGGCGCCGTAGCCGAGGTCGACCGCGACCGGCGGGCGGGCGGCGGTCCGCAGGGTCCGGGCCATCGTGTGGGTGATCCAGCGGTCCATCCGGCGGAGCCGGTTGGTGTTGGTGGTGCCGCGGGTGACCGTCCCGACCGGGCGGGTCGTACGGGCTCCGCGGACGGGGGAGGGGCGGACGGGGGAGGGGTCGAATGCGGCCACGCCTCAGCGTACGCGGCGCCCCGGACCGGCCCCGGGGCCCTCTCCCCGGGGGAGCGCGCCGGTGGGGCGGGCGGGCGGGCGGCGGCCCGGTGCTGTGACGGTCGTCGCCACGGGAATAGCGGACGGCGGGCCCGTGGTTGCCACCCTCGGCGTGTGTCCTGCCCGGAGCTGTCGGCCCCGGCGGAGCACGCCGACCCGCAGGGCGGCCCGGCCGCGCCCTGCGGCCGTCCTGCGGGCCCGCCCGTACGGCCGGACGTACCGATCGGCCGGGAGCACGAGGAGGCTTCAGCCAGGTGACGCAGCACTCCGCACGCGCGGCCCGTCGTGAGCGGCTCGCCCAGGTGGCGGGCCTTGCCCAGGCCCCAGGTGCCGGACAGGGCGCCGGTCTCGCCCCGCCCGCCCGCCTCGCCCGGCTGCAGGCCCTCGTCGGGGGACGTCAGCGCCGGCCCCGGCGCATCGCGATGCTCAGCGTGCACACCTCGCCGCTCCACCAGCCGGGCACCGGCGACGCCGGCGGCATGAACGTCTACATCGTCGAGCTCGCCAAGCGGCTCGCCGCGCTCGACATCGAGGTCGAGGTGTTCACCCGCGCGATCAGCTCCGACGACGCCCCGACCGTGCAGCTCGCCCCCGGCGTGCTGGTGCGGCACGTCACGGCCGGCCCGTTCGAAGGGCTGCTCAAGGAGGACCTGCCCGCGCAGCTCTGCGCCTTCACCCACGGGGTGCTGCGCACCGAGGCGGGCCACCGGCCCGGGCACTACGACCTCGTGCACTCGCACTACTGGCTGTCCGGGCAGGTCGGCTGGCTCGCGGCGGAGCGCTGGGGCGTGCCGCTGGTGCACACCATGCACACCATGGCCAAGGTCAAGAACGCCGCGCTCGCGGAGGGCGACACGCCCGAGCCCGCCGCCCGGGTGATCGGCGAGACCCAGGTCGTCGAGGCCGCGGACCGGCTGATCGCCAACACCGCGGAGGAGGCGGGCGAACTCTCGCAGCACTACGCGGCCCGCGGCGACCAGCTCGCCGTCGTGCACCCCGGCGTCAACCTGGACGTCTTCCGCCCCGGCGACCGCGCCGAGGCGCGCGCCGGGCTGGGGCTGCCGCAGGACGCCGCCGTGCTGCTCTTCGCCGGCCGCATACAGCCGCTGAAGGCGCCGGACGTGCTGCTGAAGGCCGTCGGCGTGCTCCTCGACCGGCGACCGGAGCTGCGCGAGCGGCTGGTCGTGCCGGTGGTCGGCGGGCCCTCCGGCACGGGCCTGGCCCGGCCCGAGAGCCTGCACAAGCTCGCCGCCCAGCTCGGCATCTCCGACGTCGTCCGCTTCCACCCGCCGGTCGGCCAGGAGCGGCTCGCCACCTGGTACCGCGCGGCCACCGCCCTGGTCATGCCCTCCTACAGCGAGTCCTTCGGCCTGGTCGCGCTGGAGGCCCAGGCCTGCGGCACGCCGGTGGTCGCCGCCGCCGTGGGCGGCCTGCCGGTCGCCGTCCGGGACGGCCTCACGGGCACCCTCGTGCACGGCCACGACCCGGCCGCCTGGGCGCAGGCCCTGGAGCCGTACGTCACGCTGCCCGATCTCGTGCAGCGGCGCGGCGAGGCGGCGGCCCGGCACGCGGCGGCCTTCGGCTGGGGCACGGCCGCGGCCGCGACGGCCGAGGTGTACGCGGGGGCTATGGCCCGCCCGGAGGACCGGCTGCGCCGCCGGGCCTGACCGGGGCGCGGCCGGCGCGGTGCCGTCCCGCGGCGGGTCGGGCGGTGCGCCCCGGGGGTACCGGCGAGTAGCGTCAGCTCCATGGCAATCCGTACCAAGGACGACGCGCTGGCCCTCCTCCGCACCGCGCTCGACGAGGCCGGGGTGGGCTGGGAAGCGGCGGCGACCGACCCGTACACGCTGGTCGCGACGCTGCCCGGCACCCGCAAGCTCTCCACCACCTGCGCGCTGCGCGTGGGCGACCACACCCTGTCGGTGAACGCCTTCGTGATCCGCCGGCCGGACGAGAACCACGAGGCCGTCTACCGCTGGCTGCTCGAACGCAACACCCGGCTCTACGGCGTGGCGTACGCCGTCGACGGCCTCGGCGACGTCTACCTCGCCGGACGGCTGCCGCTGGAGGCGCTCACCCCCGACGCGGTGGACCGGCTGCTGGGCACCGTGCTCCGGAGCGCCGACGAACCCTTCAACACGCTGCTCGAACTCGGCTTCGCCACGGCGATCCGCCGCGAGTGGGAGTGGCGCACCAAGCGCGGCGAGTCCGTCGGCAACCTGGCCGCGTTCGCGCACCTGGCCGCCCCCGCGGACGGCGGACCGCCGGAGGCGGGCACGGACGCCGCTACGAGCGGCTGAGCTCGGCGGCCCCGACCGGCCGGCCCTCCGCCGCGGCCGCCGGTGCGGGCCGCCGTCCGAGCCACAGGAACGCCACGGCGGCCGCGGTGCCGAAGGCCGCGCAGCCGCCCCACACCACCCGGCCGCCGGCGTGCTCCAGCAGGAAGCCGCCGGCCGCCGGGCCGACGAACGAGGCCAGCGACCAGGAGAGCGAGTAGACGCCCTGGTAGCGGCCGCGGGCACGGGCGGGCGACAGCTCCGCGACGAGGCCCATCATCGTGGGGGCGGCCATGATCTCGCCGACCGTCCAGACCGCGACCGTCAACGCGTAGAACCCCGCCGAACCGCCCGCGAGGGCCGTGAGCCCGAATCCCCAGCCGGTCAGCAGCGAGCTGACCACCAGGAGGCCGGTCCGCCCGCGGCCCGCCATCAGCCGGGTCACCGGCAGCTGCAGCAGCACGATCAGCAGGCCGTTCAGGCCGATCACCAGGCCGTACCGGGTGGCCGAGATCCCCTCGCGGCCCATGTCCACCGCCAGCGTGGTGCTGCCCTGCTGCACCACGACGGCCAGCAGCAGGTTCACCGCGACCAGGGCCATGAAGCGGGTGTCCCGGAAGACCGTGCCCAGGCCGGCCCGGGGCTCCGCCGGTGCCGCCCCGGCAGCGGCGGCGGCGGCCCGCTCGGGACGGGTCTCCGGGATCCGCACGAAGACCACCACGGCGCAGGCCAGCGTGGAGGCGGCGTCCAGCAGGAACAGCGCCAGGTAACCGTGCGCGGCGATCAGCCCGGCCACCGCGGCGGAGACGCCGAAGCCGATGTTGATCGCCCAGTAGTTCAGGGAGTAGGCCCGCACCCGGTGCTCGGCGGGCACGATGTCCGCGATGATCGCCGAGACGGCCGGCCGGGAGGCGTTGCTCGCCAGGCCGACGGCGAACGCCGTCACCGCGATCGTCACCCGGCCGTCGCAGAAGCCCAGCACCGCCGTCGACACCGCCGTGCCCAGCTGGGCGGCGAGCAGGGTCGGCCGCCGGCCCCACCGGTCGGTCAGCACGCCGCCCCCGACGGCCGCCACGGCGGACCCCAGACCGAACAGCGACGCCACCAGGCCCGCGTACGCCGGCGAGTAGCCGCGGTCGGCGGTCAGGTAGAGCGCGAGGAAGGTCACCACGAAGCCGCCGAGGCGGTTCACCAGGGTCGACGTCCACAGCCACCAGAACGGGCCGGGCAGTCCGCCGACCGTCTCCCGGGCGGCGGTGCGCAGGCGGACTGCGGCGGGCATGGGCGGCTCCCGGGCGTGCGGCCACGCGCGCAGCCGGGCCGGGTGAGGCCCGCCGGCGCGGTGGTAAGAGGCGAAGGCGATAGGCGGACATTACCTGGGATGAGACGGCCCGACCAACCGAATTCCTCCTCCTCTAAACTGGCGCCCATGGCTGACACGACCTACCGACTCATCCTGCTCCGCCACGGCGAGAGCCAGTGGAACCAGAAGAACCTCTTCACGGGCTGGGTCGACGTCGACCTCAACGAGAAGGGCGAGAAGGAGGCCGCGCGTGGCGGCGAGCTCCTCGCCGCCGAGGGCTTCCTCCCCGACGTGCTGCACACCTCCCTGCTGCGCCGCGCGATCCGCACCTCGCAGATCGCCCTGGACAAGGCCGACCGCCACTGGATCCCGGTGAGCCGCAGCTGGCGCCTCAACGAGCGCCACTACGGCGCCCTGCAGGGCAAGGACAAGGCCCAGACCCTCGCCGAGTTCGGCGAGGAGCAGTTCCAGCTCTGGCGCCGCTCGTACGACACCCCGCCGCCCGTCCTCGCCGACGACAACGAGTACTCGCAGGCCGGCGACGACCGCTACGCCGACATCCCGAGCGAGCTGCGCCCGCGCACCGAGTGCCTCAAGGACGTCGTGGAGCGCATGCTCCCGTACTGGTATGACGCGATCGTCCCCGACCTCGCCGCCGGCCGCACCGTGCTCGTCACCGCGCACGGCAACAGCCTCCGCGCGCTGGTCAAGCACCTCGACGGCGTCTCCGACGCGGACATCGCGGGCCTGAACATCCCCACCGGCATCCCGCTCGTCTACGAGCTCGACGCCGACTTCAAGCCGCTCACCCCCGGCGGCCGCTACCTCGACGCCGACGCCGCCGCTGCGGCCATCGAGGCGGTCAAGAACCAGGGCAAGAAGTAAGCCCGACAGCGATACGGCCCCTCACCTGCGCGCCTCGTGCCGGTGAGGGGCCTTCGCCGTTCCCGGGCCCTGCGCCGGGCCGTCCGCCGGGCCCTGCGCCGGGCCCTCCGCCGGGCCGTCCGCTGGTGCTCCGGCGGCGTCGCGGACCCGTGCCGCATGCCGGGCGGCGAATTCGAGGGCGAAGCCCAGCAGGACGATGGCCAGGCCCGCCCAGAAGAAGAGCGGGTCGGGGTGCCGGGCGGTCCCGGCGACGGTGACGAGCCAGGCGCCGAGCGTCCCGCAGAGCGAGGCCCCGGCGTCGTACCAGCGGCGGGCCCGCGCCTTGTGGACGGCCTGGGCGGCGCCGAGCAGCAGCAGGACCGTCATGGTCACGATCAGCGCAGTCGTCATGGCAGGGAAGTATTGCGGAGGGCCCGGCGTGCGCCTCCGGGGGGTGCCTCCGGGGAGGCCCGCGACCCGACGCACCGTCACCTCCCGGTGTCCTCAAACTGGTTCAGACCATTGACGGACGGCCGCCTCCGCTCCTAGCGTGGTGGTCCAGACCTGGCGCGAGCACGCCAACCCCACGCAGGGCGCTGCCCCGCCGGTCTGTTCGCGCACGACAACGCGCACCACGGAACACGCACCTGCACACGCACTCCATCCACCCCCACGGAGGGAGCACCATGCGCAAGCGTCACATCCTGGCCGCCGTCGCGGCTGCCGCGGCCGTCCCGTTCGCCACCGCCGTCCCCGCCCAGTCGCACGCCTACGTCACGACGCCGCCGAGCCGCGCCGCCCTGTGCGCGGCCGGCACGGTCACCAACTGCGGCGACATCCAGTGGGAGCCGCAGAGCGTCGAGGGCCCGAAGGGCTTCCCGTCGACCGGGCCGTCCGACGGCACCCTCTGCGCGGGCGGCAACAGCCGCTTCGCCCAGCTGGACGACCCGCGCGGCGGGGCCTGGCCGACCACCAGGGTCACCGCCGGGCAGCGGCTCACGATGACCTGGAAGTTCACCGCGCGGCACTCCACGAGCCAGTTCCGCTACTACCTGACCAAGGCGGGCTACAACGCGGGCACGAAGATCACCCGCAGCAGCCTCGACCTGACCCCGTTCCTCACCGTGCCCTACAACGGCGCCCAGCCGCCGGCCACGGTGAGCCACGTCGGCACCCTGCCGGGCGGCCGCACCGGCCACCAGGTGATCCTCGCCGTGTGGGACGTCGCCGACACCAGCAACGCCTTCTACCAGTGCATGGACGTCACCTTCTGACCCGGAGACGCCCCCGCACGCACCGGTGCCCCGCCGGACCGGCCCGAGCCGGCCCGGCGGGGCACCGTCGTTCAGTGGCCGCAGCAGCCGCCGGTGGCGCCGCCGCACTGGCAGGGCGCCCCTGACTGGCAGCCGCAGCCGCAGCCCGGGCCGCAGCCGCAACCCGCGGCGAGGACCGGCAGGAGCTTCGGGGCGGGCTGTTCGGCGGCGCTCGCCGCGGGCGTGGTCGGGGTCCGGTGAGCCTTCATCGTGCTGGGCCTCCTCATCGACGGCACACGGCGGCATGCGCAGCACTCCTCGGCATGCCCGTTCCGAGTGAAGACCGCCGGGCGACGGGGCGTCAACGGGCGCGCGGAGGTAGGACACCCGGGCCCGCGTGCGCCCCCGGCCCGGGAAGTGCCGTTCGCACCGGAAGCGCCGTTCGCACCGGAAGTGCCGTCCGCGCCGGAAGCGCCACCGGGCCCGGGCGGCGCACCCGGGCCCGCGGGGCCGCTCCGCTCAGTCGGCGGCGGTGACGGCCGGAACGGCCTCGGCCTCGGCCGCGAACCCGTCCGGGTGCTCGCCCGTCACCAGGAACACCACGCGCTTGGCCACCGAGACCGCGTGGTCGGCGAACCGCTCGTAGTAGCGGCCGACGAGGGTGACGTCGACGGCCGTCTCGATGCCGTGCTGCCAGCGGTCGTCGAGCAGGTGCGAGAAGAGCTCCCGGTGCAGGGCGTCGATGGCGTCGTCGTCCCGCTCCAGCTCCAGGGCGGCGTCGACGTCCTTCGTCGAGATGACGAGCCCGGCCTTGGCGACGAGGCGCTGCGCGAGCTGACCCATCTCCAGCACGATCGGGTGGAGGTCGTTCGGCACCGCGCTCTCGGGGAAGCGCAGCCGGGCGACCTTCGCCACGTGCCGGGCGAGGTCGCCGCAGCGCTCCAGGTCGGCGCTCATCCGCAGGCTGGTGACCACGATGCGCAGGTCGGTCGCGACCGGCTGCTGGCGGGCCAGCAGGTCGATGGCGCGGTTCTCCAGCTCGTGGTGGAGGTTGTTGACCTTCTCGTCGGCCGCGATGACGCTCTCCGCCAGGGTGAGGTCGGCGTCGAGCAGCGCCGTGGTGGCCCGGCCCATCGCCGAGCCGACCAGCCGGGCCATCTCGACGAGGCCGTCGCTGATCGAGTCGAGTTCCTCGTGGTACGCGTCGCGCATGCTGTCTCCTCCTGGCCGTCCGTCCCGCTGCCGGGACGGACGTTCCATCAGTAGCTGTGTCGGTGGCGGTGCCGACCGGTCCGTCCGGGGACGGCCGCTGCTGGTGGCGCGAATGGTAGCCGCGTCACCGCCCGCACGGGCTTGCGACGACAACACTGGGCCGTCCGGGCGACCTCGCACGACCCGTGCAGTGAACCGGCAGCGGACTGAAGGTGAATTCTCGGCAACGTGCGGCCTATCCCTTGATCGCACCGTTGAGGAGCCCGCCCACCGTGCGCTTAGGCTGAATGACATGGACGTGAATGTGGCCACCGCCGCTGCCTGCGCCATAGCCGGGCTCGGCGTCGGTCTCACGGCCGCCATCGCCTTCCGCTGGAGCGAACGCGAGCAGGCCCGCGGCGGCGCTCCGAGGATCGGCAACGCAGGCAGGACAGGGAGCAGCGGGCTCCCGGTGCACGACACCCCGCTCCCGCCCGGGGTCGACACGGTGCTCTCCGTGCTGCGCTCCTGCGCCATCGTGCTCGGCGACGCCGACGAGGTGGTCAAGGCCAGCTCCGCCGCCTACGCGATGGGCCTGGTGCGGGGCGGGGCGATGGCCGTCGACCCGATGCTGTCGCTCGCCCGGGCGACCCGCCGCGACGGCGAGATCCGCCAGGTCGAGCTGGAGGTGCCCCGCCCCGGCGGCGCCCGCGCCGCCGAGCCCCTCGCGGTGTCCGTGCGGGTCGCGCCGCTGGGCTCCCGGCTCGTCCTCGTCCTCGTGGAGGACCTCACCGAGCGGCGCCGCATCGAGGCCATCCGCCGCGACTTCGTCGCCAACGTCTCGCACGAGCTGAAGACGCCGGTCGGCGCGCTCTCCCTGCTCTCCGAGGCGGTCGCGGACGCGTCCGACGACCCGGAGGCCGTCCAGCGCTTCGCCGGCCGCATGCAGATCGAGGCGACCAGGCTCGCCAGCCTCGTCCAGGAGATCATCGACCTCTCCCGGGTGCAGGACGACGAGCGGCTGGTCGACCCGGAGCCCGTCCCGGTGGACGAGCTGATCGCCGAGGCGATCGACCGGTGCCGGCAGCCCGCCGCCGCCAAGCAGATCCTCATCGCCTCGGGCGGCACGTCCGGCCTCTACCTCCACGGCAACCGCGGCCAGCTCGCCGCGGCCCTCGGCAACCTCGTCGAGAACGCCGTCAACTACAGCCCGCCGCGGACCCGGGTGGCCATCGCCACCCGCCGCATCTCCAGCGCCGCCGTCCTCGGCGAGGCCGACGGCGAACTGATCGAGGTCTCGGTGACCGACCAGGGCATCGGCATCTCGGAGAAGGACCGCGAGCGGATCTTCGAACGCTTCTACCGGGTGGATCCGGCCCGCTCCCGGGCGACCGGCGGAACCGGCCTCGGCCTCTCCATCGTCAAGCACGTCGCGGCCTCCCACCGCGGCACCGTGGCGGTGTGGAGCGTCGAGGGCCAGGGTTCCACCTTCACCCTGCGGCTCCCGTCCGGGCAGGCCCCGGCCGCGGACCGCGACACCGCCGTCCCGTCGACCACGGCGGACGGCCATGACCCACGCACCGCACCCACCCCCCTTCCTGCCCCGGAGGCCCGATCGTGACCCGAGTACTGGTGGTCGAGGACGAGGAGTCGTTCAGCGACGCCCTGTCGTACATGCTCCGCAAGGAAGGCTTCGAGGTGGCCGTCGCCGCCACCGGCCCGGACGCGCTGGAGCAGTTCGAGCGCAACGGCGCCGACCTCGTCCTGCTCGACCTGATGCTCCCGGGCCTCCCGGGCACCGAGGTCTGCCGTCAGCTGCGGGTCCGCTCCAACGTCCCGGTGATCATGGTGACCGCCAAGGACAGCGAGATCGACAAGGTCGTCGGCCTGGAGATAGGCGCGGACGACTACGTCACCAAGCCCTACTCCACCCGGGAGCTCGTCGCCCGGATCCGCGCGGTGCTGCGCCGCCGAGGCGAGGACGGCAACGGCAACGGCGACGGCGGCGGCCCCGGCGCGCTGGAGGCCGGCCCCGTCCGCATGGACGTCGACCGGCACGTGGTGACGGTCGACGGCGCCAAGGTCGACCTGCCGCTCAAGGAGTTCGACCTGCTGGAGATGCTGCTGCGCAACGCGGGCCGGGTGCTCACCCGGATGCAGCTGATCGACCGGGTCTGGGGCGCCGACTACGTCGGTGACACCAAGACCCTCGACGTGCACGTGAAGCGCCTGCGGGCCAAGATCGAGCCCGACCCGGGTGCGCCGCGCTACCTGGTGACCGTCCGCGGCCTGGGCTACAAGTTCGAGCCGTAGACCCCGCCGGACACGCCACGACACGGCCGAGGCGCTCGCCGACGCGGAGGCCGAGCCGGACGGCCTGGCGGAGCCCGGCGCGGAGCCGGAGGCGCCGGGGCCCGCCGAGCGCGAGGCGGATGCGGAGGCCGAGCCGGACGGCTTGGCGGAGCCCGAGGCGGACGCGGAGGCCGTCGGGGACGCCTCGGGGACGGGCTCGGCCTTGGGGCCGAAGGAGGCGTAGAGGCCGACCGCCGGACTCACGCCGGCCGGGACGCTCACCTTGCCGGCGGTCTTGAAGGTGAAGGCCGTGTCGGCGTAGCCGCCGACGGGGAGCTTCGCCGAGGCCACGCGGGCGCCGGGGAGGCCCTCGCCGCCGAGCAGCAGCGCTCCGCCGGCCGGGATGACGATCTCGGTGACGTTCGCACCCTTGGCGTCGGTGAGCTGCGCGGCGCCGCCGTCCACGGTGACCGCCTGCAGGATCTCGGGGTCGGCACCGGTGTTGCTGATGTTGACCGTGACGTTCGCCGGTCCGGCCTCGTCGGAGGAGGCGGTCGCGGCGGTCACCACCACGATGTTGTTGAGGCGGAGGTTCTGGCCCACGGAGGTGGCCGCGGAGTCCGGCTTGACCTGGAGGGTCTCCGCCTGGTTGCCGGCCGAGCAGGCGGACAGCGGGACGATGGCGGCGAGGACGAGGGCGGCGATCGCGCCGCGTCGAAGGCTCCGGCTCACGGCGGCGACTTCTCCTTGGATGTGGATGAGCTGCGTGGATCGCACGATGTGGATCACGTTCGGTGGTCGGCGTCAGCCTACCGACCGCTTACGCCCGGTCCCCACGGGGTGGCCCCGTGTCGCGCCCCGGCATCCGTTCGCGTGCGCAGCGGGGGCCGCGCCCGGCTCCGGACGCCCACGAACCGGCGCAGGTCGTGCGGGTGGACGGGGCCGGTCGGCGGGTCGTGACGGGGGACACGACACGCGACAGGGCAAAAACTCAAGATCCAATCATGGTTTCGGCGGTGTTGCCAGAGGTTTCGTCGAGCTGTCGCACCACCTCCGACCTGCGGGAAGCCTTCGTCGAACACCGGTCGCAGCACGTCATGGGGGTCCTTGTCAAGCCCTGAGACCCGCCCTGACCTGCGAAAACGCCCTTCGGGTGCGCCGAGAAGCGTGTTATTCTGGAAAGCCACGGAAGGGGTCCTGTCACATGACGTTCAAGGTTGGCGACACGGTGGTCTACCCCCATCACGGGGCCGCGCTGATCGAGGCCATCGAAACTCGCCAGATCAAAGGTGTGGACAAGACCTACCTGGTGCTCAAGGTGCAGCAGGGAGACCTGACACTGCGTGTGCCCGCCGAGAACGCGGAGTTCGTCGGCGTGCGCGACGTGGTCGGTCAGGAAGGTCTCGACCGGGTCTTCGAGGTGCTTCGCGCACCGTACACCGAAGAGCCCACCAACTGGTCTCGGCGCTACAAGGCGAACCTCGAGAAGCTCGCGTCCGGCGATGTGATCAAGGTTGCCGAGGTCGTCCGCGACCTGTGGCGTCGCGAGCGTGAGCGCGGTCTCTCGGCCGGCGAGAAGCGAATGCTCGCCAAGGCCCGCCAGATTCTCGTCAGCGAGCTCGCGCTCGCGGAGAACACCAACGAGGACAAGGCGGAGACGCTGCTCGACGAGGTCCTCGCCTCCTAAGCGGCTCCAGAACGCCCAGCGCCCGATGCCGGCGCGCCGTCCCGTCATGCTCGGCCGACGGGACGGCGATTCCGGCACCTCGGGCGCTTCGGCGTGCCCGGGCACGGGCGTGCCGGAGCGACGCGCGGCCCCTGCGGTGCGGGCGGCCCGGAAGGGGTCCGTCCGCCGCTCCGCGCGGGCGGCCCGGCGTTGTGGCTAACGTGCAGTCGGAAGGGTCTGCGGTGCACGCTGGACGGCGCACGCCAAGGGCCATACCCACTTCGCCGAAGGAGCGAAACCTGAACGCGTCAGCAGCAGTTGCAGCGGCGGTGGTACCGGCCGCGGGGCGCGGGGAGCGACTGGGGCCCGGCGCCCCGAAGGCGCTGCGCGAGCTCGGCGGCGTGCCCCTGCTCGTCCACGCCGTCCGGGCGCTGGCCCGCAGCCGGGCGATCGGCCTGGTCGTGGTCGCGGCCCCGCCGGACGGCGTCGCCGGGGTGGAGGCCCTGCTCGGCAGCCACGGGCTGGACGGCAAGGACGTCCGGGTGGTCGCCGGCGGAGCCACCCGCCAGGAGTCCGTCCGGCTCGGCCTGGCCGCGATCCCCGACACGGTCGAGGTCGTGCTGGTGCACGACGCCGCCCGGCCGCTCGTGCCGGTCGAGGTCGTGGACGCGGTCGCCGCGGCCGTCCGCGCCGGGGCCGACGCGGTGGTGCCGGCCGTGCCGCTCGCCGACACCGTGAAGCGCGTCGAACCGCGGGCCGCCGGCGTACCGGAGCCCGTGCTCGACACGCCGGACCGTGCCACGCTGCGAGCGGTGCAGACCCCGCAGGGCTTCCGCCGGGCCGTCCTCCACGAGGTGCACGAGAAGTCGCTCGCCGAGGAATCCGCGGGCGGGCTGCCGCCGGTGACCGACGACGCGGGCCTGGTCGAGCGCTTCGGCGGCACCGTCGTCGTGGTGCCCGGCCACGAGGAGGCGTTCAAGGTGACCCGGCCGCTGGACCTCGTGCTCGCCGAGGCCGTACTCGCCCGCAGGAGGGCCTCCGATGGTTTCTGACCCGATCGTTCCCGGGCCCGCCGCGCCGGCGGCGCCGCCCGTCGTCCCGCTCGTCGGGATCGGCACCGACGTCCACGCCTTCGAGGCCGGCCGCCCGCTGCGGGTCGCCGGCCTGGACTGGCCCGGCGCCGGTGACGGCCTCGCCGGACACTCCGACGCGGACGTCGCCGCCCATGCCGCGTGCGACGCGCTGTTCTCCGCGGCCGGTGTCGGCGACCTCGGTGCGCACTTCGGCACGGACCGCCCCGAGTGGTCCGGCGCGGCCGGTGTCGCCCTGCTCGCCGAGGCCGCCCGGATCGTCCGCGCGGAGGGCTTCGAGATCGGCAACGTCGCCGTCCAGGTGATCGGGGTCCGTCCGAAGATCGGCAAGCGCCGGGCCGAGGCCCAGGCCGCACTGTCGGCCGCCGTCGGCGCGCCGGTGTCCGTCTCCGGCACCACCACCGACGGGCTCGGCCTCACGGGCCGCGGCGAGGGACTGGCGGCGATCGCCACCGCCCTGGTGTACCGGGTGGGTTGAGCTTCGGTACCGGTTCCGCGACTCGCCGGACGGGTGGCCCGGGCGCCGGTAACGTGCCAGGGCCACTGGGCGGGCCGGACGCCCGCCACGCGACGGGGGAGATGCGCCGATGGACCGCCAGGTCGGCTACGAGGAGTTCCAGGACATCGCGCAGAGCCCCGGCGAGGCCCGGCTGCTGCACAAGGCGATGAAGCAGCTCGCCGACGGCGGCGCGGGCCCGGCCATGCAGGAGATGGCCCGGGACGTGCTCGCCGGCCGTACGGGCCTGCGCCAGGCGCTCTCGCAGAGCGCCTACAGCCCCGAGCTGCTGGCCGGCGCCGACTCGCTGCACGACCGGCTCTCCGCGATGTCCGACCGGGAACGGGACGAACTCGCCGAGCAGGGACGCCGGTTCATCGCGCAGGAGGACCGGGAGATCGAGGACGAGGCCCGCGAGGCCGGCGAGGAACCGCCGGCCGTCCGCTGGGACTACCGCCCGGGCGGGTCCTGAACACGGGGCATCCACCGCCCCGCCGCCGGCCGGGCCCGGCCGGGAGGGGCACGTCGACGACCGGTGCGGTCATGGGGAACGGGGACGGGAAGCATGTCTTTTCGGGTGAACGTCGGGGACGTCCGGGGCTACGGGACGCTGGTCGGGCGGTCCGCCGAGAACGCCGCCGCCTGCAAGGACCACCTCAGGAGCGAGGCGACGGTCGGCAAGGGCCTGGCGTCCGAGCTGTGGGAGATGTGCTCCGTCGAGCACGAGAAGTTCGTGGACTCCGGCACGCAGATCCTGGAGAAGATCCGGGCCGTGATGGCGGCGGGCTCGCGTGAGCTCGGCAACGTCGCTGCCAGCTACAGCGGCACCGAGGCCGGCGAGGCCGCCCGGCTCGACGCCACGTACGCGCGGCCCGGCGGCCCCGCCCCGAGCGGCGGCACCGGCTCGGGCCCGTCGTTCGCGGACCGCCGCGACGCCGTCGCCGAGCTGGCCGAGAAGGGCGGCGGCGACGGCTATCTCGCCGGTCACGTCGCCGAGTTCGAGTTCACCCCGGTCAACAAGGTGGTCGGCACCGTCCTCGACCTGGGCAGCCCGTCGGCGCTGATCAACGAGGCCTGCAAGCTCTTCCTCGGGTTCGACCCGTACGGGGAGCTGCTCAAGGCGATCATGGGCGACTGGGAGTCGTACGCGGCCTGCGGCGCGACCTGGTCGCGCATAGGCAAGGCGTGCGGTGCGATGGCCGACAACGTGCAGGGCGGCAACAACACGCTCGCCACCACCTGGGACGGCAACGCCGCCGACGCCGCCTGGGCCTACTTCGAGCGGTTCCAGGGCAAGCTGCGGGAGGTCGGGCGGGGCTTCACCGAACTCGACGCGCACTACTTCGAGATCGCCCAGTTCGTCTTCTCGCTGGCCGAGTTCCTCAAGGCGGGCCTCGCGTTCATGGTCGACCGCCTGCTGGTCGCCCTCGCCCTGCAGGTCGCGGCCACGGCGGCGGCCTCCACGGTGGTCGGCGCGGCCGGAGCCGCGATCGGCTACGCCGCCGCGGTCGCCCAGGTCGTGATCGCGATCGACAAGTGGGCCGAGATGACCGCCCAGCTCGCCCAGGTGTCGCTCGCGCTGACCGGCGTGCTCACCGCCAAGTCGGTCATCATCGGCACCGTCACCGGCGTCATGCAGGACTTCCCCGAGGTGGGCGGCGCCTACGACCACCCCGCTGCGACGGTGTGACCGTGACGCGCGGAGCGTTCGACCCCACGAGGACGGACGAGCGCGGCCTCGCCCGCATGCAGTGGTCGGTCACCGCGCTCTCGGTGGTGCTGGTGGCCATGGCCGTGATCGGGCTGGCGAAGGGGAACGGCGGCTGGCCGCTGGTGCCGCTGCTCGCCGGTTGCCCGACGGCGACCGTGCTGGTCGTCCGCGGACGGCGCGGCGGCCGGGTCGCCACCGGCATCACCGGTACGGCGGTGCTGGTCGCGACGGTCTGCCTCGCCGCGCTGCTGTTCGAGCTCACCGGGTGAGGCCCGCCGGGTGGGACCGTGCGGGCGTCCGGACGGACCCACCCGGCCGAGGGGCGGTCAGGCCCCCGCGCCCGGTGCCCCGGTGGTGCCGTCCGCGGGGCGGGAACGGCCCGGCCAAGATCGTCCGGGGCGGGCGGCGCCACCGACAGCTCGGGGACAGAGGTGTCCTGAGCACGAAAGGTGGCGGGGCACCCCCCGTCGCCCACTACGCTTGACGCTGTGAGCCTTCGCCTGTACGACACCAGCACCCGCCAGGTACGCGACTTCGTCCCGCTTGTACCGGGCTGTGTCTCGATCTACCTGTGTGGCGCTACCGTCCAGGCGCCGCCGCACATCGGGCACATCCGGTCCGGCCTGAACTTCGACGTGATGCGCCGGTGGTTCGGCTACCGCGGCTACAACGTCACGTTCGTGCGCAACGTCACCGACATCGACGACAAGGTCATCGCCAAGGAGCGCGAACTCGGCACCCCGTGGTGGCAGATCGCGTACGCCAACGAGCGTGCCTTCGACGACGGTTACACCGCGCTCGGCTGCCTGCCGCCCAGCGTCGAGCCGCGCGCCACCGGCCACGTGCCCGAGATGATCGAGATGATGCGCACGCTCATCGAGAAGGGGCACGCGTACGAGGTGGACGGCAACGTCTACTTCGCCGTCACCACGTACCCCGACTACCTCGCCCTCTCCAACCAGGAGCTGGACAACCTCCGCCAGCCGGAGAGCGCCGGCGAGACGGGCAAGCGCGACCCGCGCGACTTCGCCATGTGGAAGCGCGCCAAGGAGGGCGAGCCCAGCTGGGAGACCCCCTGGGGCCGCGGCCGCCCGGGCTGGCACCTGGAGTGCTCCGCCATGGCGCACAAGTACCTCGGCACGGCGTTCGACGTGCACGGCGGCGGCCTCGACCTGATCTTCCCGCACCACGAGAACGAGATCGCCCAGTCGAAGGCGTTCGGCGACGACTTCGCCGCCTTCTGGGTGCACAACGCCTGGGTCACCATGAGCGGCGAGAAGATGAGCAAGTCGCTCGGCAACTCGGTGCTCGTCTCCGACATGGTGCAGCGCTGGCGCCCGATCGTGCTCCGCTACTACCTGGCCGCACCGCACTACCGATCGATGATCGAGTACAGCGAGGAGTCGCTCCGCGAGGCCGAGACCGGCTTCGCCCGGATCGAGGGCTTCGTCCAGCGCGTCGTCGAGCGCTGCGGCCCGGTCGACGCGGCACCCGAGGTGCCGCTCGCCTTCGCCGAGGCGATGGACGACGACCTGGGCGTGCCCCAGGCGCTGGCCGTCGTGCACACCGCCGTCCGCCAGGGCAACAGCGCCCTGACCGCGGACGACAAGGAGAGTGCGGTGGCGCGACTCGCCGAGGTCCGTGCGATGCTCGGAGTGCTGGGCCTCGACCCGCTCGACGAGCACTGGGCCGGTGCCCGGCACGGTGACGACCTGCACGGCGTGGTCGACTCGCTCGTCCGGCTCGTCCTGGACCAGCGCCAGGCGGCCCGCGCGCGCAAGGACTACGCCACCTCCGACGCCATCCGCGACCAGCTCGGCCTCGCCGGGCTGGCCATCGAGGACACCCCGTCCGGCCCCCGCTGGACGATCGACAACCAGTAGCCCCCGCAGGGGCGAGCGTGGGCCGCAGTCGGTGGGAACCGGCTACGGCCCATCCTCATGACGAACCTCAAGACGAAGAAGAGACAGGAAGTACAGCCATGGCCGGCAACAGCCAGCGCAGGAACCGCCGCAACCCCGAGTCGAAGAAGGGCGCGAGTGTCGGGACCGGCGGCCACAGCCGGAAGGCACTCCAGGGCAAGGGCCCCACCCCGCCCGGCGAGGCCCGCAAGGGACACCCCAAGCAGCGTGCGGCCAACGCGGCCGTCAAGCGCGAGCGGGACGCCAAGTCGCGGGCCGGCATGCGCAAGGCCGGCGCGGGCCGCGGCGGCCGCGGCGGCGCCGGGGCGGCCGAGCTGGTCGTCGGCCGCAACTCCGTCGTCGAGGC
Source organism: Kitasatospora sp. NE20-6 (assembly GCF_045862635.1). NCBI lineage: Bacteria > Bacillati > Actinomycetota > Actinomycetes > Kitasatosporales > Streptomycetaceae > Kitasatospora > Kitasatospora sp. NE20-6. Next base: position 42,072 of record NZ_BPRL01000011.1, read on the forward strand.
CCTCAAGGGCGGTGTGCCCGCCAACGCGCTGTACGTCATGCAGTTCATCGACACCGACGACCGCGTCCGCGACGCCTACCAGGCCGCCAACGAGCGCGGCGTGCCGCTCATGGAGGCCCCCCGGGCCCAGCTCGACCAGATGACCGGCGGCCTCAACCACCAGGGCCTCGTGCTCCAGGTGCCGCCGTACGAGTACGCGCACCCGGACGACCTCGTCGCCGCCGCGTCCGACGCCGGCCAGGACGCGCTCATCATGGCGCTGGACGGGGTCACCGACTCCCGCAACCTCGGCGCGGTCGTCCGTTCGGCCGCCGCGTTCGGCGCGCACGGCGTGGTCATTCCCGAGCGTCGCGCCGCCGGCATGACGGCCGGCGCCTGGAAGACCTCCTCCGGTGCCGCCGCCCGACTGCCCGTGGCCCGCGCCACCAATCTGACCCGCGCCCTGGAGGCCTACCAGAAGGCCGGCCTCACGGTGGTCGGCCTGGCCGCCGACGGCGAGTCCGAGATCGGCGACCTCGACGCGCTCACCGGCCCGGTGGTCGTCGTGGCGGGCTCCGAGGGCAAGGGCCTCTCCCGGCTGGTCGCCGAGACCTGCGACATCCGGGTGCGCATCCCCATGCCCGGCGCCACCGAGTCGCTGAACGCGGGCGTCGCGGCCGGCATCGTGCTGTACGAGGCCGCCCGGCTCCGCGCCCGCCGCTGAGGCCGCGGGTGCGCCGTCCGGCGGCGCAGGTCCGGAACGGACTGCTTCATGGACGGAACCGATCGGGTCCGCTTGGGCCCGATCGGTTTTCCCATGATCACTTCAAATTCGCGCCGGGAATCCACCCGGGAGAGTGTCCTCCGGGCCCGTCACCCGGTTAGAGGGGTGTGGACACCAGAACACCTCGGCGCCCGGGGCAGGGCGGCACGGCGGGGATGGACCCCGGTCCCGGCCTCAGCACGGTCAGGGTGCCGTCCGACCCCGCGAAGCTCAGCAGCACCCAGGCCAGCTTCCGCGTCAGGCTCTCCGCCCCCACGGCCCCGATGATCGACGCGCCCGCCGGCGCCGCCTTCGGGGATCCGTACGGCATGCAGTCCGGCGCGTCCGGCTACGGCGCCCGCGCCCTGGTCACCCCGCAGGTCGTCGTGCCGAGCGCGCAGATCCCGGCCATGGCGGGCGGCGGCGTGACGGCCCCGCGGCGCAAGGGCCGCGTCACCACGGTCACCTGGAGCGGCCAGGCCGCCCCGGGCGACCACGCGGCCACCCGGCTGCTGGAAGCGGTGCGCCTCACCACGGTGCCCGCACCGGCCGGCGCCGCGGGCCGCGGCTCGCCGATGTCCGGCCTGCCCGGGAGCTCCCCGGGGATCGACGAGACGCAGCCGCTGCACGGCGTGCCGCGGCAGTCCGGGCCGCCCCCGCTGCCGTACGAGCCCGTCGGCCCGGGCTGGGCGCCCAGCGGGGAACTCCCCGAGGTCTCCGCGCAGAACGGCCCCGTCGACGCCCGCCACGCCTGGTACCCGGGCCGCCGGGTCGACCTAGGACTCGTGCTGCTGCCGCTGCGGATCGTGCTCGGCTCGCTCTCGGTGTACGCCGGGTTCAGCAAGCTCTGCGACCCGGTGTACTTCGACGGCGGCGAGCGCGGCTCCATGATGCGCTGGCTCTCCTCGCTGCACCCCTGGAAGGTCGCCGAGCCGCTCCTCGCCTTCGCGATGAGCCACCCGGTCGGCGCGGGCCTCGGCGTCGCCTTCACCGAGATCGTGGTCGGCGTGCTGACCGTCCTCGGGCTCTGGCAGCGCTTCGCCGCCGGAGCGGCGATGACGCTCTCGGCCGCCCTGCTCTTCACCGTGAGCTGGCGGTCCGTGCCGGTCTACGACACCCCCGACATGATCTTCCTCGCGGCGTGGAGCCCCCTCCTCATCGCAGGAGCCCCCTTCGGTTCCCTCGACGGCCGGATCGCCCTCGACGCCTGGCGGCAGTACGGCCCCGACGCACCGCGCGCGGTACGCCGCAGGGTGCTGCGCCGCAGCTCCGTGGTGGCCGCCGTGGTCGTCGGCCTGACCCTGCTCACCGGCTCGATGCTCGGTGCGGCCGTCCGCACCGGCGGCACCACCGGGCCCGGCCCGGTCAAGCCGCCGACCGACTACGGCTCCCCGATGTGGCCGGGCAACAGCACCACCACCACACCCTCGCCGAGCCCCGAGCCGAGCACCTCCCCCTCGCACGGCCGCTCCTCCTCGCCGTCGGCCACGACCTCGCCGTCGTCCTCGTCGGGCAGGACCGGGAAGGCGAAGTCGTCCAAGTCGGCCGGCACCGGCGGCCACAGCACCCCGGGACGCTCCTCCAGCACCCGCAGCGGCAGCAGCACCGGGGGCGGCACGGGCACCACGGGCGGCTCCACGCCCCGGCCGGGCACCAGCCCCGGACTGATCGGCGGAGTCCTCGGCAGCGGCCCGCTGGGCGGCCTGTCGGCCCTCGGGATGGAGCGCCAGGCGGAGGCGCCCGCGGTCTGAACCACGGTCCGCCCGCCCGGAGCGAGAAGGGACCCGCCACCGTCCAGGACGGCGGCGGGCCCCTTCGGTGCTGCGGCCCGGTACGGCGCTGCTCCCTGCCCCGCCCCGCCCGCCCCGGCGGGCCGGGGCTCGTGCTGTGCCCCGGCCGGCGTCCTGCTGCGCCTTCCGGACCGCGGTGCCTTCCGGACCTGCCTCCCAGGAAGCCCGGCCCGGCGGGGGCGTGCTCAGGCCGGCAGGCGGCCGGCCGCGGCGGCCAGCTCCCTGGCCGCCTCCGTGAGGTCCTTCGCGGTGTCGATCGCCCGCCAGTAGCAGCCCTGCGGCAGCTGGTACCCGGCCAGCTGCCTGGACCGCGCCAACTGCGGGAACGTGGTGCGCTCGTGGTCCCCCACGTCGGGCAGCAGCGAGCGGAACGCCGGGCCGAAGACGTACAGGCCCGCGTTGATGAGGAAGGGCGAGGGCGGGGCCTCGATGAAGTCCAGCACGTTGCCGAACTGGTCCGTCTCCACCGCGCCCCACGGGATGCGCGGCCGGGCCAGCGCCAGTGTCGCGACCGCGGCGCGCTCGTGGTGGAACGCCGCCATCTCGCGCAGGCTGAAGCGCGTCCAGATGTCGCCGTTGGTGGCGTACCACGCCTCGTCCGGCCTCGGCAGCGCCGCGGACGCGTACTTCAGGCCGCCGCCGCGGCCCAGCGGCTCGGTCTCCACCACCGTGCGGACGCTCAGCGGGAGGTCGGTTCCGTCCAGCCAGTCCTGGAGGACCTCCGCGAGGTGGCCGCACGAGATGACCACGTCGGTGACGCCCTCGGCGGCGAGCCACGCCAGCTGGTGGCCCACGATGGGCGTGCCCGTGCCGGGGATCTCCACCAGCGGCTTCGGGCGGTCGTCGGTGTAGGGGCGGAGCCGGGAACCCTGCCCGCCCGCCAGGATCACGGCCTGCGTGACGGCGGGTGCGGGGGCCGGTGGCGCCGGATCGGCGGGACCGGAGAGGGCTGTCGGGTCTGCGCCGTGGTCGGCGGGCATCGCGTCGGCGGTCATAGCCGGAACAGTAGGACCCGCGGGGCGCGGATTCCTACCGTTCCGGCACGTCGGACTTCCGGGCGCCGTCGCAGGACGGCCGCCACCGGAGCGTCCGCCCGGGTGCCGCACCGGTGGCGGGCCGGGCGTCGTACCGGGGTCGGGCAAGAGTCAGGCGAAGGTCAGGCCGGGCGCCGTACCGGCGTCAGGACGCGCCGGCCGCGAAGGAGCCGTCGCAGACCGGGCGGGCGAAGGAACGGGCCCGCTGGGCGTCGCCCTGGTACTTCCGCACCGCGGCGCGGCCGAGCTCGGACGCCAGCTCGGAGCAGTACGGGGTCAGCGAGGGCTTCTCCCGCATGCTGCGCTCCAGCAGGTCGAGCGCGGTGCCCGGGTTGTGGGCGTCCAGCTCGTTGAGCAGGTCCGTCCGGAGCGCGTCCTGGGGGCTGTCGGGCGTGGTCGCGGTGCGGCCGATGGTGCCGTCACTGCTGGACGCCGCGACCACCTGCTGGTCGAGCCCGGTCGGCGGGGCCCACGGAACCCGGGTCACGGCGAGGGTGCCGGTGGTCACCAGGATCACGGGCAGGGTGAGGGCCACGGTCTGGCCGATGCGGCGTACGAGCTGTTTCACGCACAGGAGCGTAGCGCTGAGTGGCTGTCGCGACGCACTCCGTTACACCAATGAGTGACACGTGTCCTGTTCTGCGCGTCCATCAGGTTGACGCTGACCCGGGCGGACATGCGGAAGGGCCCCGCCGGAACGTGTCCGGCGGGGCCCTTCCGTCAGCCGTGTCAGCGGCTCAGGCGCTCGCCCGTGCTCTTCGAGAACACGTGGGTCTCGCCGCCGGTCGGGACGACGTGGATCGTCTCGCCCTTCTGCGGCACCTGGCGGCTGTGCACGCGGACGACCAGGTCGTGGTCGTCGCCGTTGATCTTGGTGGTGCCGTAGACGAAGCCGTCCGCGCCGAGCTCCTCGACGACGTTGACGGTGACCGCGACGCCCTCGATGCCGCCCGAGGGGACGATCTCGAAGTGCTCGGGACGGATGCCGACGGTCACGACCTTGTCGGTGCCGGCGCCGGCCAGGTCCTCGCGGGAGATGTTGATGACGGAGCCGCCGAACTTCACGCCGCCGTCCACCAGCGGAACGTCGACCAGGTTCATCGCGGGCGAGCCGATGAAGCCGGCGACGAAGACGTTGGCGGGCCGCTCGTACATGTGACGCGGGGCGTCGACCTGCTGCAGCAGACCGTCCTTGAGGACCGCGACGCGGTCACCCATGGTCATGGCCTCGGTCTGGTCGTGGGTGACGTAGACCGTGGTGATGCCCAGGCGGCGCTGCAGGCCGGCGATCTGGGTACGGGTCGAGACGCGGAGCTTGGCGTCGAGGTTCGACAGCGGCTCGTCCATGAGGAAGACCTGCGGCTCGCGGACGATCGCGCGGCCCATTGCGACACGCTGGCGCTGACCGCCGGAGAGCGCCTTCGGCTTGCGGTCCAGGTAGTCGGTGAGGTCGAGAATCTTCGCCGCCTCCTCGACCTTCGCGCGGATCTCGGCCTTGTTGACGCCGGCGATCTTGAGCGCGAAGCCCATGTTGTCCGCGACGGTCATGTGCGGGTACAGCGCGTAGTTCTGGAAGACCATCGCGATGTCGCGGTCCTTCGGCGGCAGGTGCGTCACGTCGCGGTCGCCGATGCGGATGGCGCCGCCGTTCACGTCCTCCAGGCCGGCCAGCATGCGGAGGCTGGTGGACTTGCCACAGCCGGAGGGGCCGACGAGGACGAGGAACTCGCCGTCCTCGACGTGCAGGTCGAGCCCGTCGACGGCGGGCTTGTTGCCGCCGGGGTACAGGCGGGTCGCCTTGTCGAACGTGACGGAAGCCATGGTTCTGCTCTCCTTCACCGGCAGGAACGTGCCGGACGATCCGAGTAAAGGTGGATGGTCGCCGCCCGTGCGGTGTTCAGGACTTGAACACGTCGGGGGGTTCTCCGCGACGGTACCCGTACGTTCATCCGGTTGTCAGCCCCCGCCGGTGGCCGATTTCCGCATCGGTCCGATCACAACCGGGACACACCGCCCAAATCGCGTGGCGCGCACCCTGTCCCACCGGCGGAAACCACCCCCGTCGCGCCGCACCGGCCCGCTACACTGCCGGTGGTGCCGCCGTGGCCTGCCGCGGACGGTCACCGTGCCTCCTTAGCTCAGCTGGCCAGAGCACCGCTCTTGTAAAGCGGGGGTCGTCGGTTCGAACCCGACAGGGGGCTCCGTGCACCACCCCGGACGAGCTGCAGATTCGGCCTTCCGGGTGCTCCACCGCCGGCCTCGGACGACTCGTCCGGGGCCGTTTGCGTGAGCGACCCGAGCCCGGCGGTCGACCGGTATGATGACTGGTATGGCAACGAAGAAGTACACCGTGACGCTGCCCGAGGAACTGGCGGAGGAGATCCGCGCCGAGGTGGGGTCCGGTGGCTTCAGTCGCTATGTCGCCCAGGCTGTGGAGCGCCAGCGCGAGCGCGACCACCTGCACGAGTTCGTCGGCTGGTGGGAGGGCGAGCACGGCGAGGTGGGCGAGGCGGAGCTGGCGCTCGCAGAGGCGGAGAGGCTTTCGCTCCAGCGGCAGCACTCGGAGCGCAAGGCTCGTTCTCTGCCTCACCGCAAGGCGGGTTGATGTCCGAGCTCGTCTACATGCTCGACAGCGAGGGCTTGTCCCAAGCCGTCCTCGGGCACCGCGTGATGGGTGCCCGGCTCAAGGATGCGGATCGGTCCGGCATCCGGGTCGTGACCACGTCGATGACGCTCATCGAGGCCTATCACGGACGTGTCAAGAAAGCCGCGTGGGCATGGGCCCTCTCCAAGATCGCAGTTGAGCCGGTGACGAGGGAGATCGCGGGGGATGCGATCGAGCTGCTGGAGGCGGCCGGTCTGCATGGGCACAAGTACGCCATCGACGCCGCTCTCGCCGCCGTGGCGCTGCGTCAGCGCGGCGACGTCACGATCTTCACATCCGACGAGGAGGACATGAGACTTCTCTGCGGGGACCGTGCGGTGGTCAGGGGGATCTGAAGTCGGAGTCACCCGGGATGTGAGCCGGTCCGGGGCCTTTCTGTCGTGTCGCTCCGACGCCGGCGGCCGGGTGGGCTCCGGGCCGTTCCCGGGCCACCGGGCGGTGGGTGCGGGGCGGTCGTACGGTGGACCGGGGGGTCACCGGAGAACGCCTGCGACAAGGCCTGAGGCCATGGGAGGCCGAGATGCCCGGTTCCGTCACGATCAGCCATACCGATGCCCTGGTGATGCTCAGCCACGACGACGCGCAGCGGATGTCCGCCATGCTCGGCGAGATGGCGCGGATGCTCGGGGAACCCGGCATCGACCGGATGAGCGACGCGCAGGTCGCCGCGCTGTGCGCCGGGCGGGAGCACTCCCGCGAGGAGCTCACCGCCTGGTGCGGGAAGCTCTCGGAGTATCTGGCGGCGCACCTCTGAGCACGCCCGGCCGGGTCAGTGCCTGGCTGCGGTGTGGAGGGCGTCGAGGAGGGCGTCGATCTCGGCGGTGATTCCGGCCAGGGCCGCGGGTCCGTCCGCGGCCCTGGCCAGCAGCATGCCCGCTTCGCAGAGGGCTCCGAGCAGCAGGTGGGTGCGGATCCCGGGGTCGTGCCCGGGCATGGTGTGGGCGACGCCGCGCTGCAGGAGGGCGACGGAGTGTTCGGCCTCGATCGCCCGGACCTCGGCCCAGCCGAGGACGGCCGGGCCGTCGAGCAGCAGGATCTGCCGGGCGGCCGGGTCGAGGCAGCCCCGCAGGAAGGCGTGGCAGCCGGCGCGGAGGGCGGCGCGGGGGTCCAGGCCCGCCGCGGCCTCGGCGAGTCGTCGGGCACGGTCCTCGTCGGCCTGCGCGAACACGGCCCGGAGCAGGGCGGTCTTCCCGTCGAAGTGGTGGTAGACGGCGCCCTTGGTGAGGCCTGCGGCCCGGGCGACGTCGTCGATCGAGACGGCCGCGTACCCCGCGCTGCCGAAGCGTTCGGCGGCGGCCGTGACGATCTGCCGCGTGGTCGTCCCGGACCTGTCCGCCTGGGTGCGCCGCGCCATCGTTCCGCCTCTCCCGTCGACCCTCCCGTTGACACGCAGACTAGCGGTACGTAAGTTCCATACCGACAGTACGTACTTTGAGTATGTGATGGGGGCGTCATGGCCGACATGCACGAGGAGTTCGTCGCCCGCTGGGCGGCATTCTGGGCGGCACCCGACCCGGCCGCGATCGACGGGCTGAGCGCGCCCGACATCGTGATGCACTGGCCCGGACGGGCGGAGCCGATCCGTGGCATCGAGCAGTGGCGGGCCCAGGCCGCCGGCGCACTGCAGCAACTGCCGGACCTGCGGCTCGCGGTGGTCGCACACGCCCGCAACGGCGCGACGAGCTTCGTCGCCTGGCGGGCGACGGCCACGGTCGGCGGCGCGCCGCTGCAGTGGGAGGGGGTGGACCGGATGATCCTCCGTGACGGCCTGGTGGCGGAATCCACCGTCGTCTTCGACGGAGCGGTGCTGCGCCGGGCCGCCGCGGGGTAGGTTCGGCCGCATGGATCAGCTGTCCTGGATCACCGTCCGAACGCCGCTCCCCACCGGGCCGATGAGGCTCGCGGTCACCTCGCAGGGGGTGGCCACGGTCGCGTACGCGGGTGAGTCGGTGGCAGGGCAGCAGGTCGGCGCGCCGGTGTGCACCGACGAGCGCAGGATCGCGGTGGTCAACGACCGGCTGGCCGAGTACTTCGCCGGGGAGCGCCGGGAGTTGGGGCTGCCGATCGACTGGCGGTTCGCTGCCGGGCCGCACCGCACCGTGCTGCAGCGGCTGTTGGCCGACGTCGGCTTCGGCCGGACCATCACCTACGGAGAACTCGCGGCGCGCAGCGGGGTCTTCGACGACATCACCGAGCCCGGCACGGCGGCCCGGACGGTCGGGCAGATGATGGGCGCCAACCCGCTGGCGCTGCTGGTGCCCTGTCACCGGGTCGTCGCGGCCAACGGGTTGGGCGGGTTCGGCGGTGGACCGCACGGCATCGAGACCAAGAAGTGGCTGCTCACCCTGGAGGGCGTGCTGCCGCCCACGCTGGACTGGAACGGCCCGACCGGCTGACCGGCCGGGCCCGTTCGGCGCGCGCCGGGGTCAGACGGCGGCGGCCGGAGCAGGCTCCCAGTCGTGGTTGTGCTGCCGGGGCAGGACCGGCTGGATGCCGGAGACCAGGGTGTACTCGGTGTCGAGCAGGTCCGCGGGGTAGGCCGTGGCCGGGGTCTCGCCGAGTGCCAGCTGCACCGCCTGCCAGGGCAGGTTGAGCCCGCACAGCCGGAGCTGGTGCAGGCCGCCGGACGGGCGGGTGTTCACGTCGAGGACGACCGGCCGGCCGTGGTGGTGGCGGTACTGGACGTTGGAGAGGTACGCGACGTCGAAGGTCTCGATGAGGTGCCGGGTGGGCTCCAGGTAGCGCGGATCGGTGGTGAAGGTGCGGCGGCGGCGCGTCTTGGTGCGGCCGACGGCGGCGAGCAGGCGGCCGTCGGGCGAGGCCAGGCAGTCGACCGAGACCTCCGGCCCCTCCAGGAGCGGCATGACGAGCAGGTCGGCCGGCTCCGGGCTCCTGTCGAGCGCGGTGAGCACCAGGTCGAGCTGGACGCGCGCGTCGGGGAAGCCGGTGAGCCGCCGCAGGTTGAACGGCTCGCGGGTGAGCACCCGGAAGCCCTCGCCGCCCGCGCCCGAGGCCGGCTTGAGGCAGGCCGTCGAACCGTCCGCCTCGATGTCCTCGACGGCCGCCAGCAGGTCGTCGGCGGTGCGGACGTGCCGCCACAGCGGGACGGGCAGGCCGGCCGCGGCCATCGCCGCGTAGCCGTCCACCTTGCTCTCGAAGACCGCGATGGCCGGGGCCGGCGGGCACACGAGGGCGGTGCCGATCGCCTCGAAATCCCGGCGGCGCAGGGAAATCGCGAGTTGACCGAGCCTCGGGACGAAGACGTCTATGCTGTGCCGGGCGCAGAATTCGAGGGCGAATTCCACGTAGGCCTCGGGGGAGAGGCCGTCGGGTTCGAGCGAGCCGAAGTCCGCGGCGGCCAGCACCGGGGAGTCGTTGTCCACGTGCGTGGCATGGATCTGGACCGGGCGCGGGGCGGACCGCAGCAGGTCGATGAAAAACACGTTCTCGGCGAAGGTACGGTTCAGCCAGACGCGAACGGGGGCGCTCACGGGGGTCTCCCTGGAAAAGGGCGCAACGGTGGGAGGGCGCGGTCGGAGCGGCCTGCCTGCCGGCGTCATGCCGCGCTCTTGAGGTGGCACCTTAGCGCTCTGGCCGGGCCGGGTGAACGGTGGGTGGGGGGTCTGTGCGCCTGTCGGTCAACACGCCCTGAACTCCAGGGTAGTTGGTGTTCCGTGACATGTCTGTGACGGCGGCGCCTGCCATGTTGCGATCAGATGAAATCCATACCGGTCGGCAGGCGGCAACCGCTCGACCGGCCCGGGGCGACGCGCGGCCGCGGCGTCGCGATGGCGTGAGCATGGCGCCTTCCGGGCGTGGCCGAATGCGACCGGCCGGTCCGGCCGTCTTCCCCGTTTATCGTGCATTCCCTTCATTCGTACGATATGTGGGATCGAATTGACCACTCGTACGAGTGATTGCGGACAGGGCTGAACGGGCGTCAGCATGATTTGGCAAGGTGGCGCCCCCGGTGCGCACCTGCTCCGTGCGAAGGGTTCTTCATGTCGACCGAAACCAGCATTGGTATTCCTGCACAGGGGGGCGCTCCGCAAACCCGGGAGCAGTCCAGCCTGAGCACGGCCGGTGCGCGGAATCTGGCCAGTACCACCAAGTCGGCACCCCAGATGCAGGAGATCAGCTCGCGCTGGCTGCTCCGCATGCTGCCCTGGGTGCCGGTCTCGGGCGGTACCTACCGGGTGAACCGGCGGCTCAGCCACGCGGTCGGCCGGGGCCGCGTCGCGTTCGTCTGGACGGGCTCCGCGGTGAAGGTCCTGGCACCGACCCTGGGCGAGCTGCCGCTGCTCCACGGCATCGAGGACGACACCCTCCTCACCACCCTCGCCGAGGCGTTCGTCCAACGGGAGTTCAGGACCGGCGAGCGGCTCGCCGCCGCGGGCGACCCGGTCGACGACGTCCTGCTGATCGCCCACGGCAAGGTCGAACGGGCCGGCACCGGGCCGTACGGCGAACCGACCGTCCTCGGCACCCACGCCGACGGCGACCACCTCGGCGACGAGGCGCTCGCCGGGAGCGGCGCCGTCTGGCCCGCCGACCTCCGCGCCACCACCGCAGGCACCCTGCTGGCCCTGCCCCGGCAGGCCTTCGACCGGCTCGCGGCGGCCTCGCCCGCCCTGCGCGACCGCATCCGCGCGTACGCCGAGGGCACCCGTAAGCCGCAGAACAAGCACGGCGAGGCCGAGATCGCCTTCTCGGCCGGCCACGTCGGCGAGCACGAACTGCCGACCACCTTCGTGGACTACGAGCTCGCCCCGCGCGAGTACGAGCTGAGCATCGCCCAGACGGTCCTGCGGGTGCACTCCCGGGTGGCGGACCTCTACAACCAGCCGATGAACCAGACCGAGCACCAGCTCCGCCTCACCGTCGAGGCCCTCCGCGAGCGGCAGGAGCACGAACTCGTCAACAACCCCGAGTACGGCCTGCTCGCCAACGCCGACCACGGACAGCGCATCCAGACCCGATCCGGACCGCCCACCCCCGACGACATGGACGACCTGCTCAGCCGGCGGCGCGGCACCAGGTTCTTCCTGGCCCACCCGCGTGCCGTCGCCGCCTTCGGGCGCGAGTGCAACCGGCGCGGCGTGTACCCGGGGTCGACGGAGGTGCAGGGCCGCAAGGTCACCGCCTGGCGCGGCGTGCCGATCCTCACCTGCGACAAGATCCCGATCACCGAGGGCAACACCAGCTCGATCCTCGCCATGCGCGTCGGCGAGGACGACCAGGGCGTGGTCGGCCTGCACCAGACCGGCATCCCCGACGAGTTCGAGCCAGGCCTGTCGGTGCGCTTCGCCGGCATCGACGAGAAGGCCGTCATCTCCTACCTCGTCACGGCGTACTTCTCGGCCGCGATCCTCGTGCCGAACGCCCTCGGCGTGCTGGAGAACGTCGAGCTCGGCGCCCGCCGCTGACCGCTGCCGACCGCCGAACCCGAAGCACCGCCCCACGCCCACGCCCCACGCCCACGGCCCGCATGCGCGGGCCGCACCGAGCCGTACCGAGAGCCGCACCGAGCCGCACCGACGAGTACGACCGCCGGCCCGGCGGGGGCCGAAACAGCCCCCGCACGGGCCGACCACACCCAGGGGGAGGACCAATGGGGATCATCGCGCCCGAACGCGACCACACCGACGGCAACGAGGCGGGCGAGGTGCTGGCCCGCGCCCGCAGCACGGTCGACCCGGCGCTGCGGGCCGCCGTCGAATCCCTGCCCGGGATGATGCGGCGCATCGCCGCCTACCACTTCGGCTGGCAGGAGGCCGACGGGACACCCGGCGCAGCCGGGTCCGGCAAGGCGATCCGGCCGGCCCTGGTGTTCGCCGCGACCCAGGCGGCCGGCGGAATCCCCGGCAGCGCCGTCCGGGCCGCCGCCGCCGTCGAACTCGTCCACAACTTCACCCTGCTGCACGACGACGTCATCGACCGCGACCGCACGCGTCGCCACCGGCCCACCGCCTGGCGGGTGTTCGGCACGACGGAGGCGATCCTCGGGGGTGACGCCATGCACGCGCTCGCCCTCCGGGTGCTCGCGGACGACGACCACCCGGCCGCCGCGGCCGCCATCCGCAGACTCGCCGACTGCGTGGTCGAACTCTGCGCGGGCCAGCAGGCCGACTGCGCCTTCGAACAGCGCAACGACGTGACCCTGGCCGAATGCCTCGGCATGGCCGAGGGCAAGACCGGCGCACTGCTCGGCTGCGCCTGCGCGATCGGCGCGCTCTACGCCGGGGCCGGGGAGGGCGTCGCCGACGTCATGGACGCCTTCGGCCGCGAGATCGGCCTCGCCTTCCAGCTGATCGACGACCTGATCGGCATCTGGGGCGATCCCGCCGTCACCGGCAAACCGGTCGGCGCCGACCTGGCGGCCCGCAAGAAGTCGCTCCCGGTCGTGTACGCGCTCGGGTCCGGCACCCCGGCGGCCGCGGAACTCGCCGCGCTGTACGCGCTCGACCGCCCGCTCGGCCCCGCCGAACTGCAGGCCGCCGCATCGGCGGTCGAGCGGGCCGGCGGCCGGAGCTGGGCGCAGGGGGAGTCCTGCGAGCGGATGGCCTCGGCCATCGCCCACCTGGCGGAGGCCATCCCTGATCCGTCCGCCGCGGACGACCTGCTCGCCCTCGCCGAACTGGTCACCCGCCGCTCGCACTGACGCGCCTGGGGACCTGCGCAGGCCCGGACTTGTGCAGGCCCGGGCCCGAGTGGCCCGGGCCTGCGCGGGCCGCGGCCCCCGCCAGGGCCGTCAGACGGCCTGGGCCAGCAACTTCTCCTCCTTCTCCGCGGCGATGCCCAGCGGCGTGCTGCCCTGGGTGTACGGCGTCGTGCGCGGGCCGCGCCGCCGGAGCCACGCCCAGGTGTCGTGCACCGTCTCCTCGACCGGCCGGGTCCGCAGGCCGGCGGCCCGGGCCCGGGAGGTGTCGGCCTGCCAGATGCCGTTCCAGTCCGGGTCGTCCGGCGCCCAGAGGGGGAGTTCCGTCCACGGCTGGACGCCCGCCGAGACGAGCGTGTCGTCGTCCAGCGGGACGAGTTCGGCCCCGGAGCCCGTGGCATCGACACAGGCCTGCAGCAGCCCGCCCATGGTGGTCCCGCCGGCCGGCCCGGTGGTGATGTACCGGCCGGTCCGGCCGCTCTCCAGCAGCCCGAGGCCGAAGGCGGCGAAGTCCCGGGCGTCGATCAGCTGCATGGCCCGCCCCGGATCGCCGGGCAGCACCACCCGCCCGCCCCGGGCGATCCGTTCCAGCCACCACGGCAGCCGTCCCACGTTCTCGTACGGGCCGATCAGCAGGCCGCAGTTGAGCAGGCTGGCGCGGTCACCGAAGTGCTCCGTCACCGCGCGCTCGCACCCCGCCTTCAACGCGTTGGCAGGCGGCTGGTCGGGTGGCGTGTCGGCCGGACAGTCGAGGGTCGGTGTGGACTCGTCGACGGCCTTCGCCGGCCATGCGGAGAAGGCGTGGACGGAGGAGACGAAGCTGTAGTGCCCGGCGCGGTCCCGCAGTATTCGGGCGGCCCGGGCGACGGCGTACGGCTGCTGGCCGGAGGTGTCGACGACGGCGTCCCAGCTGCGGTCGGCGACCAGCCGGGCGAGGTCGTCCGGCGCGTTGCGGTCGCCGTGCACGGCCTCGACACCCTCGTGGTCGGGCCCGCTCACACCGCGGTTGAAGGTGGTGACGCGGTGGCCCCTGGCGACCGCGTCCGTGACGTAGGCCCGGCCGAGGAACGACGAGCCACCGAGAATCAGGATGTCCATGCCGGGGCACCTGTCCCCGCCCGCCCGTCCGTACACGCGGTTTCACTCCTGGCGGAGCGCCGGGCGCCCCGGCACCCCGGTGCGGCGCGGCCCGGCGCCGGAGAATGTCGGCCGCACCTGTAACGCCGCACCCTGGCCGGCGCGTCATAGAGGCAGGGCCGGTGGACGGCGCGGCGTACGGGGGAGAGCGGTCATGGCCAGGGGAGGACCGGCGCGGGCCGGCCGGGACGAGGATTTCCTGGAGTTCGCGGCCACCCGCACCAGCCATCTGTACCGTTCCGCCTGCCTGCTGACCGGCGGTGACACCCACCTGGCCGAGGACCTCGTCCAGGAGACCCTGGGGCGCATGTACGCCGTCTGGCCCGGCGGGATCGGCCTGCGGTCCGCGGCACGGCGTATCGACAATCCCGCCGCCTACGCGCAGGGCGTCCTCTACCGTCACTTCCTGAGCCATGTCCGGCGGCGCAGCAGCACCGAGCGCCCCACCGGTGAACTGCCGGACATCGCGGGCCCGGACGGCGACACCTCGCTCCGGGTCACCCTCCTCGGTGCCCTCGGCCGGCTCTCGCCGCGCGACCGCGCGGTGCTCGTCCTGCGCTACTGGGAGGACGTCAGCGTGGAGGAGACGGCCGAGCTGCTCCGCTCCAGTCCCGGTGCCGTCCGCACGCGCACCTCACGCGCCCTCACCCGGCTGCGGGCCCTGCTCGGCACCGACCTCCACGACCTGGCGCCGCGCTGACCGACGCCCGGCGGTCCGGAACGGTCCCGCACCGGGACCGCGCGACGGTCCTGCCGGGCCGTCCGACCACCCGAGTCCGCCCCCTACCGGGACAGCCCGCCGACAGCTCGCCGACACCCCGCCCGGCCCCGCCCGGCCACGCACGCAGAGACGGTGAACCAGCTCATGTCCGAACCGCGCGAGAGCCTCCCCGAGGACGAGCTCGCCCAGCTCTTCCGGCAGGTCGGCGACGGCTTCCGGGCCGACCGGCCGCTGATCCTGATCGGCGCCGTCGAACGCGGGCGGGCCCTGCGCCGGCGATGGGTCACCACCGTGCTCGGCGGAGCGCTCGCCCTGGCGGTGATCGCGGGCGGGGCCGCGGTGATCGGGGCCCTCCCCGGGCCCGTCCCGCAGCAGGACCGGGCGGCGGCGGACAGCGCCGTCCTCACCGGCGGGATCACCGCCGGAGGCATGACGGACCAGCAGATGGCCGACGCCCTCAAGGCCCACCTGCGGGGCCTGACCGTCGTCGACGTCCGGGACGCCGGGTCGTCGGGTGCGGGGCGGGGCGGGGCGGCCCCGCTGGTGGAGGTCACCGTGAAGGACGGCGAGGGCACCGGCGCCGTTCGGACGGCGGTCTGGCGCGACACCTACCGGACGGTGCAGCAGACGACGGTCTGCGAGGACCCCGCCGAGACCGGCATGCAGTGCACCCGGGAGGACCTGACGGACGGCTCCGCCCTGCTGATCTGGAAGTCCGGTCGCCGCGGCAGCGAGGCGAGGTTCTGGTCGTGCCTGCTGGCCACGCCGGCGGGCCGGCGGGTCTCCGTCACCGAGTGGAACTCGGGCCGGCCGGGTGGCCTGGCGGAGCGCACGGACCCGCCGCTCGGCGTCGACAGGCTGCAGGCGATCGCGCTCGACCCCGTCTGGGAGGCCGCCCTGCCGGTCCCGGCCGGGCGGGAGCCGACGGCGAAGCGCTGACGCCGCCGGCGAACCGCCGGCTCCGCGCGCCCGGGGAAGGCCCGTCACCGGCAGGCCGGGGAGACAGCAGGGCCCGCCGGGCGGCCCTGCCGTCCGGCGCGTGCCGTCAGGGCGTCGCCGGACCGCCCGCCGGGCCGCCGCCGGTGCTGCCGTCTCCCCGGCCTGCGCGGTCGTCGCCCGTCGCGGGCGGTGCGGACGGGTGCCCGCCCTGCCCCGGAGAGGGGTCGTCGCCGTGGCCCGGGTCCGACGGCCCGCTGCCGGGGTCGCCGCTGCCGGGGTCACCGGTGCCGGTCCCGCCCGGGCCGGGGTCCGGGCTCGGGTCCGGGCTCCTGGTCGGTGTGCCGCCCGGTGCCGGATCGGTGCCCCGGGACGGGCCGGAGCCGGGACCGGCAGGCCCGGACGGGCCGCCCGTGCCGTCCTGCGGGTCGCCCGGCCGGCCGCCGCGCTGCACCGGTCCGCCCTCCAGCGTGACCACGGCCTCGGACGGCGGCAGCGTGATCCGTGCCGTCCAGTGGCCGGCGGGCACCCGCGCCTCGTCGACGGTCACTGTCAGGGTGATCCGGCGGCCGGGCTCCAGCGTGCCCTCGTCCCGGCTGAGGCGGAGCCAGTCGGCGCCGACCACGGCGTGCCACCCGATCGTGGTGCCGCCGGAATTGGTGAGGGTGATCACGGTGCGGTTCTCCCACTCGCTGGCCTCCACGGTCAGCAGACCGGGGGCCGGTGCGGGCCGCCCGACCGGGACCGGTGCCACCTCGGCCCCGGTCAGCGGCCCCGCGCCGTGCGAGGGCACCGGGACGGCTGCCCCCTCCACCACCGGCAGCAACGTTTCTTCAGCGGACGCTCCTGCCAGCTGCAGGCCCTCCACCGGGCCCGCGGTGTCCGCCCCACCCGCCCCGGGTGCGTCGGCCGCACCCGCACCGGCCGGTGGTGTCGACACCCGGACGGACGACACCGGCGCCGCCGAGCCCACGCCCTCCCCGCTCCGGTGGGCGGCCCACAGCGCGACCACCGGCGCCGTCAGCACCGCCGCCAGCACCCCCGCGGTCACCACCCGCTGCCGGACCAGCGGCCTGCCGCCGCCGGCCGCACGGTGCCGGGGGAAGCCCCGCTGGTCGAACCGCACCGGCGGCCTCCCGCCCGCCGCGGCCAGCCGCCGCCCGGCCGCCGCACCCGCCAGGAACGCCGCACCCGCCGCACCCTCCGGCACCTGCGACGGGGTCGTACCCACCCGTACGGTCACCGGCGCCGACACCAGCGGAAGCCCCGGCAGGCCGTCGAGCCCGTGCTCCAGCGTGCCGCCCACCCGGTCGGCCGTCCCCCGGCAGGTCGGACACTCCACCACGTGCTGCACCAGTTCGCGGCGGAGCGCCGGGCCGAGCACCCAGCCGCGCCAGCTCTCGGCCCCCACACCGCCCAGGTGCGCGAGCTCCGGACAACTGCCCACCCCCAGCACCAGCAGGGCGGTCCGGGTGCGGCCGACCTCCTCGCCGGCCGCGGCCAGCAGCCCGGCGGCCGCCGGTGCGGACATCCCCAGGACGGCCGCCACCTCGCCCGGCGTCAGCCGGTGGCGGACGGCCAGCTCCAGCGCCTCCCGCTGCTCCGGGCCGGTGCCCGCCGCCTCCGGCCACGCGAGCCTGGACAGCTCCTCACGCCGCTGCGCCAGGACGGCCGAGCCCGCCGGGACCGCCGCGCGCGGCGAGCCCGGCGTGGTCCAAGGACGGGCCGGCGTGCCGGAGGGGTCGGCGGCGGGTCCGGCGGCCGTACCGCCTCCCGTTCCGCGGGCCCCGGTGCCGTCTCCTGTTCCGCCGGCCCGGGTGGTGCCGTCCGCGGCGCCGGACACCATGCCGGGCGGCGCGCCGTTCTCCAGCCGCCGGAGGCAGCAGTGCCGGGCCAGCGCGTACAGCCAGGCCCGCCGCATGCCCGCGTCGGCCAGCCGGTCGCCGTGCCGCAGGGCGAGGTCCCTGACCTCGCCCACGGCGGCCACCGCGGCGTCGTGCTCGCACAGGACGGACAGGCAGTAGGTGAACAGCCCGTCCACGTGCCGTCCGTAGGCGTCCAGGACCGGGGATCCCGCGGACACCGGGTTCTCAAGCAAGCTCGTCACCCCACCGACGGTAGAGAGACCGCCCGTCCGCCCCGGGAAATCGGCGCACTTGTCCTTCTTTCGGGTAACAGGACAGTGCGACCCGTGTCCTGCGCACGATGTGCTCCGTGCCGGTGGATCCCTGCCCGGAACATCCGGGTTAAGGCTGGTTTCCGCCGTGCCCGCCGTCCGGGCCGACGGCGGCCGGCTGTCGGACCCACCCGCTACGGTGGCCGCATGGCAGCCCGTACCAAGACCACCGCCAAGCCGCGCTCGGCCTACCGCTGCACCGAGTGCGGCAACCAGCTCCCCAAGTGGGTGGGCCGCTGCCCGGAGTGCAACGCCTGGGGCACGGTCGAGGAGTACGGCGCCGTACCGATCCGGACGACCGCGGCAGGCCCGGTCAGCTCCCCGGCCAAGCCGATCGGCCAGGTCGACGGCCAGGTCGCGACCGCCCGCAGCACCGGCGTGCCCGAGCTCGACCGCGTGCTCGGCGGCGGCATCGTCCCCGGCGCGGTCGTCCTGCTCGCGGGCGAGCCGGGCGTGGGCAAGTCCACCCTGCTGCTGGACGTCGCCGCCAAGGCTGCCAGCGACCGGCACCGCACCCTCTACGTCACCGGCGAGGAGTCGGCCGGTCAGGTGCGCCTGCGCGCCGACCGCATCAACGCCATCTCCGACCACCTCTACCTCGCCGCCGAGTCCGACCTCGGCGCGGTGCTCGGGCACATCGAGGCGGTCAACCCCGGTCTGCTCGTCCTCGACTCCGTGCAGACCATCGCCTCCGCCGAGCTGGACGGCGCCCCCGGTGGCCCCGCCCAGGTCCGCGAGGTCGCGAGCGCCCTCATCCGGGCCTCCAAGGACCGCGGCATGGCCACCCTGCTCGTCGGCCACGTCACCAAGGACGGCCAGATCGCCGGCCCGCGCCTCCTGGAGCACCTCGTCGACGTCGTGCTCAGCTTCGAGGGCGACCGGCACGCCCGGCTGCGCATCATCCGCGGGGTCAAGAACCGCTACGGCGCCACCGACGAGGTGGGCTGCTTCGAGCTGCACGACGAGGGCATCGCGGGGCTGGCCGACCCGTCCGGGCTCTTCCTGACCCGCCGTGACAAGCCGGTGCCGGGCACGTGCCTGACCGTCACCCTGGAAGGCCGCCGGCCGCTCGTCGCCGAGGTGCAGGCGCTGATGGTGGATTCGCAGATCCCGTCGCCGCGCCGGACGACCTCCGGCCTCGAATCGCCGCGGATCGCGATGATCCTCGCCGTGGTCGAACGCCACGGCGGCGTCAAGCTGGGCAAGCAGGACATCTACACGGCCACCGTCGGCGGGGTGAAGCTGACCGAGCCGTCCGCCGACCTCGCCATCGCGCTCGCCGTGGCCAGCTCCTCCTCCGACACGCCGCTGCCCAGCAACCTCGTCGCGATCGGCGAGGTCGGCCTCGCGGGCGAGGTCAGGCGGGTGACGGGCGTGCAACGGCGCCTCGCCGAGGCCCACCGGCTGGGCTTCACCCACGCCCTCGTCCCGCCGGACCCGGGCAAGGTGCCGGCCGGCATGAAGGTCGTCGAGGTCGCCGACATCGGCGAGGCCCTGCGTGCCATTCCGGGCCGCCGCCGGGCGCCGGCCCGCCCGCGGGGCGAGCAGCCGGCCGCGGGTCCGGGGGCCTCCGGCCGCGGTGCGGGAGCCGCCGCCGGTACCGGCCGGGCACCGGCCGACCGGCCCGTCGCCGCCTATCCGGAGGAGCTCATGGAAGGCTGGGAACCGGTCGACGGGGACGAACTCGCATGACTCCGGCACCGCTGTTGCCGCACACAGTTAGACTTTGCCCTGTCTAATGGGCAATTGGTCATGGGTGCAGTAAACAAGCGAGGGATCGTCGGGCGCCGCGCCACGCGGTCCGGCTCGACCGGAGGAGTCACGTGGCAGGCAGCGACCGGGCGGACAAGTCCTCCCGCGAGGAGGCCCTGCTGCGGGCTTCCCTCAGTGCGATCGCGCCCGGAACGGCGCTCCGGGACGGCCTGGAGCGGGTGCTGCGGGCCAACACCGGCGGCCTCATCGTGCTCGGTTTCGACCGGAGCGTCGACTCGCTCAGCACCGGCGGCTTCGTGCTGGACGTCGAGTTCACCGCCACCCGGTTGCGTGAGCTGTGCAAACTCGACGGTGCGGTCGTCCTCGACAAGGACATCACCAAGATCGTGCGAGCGGGCGTCCACCTCATGCCGGACGCCGACATCCCGACCGACGAGACCGGCACCCGGCACCGCACGGCCGAGCGCGTGAACCGCCAGACGGGCTTCCCCGTCGTCGCGGTCTCCCACTCGATGCGCCTCATCGCGATGTACGTCAACGGCACCCGCCGTGTCCTGGAGGACTCCACCACCGTCCTCTCCCGTGCCAACCAGGCACTCGCCACCCTGGAGCGCTACAAGCTCCGGCTCGACGAGGTCGCCGGCACGCTCTCCGCGCTCGAGATCGAGGACCTGGTGACGGTGCGGGACGTCGCCGCCGTCGTCCAGCGCCTGGAGATGGTGCGACTCATCGCCGCCGAGATCGCCGGCTACGTCCTGGAACTCGGCACCGACGGCCGGCTCCTCTCCCTCCAGCTCGACGAGCTCATCGCCGGGGTGGAGCCCGAGCGCGAACTCGTCGCCCGCGACTACTTCCCCGAACGGGCCGCCAAGAAGGGCCGGACCGTCACCGAGGTCCTCGCCGACCTCGAAGCACTGACCCACGCCGAACTGCTCGACCTGCAGACCGTGGTCAAGGCCCTCGGCTACTCCGGCACCCTCGAATCGCTCGACTCCGCCGTCTCCCCGCGCGGCTACCGGCTCCTCGCCAAGGTGCCGCGCCTCCCCAACACCGTCATCGAGCGGCTCGTCGAGCACTTCGGCGGACTCCAGAAGCTCCTGGCGGCCAGCATCGACGACCTGCAGACGGTCGAGGGCGTCGGAGAGACCCGGGCGCGTTCCGTCCGGGAAGGGCTCTCGCGGCTTGCGGAGTCGTCCATCCTGGAGCGGTACGTCTGAGTCCGCTCCGCGGGAGGCCGGGCCACCCGGCGGCCCGGCTGCTGCGGTCCGGCCGTCGGTCCGTCGGCCGGCCCACGGGCAGGTGCGCGGGCTCAGCCCTCCAGGCGGACGGAGGTCCGTGCGGAGACCGGTCCGCCGGCGGGGCCGGTCAGGTCGGCCTGGACGAGGTAGTTGCCCGCCTCGGCCGCGGTGGTGGGGGCGGTGGCGCACAGCGGCTTGCTGCGGCTGCGGTCCCAGGTGAAGTTCTCGGTGAGTCCGGCGCCGGCGGTCAGCCGGACCCAGGTGGCCTGGCGGGTGCTCGGGCAGTCGCCGGAGGACCAGACGCGTTCGCCGGCGCTGGAGGTGACGGTGAGGGTGGAGGCCGTGCGGCCGAGGTCGACGCGGCAGTCGGAGGCCGACGTGTTGCGGACGGTCAGCGCGAGCCGGGGCCTGACCTTGGCGGTGTACGCGTTGAGTTCGCTCGCGAGTTCCAGGGAGACCTGGGATGCCTTGCAGACCGGCAGTGCCATCACGGCGGAGGTGTTGACCGGCGGCTGTCCGCCTCCGCCACCGGTGCCGGTCGAGCCGCTCGCGCCGCCGGCGGCCGAACCGTCGCCGGTCGTACCGGTCGTACCGGTGGTGCCCTCGGTGCCGTCCGTGCCGGAACTGCCGCTTCCCGTGCCGCCGGTGGTCAGGCTGACGTCGCCGCCGCTGGAGCCGGACACACTGCCCGTCCCGCCGCCGGTCGAGCCGCCGCCGGTGCCGCCGGGGCGTGAGGTGATGGCCGACCCGCTGGGGCCGGCGCCCGGCGTGATCGACTGGACGGGCGCGGCCTGCGGGCCCTTCTTCGACCCCTGCGCGCCCCCGTCACCCGATCCGGTGACGAGCCAGGCGACCAGCACGACGACGACGGCCAGTGCCGAGAGCACGACGACGCGCCGTCGCCAGTAGATCGAGGCAGGCAACGGTCCCACGGGTTGACGCAGAGAGGGCACGGGCAAACTCTACGAGACTGTGTGCACCCGTTGATGCATCAACACTGTACGGGTATCACTTCCTTCACATGATCCGCCATTTGCTCCGGACGGGCGAGGGCCCTTCGGCGTGTCGTGCGGCCGCCCGGTGCCTGTGACGGAGAGCGTGGGGCGCCCTATAGTCGCGTCATGGCGAGAGCGCAGCGCACGGATCCCGACCCGGCCCGGATGATCGCGGAGGCGCGGCGGGCGTTCTTCGTGATGTTCTTCCTGCTCTGTGCGGTGTGGGCGGTCCAACTCGTCAACTGGGTCGGCGACTACGGGCTCACGCTCGACTTCGGCATCCGCTCGCACCGGGTGGAGCGGCTCCCGGACGTCCTCGCCGCGCCGTTCCTGCATGTGAACTGGCAGCATCTGGAGGGGAATTCCGGCCCGCTCTTCGTGTTCGGCTTCCTCGCCGCCTACCGCGGGGTGAAGAAGTTCCTCGGCCTGACCCTCCTCGTCGTGGTGACCAGCGGCGCGGCGGTGTGGCTGTTCGAGCGCGAGAGCGTGGTGACGGTCGGGGCGAGCGGGGTCATCTACGGATACTTCGGCTACGTCGTCCTGCGCGGCCTGATCGACCGCAACCTGATCGACAGCCTGATCGGCCTGGTCATGGGGGCGTCCTTCGCCTACATCCTGACCACCGCCGTGCCGGGCACGCCGGGTGTCAGCTGGCTCGGGCACCTCGGCGGGCTGGTCGGCGGACTCGCCGGCGCCTGGGTCTTCCGTGACCGGGGCCACCGGGGCCACGGCGACGGCATCGGCCCCGGCCCCGGCACGCACGGCGACCGCGACGGCGGTGTCCGGCCGGCGGGTGCGGCCGTGCCGTCCCAGCCCCCGGCGGTCCGGCCGGCGGCCGGCCTCCCGGAGAGCCCGCGTGCCGCGCTGCTGAAGGAACTGGACGACCTCGGCCTCTGAGGCCTTCCCGCCCGGCCGCCGCCAGGAATCGGGCGTCGGGGCCGTGGGCCGTGGGCCGGGGAGACCGGGTACGGCCCGGGCCGGCTCCCGTGCCGTGGGAGGATCGACGGTGCCATGGTTGCCACTGATGCCACTTCCCCCGCCGCCCTGCCCGCCGCGCTGCACACCACGGTCATCGGCTGGTACGAGGCCAATGCCCGCGACCTCCCCTGGCGGACCCCGGACGCCTCGCCGTGGGCGGTGATGGTCAGCGAGTTCATGCTCCAGCAGACCCCGGTCAAGCGGGTGCTGCCCGCGTACGCCGCGTGGATGGAGCGCTGGCCGACCCCTGCCGACCTGGCCGCCGACGCACCCGGTGAGGCCGTGCGGATGTGGGGCCGCCTCGGCTACCCCCGCCGGGCGCTGAGGCTGCACGGTGCCGCGGTGGCGATCACGGAGAAGCACGGCGGACGGGTGCCGGACGACCACGCCGCACTGCTGGCGCTGCCGGGCGTCGGCGAGTACACGGCGGCGGCGGTCGCGTCGTTCGCCTTCCGGCAGCGGCACGTGGTGCTCGACACCAACGTGCGCCGCGTCTTCGCGCGGGCGGTGACGGGGGTGGAGTACCCGGCCCAGGCCACCACGGCGGCCGAGCGGCGCACCGCCGGGGAGTACCTGCCCGCGACCGCGGAGACCGCGGCGACCTGGGCGGTCGCCGTGATGGAGCTCGGCGCGCTGGTGTGCACGGCCAGGGGGCCGGAGTGCGGCGCGTGCCCGCTGTTCGCGGAGTGCGCCTGGCAGCGCGCCGGCCGGCCGCCGTACGAGGGGCCGGCGCGGCGGGGCCAGACGTACGAGGGCACGGACCGCCAGGTGCGGGGGAAGCTGCTCGCGGTGCTGCGGGACGCCCACGACGAGGTGCCGCGGAGCCGTCTCGACGAGGTCTGGCCGGACGCGGTGCAGCGGGCCCGCGCGCTCGACGGGCTGGTCGCGGACGGCCTGGTCGAGCCCGTCGCGCAGGGCGTCTACCGCCTGCCGCGCTGACACGGCCCCCGCAGGGACGCGGCGCGCACCGCACCGTCGTCGCCCGCCGTGGCGCGCCCGGCCCCGCGGACGGCGGAAGGACCCGCCCGGACGTGCCGGGCGGGTCCTTCCGTGGTGGTGCGGCGGTGGCCGGGGTGCGGCGTCCGCCACGCCGGTTGCGCGTGTCGCGCCCTCGGTGTCAGATCGCTTCGAGCGAGGGCTCGGGCTTCTGCGTTCCGGCGCCGCGCAGCGGCACCTCGTGCAGGAAGACGGCCGCGGCGACGGCGATGAGGCTGATCACCGCGCCCCACAGGAAGACGGTGTGCATGCCGTTGGAGACCGCGTGGTGGTAGGCGTCCTGGATGGCGGCGGGGAGCTTGCGCAGCGCGTCCGGGCCCATCTGGCTGAGGTTGGTGCCCTGGCTGCCGCCCGCGGTGCCGAGGCGGTCCTTCATGGTCGAGGTGACCTGGTTGTTGAAGATCGCGCCGAAGAGCGCGACACCGAAGGAGCCGCCGATGGTGCGGAACAGCGTGGCGGTGGAGGAGGCGACGCCCATGTCCTTGAGCTCGACGCTGTTCTGCGAGACCAGCATGGTGATCTGCATGAGGAAGCCCATGCCGGCGCCCAGCACGACCATGTAACAGGCCGAGGTGAAGCGGCTGGTGTCGGTCGAGAGGGTGGAGAGCAGCAGGGAGCCGCCGGCCATGACCGCGGTGCCGATGATCGGGTAGATGCGGTACTTGCCGGTCTTGGTGACGGCCTGGCCGACGACCAGGGAGATCACGAGCATGCCGAACATCATCGGCATGAGCAGGAGGCCGGAGTTGGTGGCCGAGGCGCCCTGCACGGTCTGCTGGTAGAGCGGCAGGAACGTCACGGCGCCGAACATCGCGAAGCCGACGATGAAGCCGATCACCGAGACGAGGGCGAAGTTGCGGTTCTTGAAGAGGTCGAGCGGGAGCATCGGCTCCTCGACCCGCTGCTCGACGTAGCCGAAGCCGAGGAGCGTGGCGACGGCGAGCGCGCCGAGGCCGAGGATCTGCTTCGAGGTCCAGTCGTACTCCTGGCCGCCCCACGTGGTGATGAGGACGAGCGAGGTGATGCCGACGGTGAGGAGCACCGCGCCCGCGTAGTCGATCCGCGCGGTGGAGCGGGTGGTGGGCAGCTTCAGGGTGACCACGATGAACGCGAGCGCGAGGATGCCCAGCGGCAGGTTGATGTAGAAGGTCCAGTGCCAGCTGAGGTGGTCGGTGATGAAGCCGCCGACGAGCGGGCCGCCGATGGTGGCGAGCGCCATCACGGCGGCGAACATGCCCTGGTACTTGCCGCGGTCGCGGGGCGCCACGAGCGCACCCATGATCGACATGACGCCGACCATGAGGCCGCCGGCGCCGAGGCCCTGGATGGCGCGGAAGGCGATGAGCTGGCCCATCGTGCTGGACAGGCCGGAGAGGGCCGAGCCGGCGAGGAAGATCGCGATGGAGATCACGAACGTGCCCTTGCGGCCGTACATGTCGCCGAGCTTGCCCCAGATCGGGGTGGAGGCGGCGGTCGCGAGGGTGTAGGCGGTGACGACCCAGGAGAGGTGTTCGGCGCCGCCGAGGTCTCCGACGATGGTGGGCATGGCCGTGCCGACGATGAGGTTGTCGAGCATGGCGAGCAGCATGGCGACCACGAGGCCGACCATCACCAGACGGATCTCGCGCGGCGAGCGCTGCGCGGGGTCGGCGGGGTCGGAGGACTCCGCTGCGGGTCCGTCCGCAGCGGCTTCGACCTGTTGCTGTGACATGGGTGGTTTTCTCCCCGAGAGCGGCGTGGCCGCGCCGTTCGCGACCTACTTACTTGTCGACCGGCTAGTTACCCGTCGCGTCGCACGGTAAGTTGTTCCCCAGCCGGGCGTCAAGCCGGTTTCCGAGGACACCTCAGGGACAGGGACAATGAACCTGGGGAGTGTGCCGGAAGCCGGTCCCACCCGCCACCACCGCAGCCACGAGGCAGGCCAGTCAGCGATGAGTACGACGCAGAGCCCCCGCAGTGACACCCGCGCGCGGATCATCGACGTCGCCCTGGAACTTTTCGCCTCGCAGGGCTACGAGAAGACCTCGCTGCGGGAGATCGCCGACCGGCTCGGGGTCACCAAGGCCGCGCTGTACTACCACTTCAAGACGAAGGACGACATCGTCCACGGCATCGTCGAGAGCATGGCCGCGCCGATAGACGAAGCCATCGCCTGGGGCCGCGGCCAGGCCTGGTCGCCGGAGCTGCGCGACGAACTGGTGCGCCGCTTCGCGGCGGGCATGGCCGAACGGGCGCCGCTGCTCCGCTTCTTCCACGAGAACCAGCCGGCGCTGCGGGAGTCCGCCGCCGGGCTGGAGTTCAAGAACCGGATGCTGGCGATGATCGAGCTCGTCCAGGGCCCGGACGCCACGTTCCACGACCGGCTCCGCGCCACCATGGCGCTCTTCGCCATCAACTCCGCGTTCTTCCTGCTCAAGCAGGAGCACTCCGAGCCGTGCGGCTCCGGTGCCGACCCCGCCGCGCCCGCCTCGCAGCCGGTGACCCTGGTGGAGGCGATGGACGCCGCCGTGGAGCTCGCCCTGGAGATCGCCGCCCGCATCGACCCCGCCGTCGAGCCGACGGCCTGAGGCACCCCGCACGTACGGCGGCGCCGGACACCCCTCCCGGGGAGCCGGCGCCGCCGTACGTGCGGGTCGCGCGGAGGGCGCGCACAGGTCGCGCGGGGGCGACCCGAGGGCGCTCGGGTGCGGTCAGAAGTTGTTCGCGCCGTGCGCCGAGAGGTAGGCGACCGGGTCGATCACCGCGGCGTACCGGTTGGCGGTGCGGATCTCGAAGTGCAGGTGCGGCCCGGTGGAGTTGCCGGTGTTGCCGGAGAGGCCCACGCGGTCGCCCGCCTGCACCTTCTGCCCGGCGTGCACGCCGAGCTTCGACATGTGCGCGTACTGGGCGTAGTGGCCGTCCGCCAGCTTCAGGACGACCTGGTTGCCGTACGCGCCCGCCCAGCCGGCCGACACCACGGTCGCGTCGCCGACGGCCACCAGCGGGGTGCCGACCTTCACGGCGAAGTCGACACCGGTGTGGAATCCGGCCGCGTAGCTGTGGTTGGTCTTGTGGTACGGGTTGCTGGTCCGCGCGCCGGGCGCCGGGGAGGACCACGCCGGCTTCTGCTCGGCGGGCTGCTCCTGCGGCTGCGGGGCCGGCGCGGCCGGCTGCTGCTGGGCAGGCTGGGCAGGCTGGGCAGGCTGGGCCGCGGGCTGCTGCTCCGGCGCGGCGGGGGCCGCGGGCTGCTCGGGGGCCGGCTGGGTGAGGTTGCGCGCCACCGCGACGGCGTCCTGCGCGGAGGCCGAGCGCGGCTGCTTGTACGTGCTGGGCTCGGCCAGCTGCACCACGCGGGCCTCCTGGTGCGGCGCGGCGGCCGCGGTGAACACCGAGCTCCCGGGCACCGTCGGGCTGACGGTGGTCTGCGCCGCCGCGTGGCCGGGCAGCATCAGCACGCCGAGCGCCAGCGCCGCGACACCGCCCGAGGCCACCTTCGCCCGGTGCTGGTGCAGCATCCCGTGGCCGCCGGTCCGCAGGCCGCTGACGGCCGGGCCGCCGCTCCGCAGGCCGGTGACGACCGGGGCGCCCGGCAGCACGCCGGTCAGCGAGCGGGCCGAGAACGCGCGAGAGGTCAGCGAGCGGGCGTTCAGCAGGGCGGTGGCCGTGCCGGCGGTCGCCGTGCGGGTGAGACGACGGGCGGCGTCGGAGAACGAAGGCATCGGAGCAGAACCTCGCGGAAGGGGGCGGTGCGCAGCGGAGCCGCGGGGCTCCCTGGCGGGGACTTCTCCGGTGTAATCGCTGGGTCGGCGGGCCCCAAACGGTGTGACGTACGACGGGCCGTCGTAGGAGGAGCCCGCTGCGGGCCGCCCCGCCCCTGCGAAGGCGGGGCGGCGGGCGGGCCTGCGGCTACTACCGCCCCTCGTAGGGCGGGGTGGGCCTGTGACCACTGCCACCGCGGTACCCCTCGGCGGGGGAGGCCAATCGTGACCCGGGCCACAGCCGCGTGCGGGTCCGGTGCGGATCCGGCGCCGGGCGGTGTCCCGCGCCGTGCGGGGCGGGGTTCTGCGCGAAGATCGGGGGGTGAACGAAGAAATCCAGCAGCGCCGGTTCGCGGCGTTCCGTTCGTGCGAGCGGGTCCTGTCCGGCAGCCGGCCGAAGTCCCTGCGGGAGCGGATGGCCGCCCTGGTGTCCGAGTCCGACGGCATGTACGACCTCGACGGCCGGGTGGACGTCTACGGTGACGGGGTCGTACGGGCCCTGGAGGAGCGTGTGGCGGGCCTGCTGGACCGGGAGGGTGCCGCCTTCTTCCCGACCGGCACGATGGCCCAGCAGGTGGCCCTGAGGCTCTGGGCGGACCGATCCGGCAGCCAGGTGGTGGCGATGCACCCGCTGGCGCACCCGGAGGTGCACGAGCGGCGGGCGGTCTCCCGGCTCACCGGGCTGCACACGGTCTGGCCGACGACGGCCCCCCGGCTTCCCACCCCGGACGAACTCCGCTCCTGCGAGGAGCGGTTCGGCACCCTGATGCTGGAACTGCCGCTGCGCGACGCCGGCTTCGTACTGCCCAGCTGGCAGGAGCTGGTGGAGGCCGTGGAGACGGTCCGTCAGTTCGGTGCGCTGGTGCACCTCGACGGTGCGCGGCTGTGGGAGTCGACCGTGCACCTCGGCCGCACGCTCGCGGAGATCTCGGCCCTCGCGGACTCGGTGTACGTCTCCTGCTACAAGTCCCTCGGCGGGCTGAGCGGTGCGCTGCTGGCCGGCGACGAGGACTTCGTCCGGGAGGCCCGGGTCTGGCGCCACCGGTACGGCGGCCAGCTCTTCCAGCAGTGGCCGGCGGCCCTCTCGGCGCTGGCCGGTCTGGAGCACGAACTGCCGCGCCTGCCGGGCTACGTGGCGCACGCGCGGACGGTCGCGGCAGCCCTTGCCGAGGTGCCCGGCGCCCGGGTGCACCCGGCGCCGCCGCACACCCACCAGTTCCGGCTCTGGCTGCCGTACCCGGCGGTGCTGCTCACCGAGGCCACGCTGCGGTTCGCGGAGGAGCGGGGCACCGGCCTGTTCGGCTTCTGGGACGAGCCGGGCGTGCCGGGGACGTCCGTCACCGAGGTGACCGTCGGCAGTGCTGCGCTGGCCTGGTCGGCGCAGGAGGTCACGGACGCCGTGACGGAGTTCCTGGGGCTGGTCCGCACCCTGTCCTGACCCTGTCCTGCGCGCTCCCCGGCATCCGTCGCCCGCCGCAGGCCACGGGCCGGGACGCGGATCGGCCCGCTCCCCCGGGTGAGGGGAGAGCGGGCCGACGGATGCGGTCAGACGACCTCGTGGGTCACTTGACCGGGCGGACCATGAGAATGGTCTCCAGCTTGTTGGAGCTGTTCCACAGCACGTCGATCGCGGTGTGGGTGTTCGGGACCTTCACGCTGCTGTACGGGGTCGACGCGTCCCAGTACGCCTTGCTGTCGTTGAAGGTGCCGACGGCGGAGGCGCTCGGGATCTTGGTGAGGACGTCGGCCCGGTGCAGCTGCAGGCCGTCGGTGCGCTCCAGCCCGAAGGTCGAGTCGTAGCCCTGGATGCGCGAGCGCATCAGGGTGCCGTCGGCCCACTTGATCGGGGTCGGGTGCGAGTCGACCGGCAGGACGAGACCGGAGCCCGGGTGGTTGGTGACGTTGTTGTCGGACTGCGAGGTGTCCCACAGCCAGATCAGGATGCCGTCCTGGTTCTTGTAGTGGTCCACCCAGTCCGGGCGGGCCGCGGAACCGAAGACGTACGGACCGGTCTTCAGCGTGGTGTCGTAGGACACGTACTGACGGTTCTCGACGATGTAGTACTGGGCGTACTCGTTGGAGAACTTGCCCGTGATCCGCGAGAAGCCGGTGGCGGTCCAGCCGTTGTCGCCCTGCTCGGCGTCGTCGCTGAACAGCGCGGAGCCGTCGGCGGTGACCGCGATGTTGTCCAGCGCGAGGCCCTTCATGTGCAGGCCGCCGTCGGTGGTGTAGTGGAAGCGGACCTTGACGGCCTTGCCGGCGTAGGCGTCGAGGGAGTACGACAGGTCGCCCCACGCGCCGCCCGAGGTGCCGGTGAGGGCCGGCGCGTCGGCGCCGTCCTTCTGCAGCGGGGTGCCGTTGAAGGTGCCGTCGACCGCGGTCCAGTTGGCGCCGCCGTCGGTGGAGACCTCGGCGTAGCCGTAGTCGTAGTCCTGCTCGATGTCGTACCAGGCCTTGGCGGTCAGCGTGGCCGCCGACTTGCCGGTCAGGTCGACGTCGCGCACCAGCGAGACGTTGAGGTCGTCGGCGCTGCCGCTCCACCACTCGTTCGCACCCGCGTACGGGGTGTTGATCTCGGTGGTGACGGTCTTCTTCGGGAGGTCGACCACCACGGCCTGCGGGCGCTTGGTGTTGTACTCCGCCGGACCGGTCAGGTGGAAGGACAGCTTGTTGGCGGTGGCCTTGTCGTAGGTCAGCCAGCCGAGCTGCAGCTTCGACCAGGCGTCGAGGTCGCCGGGCTTGTCGCCGATCTCGGTCTTGCCGTCGCCGAGCCAGGATCCGGACGACATGAGCGACCAGAAGCCGACCGAGTTGTCGTCGGCGCCGGTGGTGTCGTACAGGTCGGGCAGGCCGAGGTCGTGGCCGTACTCGTGCGCGAAGACGCCCAGGCCGCCGTTCTCGGGCTGCATGGTGTAGTCGCCGACCCAGATGCCGGACGCGCCGACCGGGGTGCCACCGAGCTTGTTGTTGTCCGGGCCGGTCTTGCCGGCCTGGGCGCCGTACACGTAGCTGCGGTGGGCCCAGAGCGCGTCGGTGCCCTGGACGCCGCCACCGGCGGACTGGTCCTCACCGGCGTGCACGATCTGGAAGTGGTCGATGTAGCCGTCGGACTCGTTGAAGTTGCCGTCGCCGTCGAAGTCGTACCGGTCCCACTGGTCGTACTGCGCGATGGCGGCCTTGATCTGAGCGTCCGTCTGGCCCTTGGCCTTCTGGTCGGCGACCCAGGCGTTGATGCCGTCGCGGATCAGGTCCTGCGCGTTGTTGCAGACGTGGGCGCCGCAGTAGTCCGAGCCGTAACGGGCCTCGTTCCACGGCACGCGCACCCAGTCGGTGACCTGGCCGTCGACCGAGTAGCGGCCGGAGGACTGCTTCTCGTAGAAGGTCTTCAGCGAGTCGCCGGTCTTGGAGAAGTACAGGTCCTGGTAGTGCGCCTGGTTGTAGTCGGCCTGCCAGGCGGTGGAGTTGTCCTTGGCGCGGTCGGGCTGGGCGATCTGGTTGTGCCCCGGGCCGGGCTGGCCGCCGTACTTGACCTTGCCGTCGGCGGTGGTGGTGGTGTTGTCCACCTGGTCGCCGAAGTCCACCAGGATGGTGAAGATCTTGTCCGTGCGCTCGCGGGCGAGCTCGACGTACTTGTCGCGGCCGAGCTTCACGGAGGTGCTGCTGCCGTGCTTCTCGATCTTGGCGGTGCCCGCCAGGAGCTGCTCGGTGGCGGCCTTCTGCTCGGCCTCGACCTTCTCGGTCAGCGGGCCCGGCAGGTCGTGGTCGACCTTGAGCGCCTGCGCGTCGGCAGGGTCGTTCGAGACAGGGGTCGGCGTGGCGGCGGTGGCCGTCCCGGGCAGCA
Source organism: Kitasatospora sp. NE20-6 (assembly GCF_045862635.1). Lineage (NCBI taxonomy): Bacteria > Bacillati > Actinomycetota > Actinomycetes > Kitasatosporales > Streptomycetaceae > Kitasatospora > Kitasatospora sp. NE20-6. The sequence goes on from NZ_BPRL01000011.1 coordinate 73,429, forward strand.
GGCCCGCGCCGAGCGCGGCCGTGACCGCGACGGCGGCAGTGGCTGCAGCGACCCTCTTGGATATCTTCAACGTGGTGACGTCCTCCCCTTACCGGCCGGGCTCTTGGCCCGCCGGCGAACCAATGAAAGACAGGTGGACGACATTGGATCCAAGCCCAGATGAAAAAGAAAGACCTTGACCATGCATGATCACACCGCTATCCTCCGGCGCTCGTGATCAACTGATGATCAGTCAAGACTAAAGCCTGAGCCCCAGTTCAGGGCATGCATCGCACCCGTACCAGCCCGCGTGTCGCGCCGGGAGGGCCCCGCGGCGGCCGGGATCACAGGTTATGGATGTCTAAACAGTTTTGAAACAGAAAACACCCCGGCCCCGACGGATGGTCGGGGCCGGAGCGTTTTTCGGGTTTTGCGGGTTACTTCGTCAGGTCCGGGCCGGGCGAACCGACCGTGGCCGGAGTGTCCGCCACGGGCGACTTCTCCTCGCCGCGGAAGGTGAACTTCGCGTCCTTGCCCTCGCCCTCGGTGCCGACGACCACGATGTGGCCGGCGCGCAGCTCGCCGAAGAGGATCTTCTCGGACAGGTGGTCCTCGATCTCGCGCTGGATCGTCCGGCGGAGCGGGCGGGCGCCCAGGAGCGGGTCGTAGCCCTTCTTCGCCAGCAGCTTCTTGGCCTCGATGCTGAGCTCCAGGCCCATGTCGCGGTCCTTGAGGCGGCCGTCCACCTTGTCGATCATGAGGTCGACGATCTGGATGATGTCTTCCTCGGTGAGCTGGTGGAAGACGACGATGTCGTCGACACGGTTGAGGAACTCCGGCCGGAAGTGCTGCTTGAGCTCCTCGCTGACCTTCGCCTTCATCCGCTCGTACCCGCTCTGGGCGTCACCCGCGGCCGCGAAGCCGAGGTTGAAGCCCTTCGAGATGTCCCGGGTGCCGAGGTTGGTGGTCATGATGATGACCGTGTTCTTGAAGTCGACCACGCGGCCCTGGGAGTCGGTCAGGCGACCGTCCTCCAGGATCTGCAGCAGCGAGTTGAAGATGTCCGGGTGGGCCTTCTCGACCTCGTCGAAGAGGACGACGGAGAACGGCTTGCGGCGCACCTTCTCGGTGAGCTGGCCGCCCTCCTCGTAGCCGACGTAGCCGGGGGGCGAGCCGAAGAGCCGGGAGACGGTGTGCTTCTCCGAGAACTCCGACATGTCGAGGGCGATGAGCGCGTCCTCGTCGCCGAAGAGGAACTCCGCCAGCGTCTTCGAGAGCTCGGTCTTACCGACGCCGGACGGGCCGGCGAAGATGAACGAGCCACCGGGGCGCTTCGGGTCCTTGAGGCCCGCACGCGTGCGCCGGATGGCCTGGGAGAGCGCCTTGATGGCGTCCTTCTGGCCGATGACGCGCTTGTGCAGCTCGTCCTCCATGCGCAGCAGCCGGGAGGACTCCTCCTCGGTGAGCTTGAAGACCGGGATGCCCGTGGCGGTGGCCAGGACCTCCGCGATGAGCTCCTCGTCCACCTCGGCGACGACGTCCATGTCGCCGGCCTTCCACTCCTTCTCCCGCTTCGCCTTCGCGGTGAGGAGCTGCTTCTCGTCGTCGCGCAGGGAGGCCGCCTTCTCGAAGTCCTGCGCGTCGATCGCGCTCTCCTTCTCGCGGCGGACGTCGGCGATCTTCTCGTCGAACTCGCGCAGGTCCGGCGGCGCGGTCATCCGGCGGATGCGCATCCGGGAGCCGGCCTCGTCGATCAGGTCGATCGCCTTGTCCGGCAGGAAGCGGTCCGAGATGTACCGGTCGGCCAGCGTGGCGGCGGCGACCAGGGCGGCGTCGGTGATCGAGACGCGGTGGTGCGCCTCGTACCGGTCGCGCAGGCCCTTGAGGATCTCGATGGTGTGCGGCAGCGACGGCTCGGCGACCTGGATCGGCTGGAAGCGGCGCTCCAGCGCGGCGTCCTTCTCCAGGTGCTTGCGGTACTCGTCGAGCGTGGTGGCACCGATCGTCTGCAGCTCGCCGCGGGCCAGCATCGGCTTGAGGATGCTCGCCGCGTCGATCGCGCCCTCGGCGGCGCCCGCGCCGACCAGGGTGTGCAGCTCGTCGATGAACAGGATGATGTCGCCGCGGGTGCGGATCTCCTTGAGCACCTTCTTGAGGCGCTCCTCGAAGTCACCGCGGTACCGGGAGCCGGCGACCAGGGCACCGAGGTCGAGAGTGTAGAGCTGCTTGTCCTTCAGCGTCTCCGGGACCTCGCCCTTGATGATCGCCTGGGCCAGGCCCTCGACCACGGCGGTCTTGCCGACGCCGGGCTCACCGATCAGCACGGGGTTGTTCTTGGTGCGGCGGGACAGCACCTGCATGACCCGCTCGATCTCCTTCTCGCGCCCGATCACCGGGTCGAGCTTGGCCTCGCGGGCGGCCTGGGTGAGGTTGCGGCCGAACTGGTCGAGGACCAGGGAGGTGGAGGGGGTGCCCTCCGCCGGGCCGCCGGCCGCGGCCGACTCCTTGCCGCCGCCCGAGTACCCGGAGAGCAGCTGGATGACCTGCTGGCGCACCCGGTTGAGGTCGGCGCCGAGCTTCACCAGGACCTGGGCGGCGACGCCCTCGCCCTCGCGGATCAGGCCGAGCAGGATGTGCTCGGTGCCGATGTAGTTGTGACCGAGCTGAAGGGCCTCGCGGAGCGACAGCTCCAGGACCTTCTTCGCCCGGGGGGTGAAGGGAATGTGACCGGACGGGGCCTGCTGGCCCTGGCCGATGATCTCCTCGACCTGCTGCCGGACCGCCTCGAGCGAGATCCCGAGGCTCTCCAGGGCCTTGGCGGCGACACCCTCACCCTCGTGGATCAGGCCCAGGAGGATGTGCTCGGTGCCGATGTAGTTGTGGTTGAGCATCCGGGCTTCTTCCTGAGCCAGGACGACAACCCGCCGCGCGCGGTCGGTGAACCTTTCGAACATCGTTTTCGCTCCTCAGAGCGGTCGGCCAGTGCGGGGTCCGTCCCCGCCCTGTCCTTCCGCATGCTAGTCCCGCTCAGCGGCGCGGCCCACGGACAGCCCCACTCGCGTGGGGACATCATGCTGCGCGACCAGCCGACACCATTCCCAACCTGATGTTGGGAGACGGTGTTCCCACAGGTGGCCCTGATGCACCCGATGGCCGCTACGCCATCGGCGAACAGGCACCCCCGTGCGGGGACGGCCGGCCGCGCGAACTGCCCTGGCGGGGGCCCTGTCGACCCCGCCCACCTGCATTCATACCCGGTATTCGGGGGAGATTCGCGCTGTTTCCCGGGTGGCGCTGTTCGCCTGGCGAGAAGTCCGCCCGGAGCACGGCCCCGGGAGGGGCCGGCCGCGGCGGCCGGAATGACGCCGCATCAGGACGACAGCCCTGGTCGGGGCGTCGGCCGGGCCTGCGGGTTCCGTCGGTCGGACGCGTCCCGCCGGCCGCTCCGCTCCCCTACAGCGTTGCACAGCACGGCCCGGTCCCGCTGCCCGTCATCGGACCGGCCGATCATGCACCTGCCATGACAATGGTGCGCGATCGGCCCGGTCCGTTCCCGGGGCGGGCCCGGTTCCGGCACCGCCGGCCGTCAGGAGGCGTGCGCCTTGTCGTACTGCGCCTTGATCTCGCTGGGGACGCGGCCCCGGTCGTTGATCTCCAGGCCCTGCTCCTTGGCCCAGCTGCGGACCTTCGCGGTGTCCGGCCCCGAGGCCGCGGCGGCGGGACGACCCGCGCTCCGGCTGCTCGTGGCGCGGCGGGCCCCCGCGATGCGGCCGCTCTGCTTGCGGCCCTTCTCGACGTACGGGGCCAGCAGATCGCGGAGCCTGTCCGCGTTGGCGCTCTTCAGGTCGATCTCGTAGGCAACGCCGTCCAGCGCGAACGTCACCGTCTCGTCCGCGGAGCCACCGTCGAGATCGTCTTCAAGAATGACCTGCACCCTCTGTGCCACGGGCTTCCCTTTCCGAGTAAACGACCATTTGCCTAGGCAAAGGAAACCGCCTTTTCCCGGAAAACACAAACCCCTGCCGCGCGGAGTCGGGTCCGCGGGGCGCACGGGGGGAGCGCTCAGAGGTGCAGCAGCATGCGTGAGTTGCCCAGCGTGTTCGGCTTGACCTGCTCCACGTCAAGGAACTCCGCGACACCTTCATCGTACGAGCGCAGGAGTTCTTCATAGACTTCCGCCGCGACGGCCGCCGGGTCCGACGTGCGGTCGTCGGTCTCGCCGATCTCGACGAAACCGTGTTTCGCGAAGAAGGCCACCTCGAACGTCAAGCAGAAAATCCGACGGACGCCGAGCCACCGGGCGGTCTGTACCAGCTTCTCCAGGAGCGCGTGCCCGATGCCGAACCCCTTGCAGGCCGGATGGACCGCGAGCGTGCGGACCTCGGCCAGGTCCTCCCACATGACGTGCAGGGCGCCGCAGGCGACGACGGTCCCCGTGTCGTCGCGCTCGGCCACCCAGAACTCCTGCACGGATTCGAACAGGGTGACGGTCGGCTTGTCGAGCAGAATGCCGTCACGTGAATAGGCGTCGATGAGCGCCCGCACGGCCCGCACGTCGGTGGTCCGCGCCCGGCGGATGGTGACCTCCATGCCGGGACGTTATCGTGCCGCACCGCTCCCGGTCTCCCCGGTTCCGAGGGAAGGACCGGCCCGTTCCGGCGGATCGGGTTCCGCGGGGAGGACCGCGGTGACCCGCAGGGCGTCCCGGAGGGCCTCCCGCTGCTCCGGCGACATCAGCCCGAAGAAGTGCACGAGGGCCGCCGCCGGATTGTCGCTGGTGGCCCAGGCGTCGTTCATCAGCGCCGCCGTGTACGCCTCGCGGGAGGAGACCGGCTCATATCGATAGGCCCGGCCGACCTGTTCCCGGCGCAGCCAGCCCTTTCTGTGGAGCTTGTCGAGCACCGTCATCACGGTCGTGTAGGCGATTTCGCGTTCCGCCTGCAGATCGTGCAGAACCTCGCGAACCGTGACCGGGCGGTTCCACCGCCACACCCTGGTCATGATGTCGTTCTCGAGTTCTCCGAGTTGCCGCACCATAGTCCGGCCAGGATAGGAACTGAATCGGACAAAATTGGCGATTCGGCAAGCGAACCGGCGCGGGGGCCCCCCCCCGGGGGGGGGGGGGGGGGGGCCCCGGGGGGGCGGGGGGGCGGCGCGCCGGAGGGGGCACCTGGAGCGCCTGGCTATTCGGCGGTACGGCCCGCCGAGGCGGCCATCGCGTCGGCCGCGGCGTCCTCCTTGCCCTTCTGGGAGCCGCCCTGGCTGCGGATGATCGCCCGCACCAGGAAGCCGAAGCCGATCGCCATGACCAGCGGCGGCACGATCGCACTGACGTAGTCCATCAGGTCACTCCTCCTCGGAGGTGGTGGTGGTCTGCTTCTCCGGCTTCACCAGCGGGAACAGCACCGTCTCGCGGATGTTCTTGCCGGTCAGCAGCATGATCAGGCGGTCCACGCCGAGGCCGAGGCCGCCGGTCGGGGGCATCGCGTACTCCAGGGCGCGGAGGAAGTCCTCGTCGACCTGCATGGCCTCGACGTCGCCGCCGGCGGCCAGCAGCGACTGCGCGGTGAGGCGGGCGCGCTGCTCGACCGGGTCGATCAGCTCCGAGTAGGCGGTGCCGATCTCGGTGCCGAAGATGACCAGGTCCCACTTCTCGGCGACGCCCGGGACCGAGCGGTGCTGCCGGGTGAGCGGGGAGACCTCGGTCGGGTAGTCCCGGATGAAGGTCGGGCGGATCGCGTGGTGCTCCAGCAGCCGCTCGATCATCTCCAGGACGATCTGGCCGTGCCCCCACTCCTTCTCCCACGGCACGCCGGCCCCGTCGGCGAGGCGGCGCAGCTCGTCCACCGTGGTGTCCGGGGTGATCTCGGTGCCGATCCGGGCGGAGATCCCCGGGTAGACGGAGACCTCCTCCCAGGGCTCGGCCAGGTCGATCTCGTGCTCCTGGCCGTCCGGGCCGAGGCCGCGCACGACGGTGGTGCCGAGGGCGTCCCGGGCGGCGTTGACGACGATCGCGCGGATCAGCTCGGCCTGGGTGTCGTAGTCGCCGTACGCCTCGTACGACTCCAGGGCGGTGAACTCCGGGTTGTGGGTCGCGTCGGCGCCCTCGTTGCGGAAGTTCCGGTTGATCTCGAAGACCTTCTCGGCGCCGCCGACGACCAGCCGCTTGAGGTAGAGCTCGGTGGCGATGCGCAGGTACAGCTCGATGTCGTACGCGTTGATGTGCGTCGTGAAGGGGCGGGCGTTGGCGCCGCCGTGGATCGGCTGCAGCATCGGGGTCTCGACCTCGAGGTAGCCGCGGTCCTCGTAGGTGCGGCGGATCGAGCGGACGACCTTGCTGCGCAGCTGCAGCATCTCGCGCGCCTCGGGGTTCACGATCAGGTCGACGTACCGCTGGCGCACCCGCGCCTCGGGGTCGGTCAGGCCCTTGTGCTTGTCGGGCAGCGGCCGCAGGCACTTGGCGGTGAGCTCCCAGCGGTCGACCATCACGCTGAGCTCGCCGCGGCGGGAGGTGATGACCTCGCCCTCGACGCCGACCTGGTCGCCGAGGTCGATGTCGGTCTTCCAGGCGCCGAGCCGCTCCTCGCCGAGCTTGTCGAGGGAGAACATCACCTGGAGGTCGCCGGAGCCGTCGCGCAGCGTGGCGAAGCAGAGCTTGCCGCCGGTGCGGGCCAGGATGACGCGGCCGGTGATGCCGACCCGCTCGCCGGTGGCGGTGTCCGCGGCGAGGTCCGGGTGCTTGGCCCGCAGGTCGGCGATGGTGGAGGTGCGGGGGAAGCCGACCGGGTAGGGGTCGACGCCGGCCGCCCGGAGCCGGTCCAGCTTCTCGCGCCGGACGCGCATCTGCTCGGGGAGGTCGTCGGTCGCAAGGACGGTGCTCTGATCGCTCACCCCACAAGGGTAGCCACCGGCACGGCCTGGTCCGGCACGGGATGACGGCGACGGCCCCGGGCGTCGCGCGGAGGCGCCGGGGCCGCCGGGTGCGGGGTGCTCAGCCGGTGCCGGTGGCGAGTTCGGTGTCGTCGTCCTCGGGGGCGGGCGGCTCGTTCTGCGGGTTCGCCTTGGTGCGTCGCCCGAAGAGTTCGGCGGGGGTCGGCATCCGGCGCGGCTGGGGGCGCTCGGCGGGGGCCGGGGACTTGGGGGTGCTCATGGGGATGCGTCCTCCAACGGTGATGGCGGGCAGGGATTCGGACGCCGGGTTCGGGACGGCCGTCAGGTGGCGCTGCCCCGAGGTGAGGGACAGTCGCTCGCGCACCTCCGCCTCGGCCAGGGCGTGGCAGCGGCCCGCCAGGCGGGAGCGGCGCGAGCGCTCGGCGGGGCCGCAGGGCTGCCGGGAGAGCGACCGCAGCGCGGAGAGGTCGTCCGGGGTGGGGAGGTAGCCGTCGGCGACCGCCTCCTCCAGCCGTTCGAGGTAGCCGCAGGCGCTGCCGGGCAGCGCGGCGCGGTAGCGGGACAGGTCGGCCAGCAGGAAGCTGCGCAGCCGTCCGCCCTCCCGGGCGGCCTCGTCGATCGACTCGGTGAGCCGCAGCGCGTCCTGGACGTCCTCCGCCCACAGCGCGGCGGACGGCCCGGGCGGGTGCAGCCGCTCGTGGAGGGCCGGGTGGAGGGCTTGGGCGAGGGCGCGGCGCAGCACGCGGACTTCGTCGGCGCTGAAGGCCATGCCGCCGCGCGATCCGTGTGGCGTAGGCATGAGGTGACAGTACGTGGCGTACGTCCGATTTCGGGCGATTGGCGCCGCAGTTGTCACGATTGGCGCATCTGCCGCTGATCCGACCTGCTGACGGTCGGCCCGGTGGACCGGACCGGCCGTCAGCAGGCTTTCCGCCCGGCCCGTCAGGCCTTGTTGCGCTCGAAGACCAGCCGCAGACCGATCAGCGTGAGCCAGGGCTCGTGCACGTCGATCGTCTCCGCCTCGCCGAGCACCAGCGGCGCCAGGCCGCCGGTGGCGATGACCTGGACGTCGTCCGGGTCCTTGGAGAGCTCCCGGGCCATCCGGTTGACCAGGCCGTCGACCTGCCCGGCGAAGCCGTACAGGATGCCCGACTGCATCCCTTCGACGGTGTTCTTGCCGATGACGTTGCGGGGGCGGGCAAGCTCGATCTTGCGGAGCTGCGCGCCGCGCATGCCGAGCGCCTCCACCGAGATCTCGATGCCGGGCGCGATCGCCCCGCCGACGTAGTCGCCCCGGGCGTTCACCGCGTCGAAGGTGGTGGCGGTGCCGAAGTCGACCACGATGCACGGGCCGCCGTAGAGGTGGTTGGCGGCGAGCGCGTTCACGATCCGGTCGGCGCCGACCTCCTTGGGGTTGTCCATGAGGACGTGCACGCCGGTCTTCACCCCCGGCTCCACGATCACCGCGGGCACGTCGCCGTAGTAACGGCGCGTCACCTCGCGGAGCTCGTGGAGCACGGCGGGCACGGACGAGCAGATCGCCAGCCCCGACACCCGGTCGTCGCCCGCGGGCGTGCCGGCCGCCCGCGGGGTGCCGGCGACCGGATGGGCACCCATCAGCCCCTGCATCAGCACCGCCAGCTCGTCGGCGGTGCGGCGGGGATCGGTCGAGATCCGCCAGTGTTCGACGATGTCCTCGCCGTCGAACAGGCCGAGCGTGGTCTGGGTGTTGCCGACGTCGATGCTGAGGAGCACGGGATGGCTTTCTGTCGAGGTGGGGTCAGGCCCGGAGGTCCAGGCCGATGTCGAGGACGGGCGAGGAGTGGGTGAGGGCGCCGACGGCCAGGTAGTCGACACCAGTCTCGGCGACCTCGCGGGCGGTGGCCAGGGTCAGCCCGCCGGAGGCCTCCAGCTTCGCCCGGCCGGCCACCAGGGCGACGGCCTCCTTCAGCTGCGGCACCGTGAAGTTGTCGAGCAGCACGAGCTCGGCCCCGGCCTCCAGCACCGGCGGGATCTGCTCCAGGGTGTCGACCTCGATCTCCACCGGCAGCTCCGGGTACGCGGCCCGGACGGCCCGGAAGGCCTCCGCGACGCCGCCGGCCGCCACCACGTGGTTGTCCTTCACCAGCGCGGCGTCGGAGAGCGCCATCCGGTGGTTCGCGCCGCCGCCGCAGCGCACCGCGAACTTCTCCAGCGCCCGCAGGCCCGGCGTGGTCTTGCGGGTGTCGCGGACGGTCGCGCCGGTGCCCTCCAGGGCGTCCGCCCAGGCACGGGTGGCGGTGGCGATGCCGGAGAGGTGGCAGAGGAGGTTCAGCGCGCTGCGCTCGGCGGTGAGCAGGTCGCGGGTACGGCTGCGCACCGAGAGCAGCACCTGGCCGGCCTCGACCCGGGCGCCGTCCTCGACGTGCCGCTCGACCTCGAACTCCTCCTCGCAGACCAGCGACACCACGGCCTCGGCCACCCGCAGGCCCGCGACGACGCCGGCCTGGCGGGCCGTGAAGTCGGCGGTGGCCACGGCGTCCGCCGGGACGGTCGCCACGGAGGTGACGTCCTCGCCGCCGGCCAGGTCCTCGCCGAGCGCGAGCATCGCGATGTCCTCGACCTCGACCGGGTCGAGGCCGGCCTCCTCCAGCAGCCCGGCCAGGGCCGGGTCGAGGCCGGTCTCGTACGCCTCGCCCTCGCCGCAGGCGCAGCCGTCGCCGCAGCCGCCGGCCAGGGGGAGTTCGTCGTGGGTCATCGGGTGCTCCTTGAGCGTTGACGTCCGGCGGGGGCCGGGCGGAGGGTGCGGCGGCCGTCGGCCGCGCGGGTCGGTCGTGGACGGGGCAGGTCAGGGCCGGCCGGCGGACGCCTCGGGGGTGCCGTCCGCGCCGAGGACGGTGACCAGGTGGCGCAGCCAGTGCGCGTCGTCGCGCTCCGGGAAGTCCTCGCGCCAGTGGCAGCCGCGGGTCTCCTCGCGCAGCACCGCGGCGGCGACCAGGGCGGTCGCCACCAGGTGCAGGTTGGCGGCCTCCCAGGTCTCCACCCGGGGGTCGGCGGGCTTGCCCTCGTCGAGGTGGGTGCCGGCCTCCCGGCCGAGCGCGGCGAGGCCCTCGGCGGTGGCGGCCATCGACGCGGCCGAGCGCAGCACGCCCGCACCGTGCGTCATCAGCCGCTGGATCTCGGCCCGGGTCTCCGGGGCGAGCAGCGGTGCGGTGCGCGCCGAACGGGCGGCGGCGACGTCGACCGAGCGCTCGGGGAGGTCACCGGTGCGGTGCCGTTCGGCCAGGTCGGCGGCGATCCGTTCGGCGAAGACCAGGCCCTCCAGCAGGGAGTTGGAGGCCAGCCGGTTGGCGCCGTGCACGCCGGTGCAGGCGACCTCGCCGCAGGCGTACAGGCCGGGCACGGTGGTGCGGCCGGTGAGGTCGGTGCGGATGCCGCCGGAGGCGTAGTGCGCGGCGGGCGCGACCGGGATGAGGCCGGTGACCGGGTCGATGCCGTGCGAGCGGCAGGAGGCGAGGATGGTGGGGAAGCGCTGCTCCCACATCTCGGCGCCGAAGTGCCGGCCGTCGAGGTACATGTGCTCGGCGCCCTGCAGCTGCATCTGCTGGGTGATGGCCTTGGCGACGATGTCGCGCGGGGCCAGCTCGGCGAGTTCGTGCTGCCCGGCCATGAACCGCACGCCCGCGCCGTCGACGAGGTACGCGCCCTCGCCGCGAACGGCCTCGGAGACCAGCGGCTGCTGGCCCTCGGCGTCCGGGCCGAGCCAGAGCACGGTGGGGTGGAACTGGACGAACTCCAGGTCGGTGACCTCCGCACCGGCGCGGAGCGCCAGCGCGACGCCGTCGCCGGTGGAGACCGCCGGGTTGGTGGTGGCGGAGAAGACCTGGCCCATGCCGCCGGTGGCGAGCACCACGGCGCGGGCCCGGATCGCGCCGACGCCGTCGCGCTGGCCCTCGCCCATGACGTGCAGGGTCAGGCCCGCGGTGTGGCCGTCGGCGTCGGTGAGCAGGTCGAGGACGAGGGCGTGCTCGATCAGCTCGATGCCCGGGTCGGAGCGGACGGCGGCGACCAGGGCGCGCGATATCTCCGCGCCGGTGGCGTCGCCGCCGGCGTGGGCGATCCGGCGGCGGTGGTGGCCGCCCTCGCGGGTGAGGAGGATCGCGCCGTCGGCGTCCTGGTCGAAGGCGGCGCCGATGCCGATCAGCCGGTGCACGGCGTCCGGGCCCTCGGTGACGAGGGTGCGCACGGCTTCCTCGTCGCAGAGGCCGGCGCCGGCGACGAGGGTGTCGTCGAGGTGCTGCTCGGGGGTGTCGCCGTCGCCCAGGGCGGCGGCGATGCCGCCCTGGGCCCAGCGGGTGGAGCCGTCGTCGAGCATCGCCTTGGTGACCACCATGGCCCGCAGGCCGGCCTTGCGGACGTTGAGCGCGACGGTGAGGCCGGCGACCCCGGAGCCGACCACGACGACGTCGGTGGTCGTGGTCCAGCCGGGGACGGGGGCGGTCAGGCGGTACGACATGGCGTTCACATGCTCCTTCAGCGCGCGGCGGTGGGGGTCGCGCCGTCCGCATCACGGTACGCGCCCCCTGCCGTCGGGGTGGGTGCCACCAGGTCGCCGCGGACGAGGCCGCTGCCCTCGGGTGCGTGGGCGGTGTCGCCGCCCGTGCCGGTGATCCGGTTGTCGCCGTCCACGAAGACCACCTTCGGCAGGTAGCCCTTGGCCTCGGCGGTGTCCATCTGCCCGTAGGCGATGAGGATCACCAGGTCGCCGGGGTGCACGAGCCGGGCGGCCGCGCCGTTGATGCCGATCACGCCGGAGCCGCGCGGCCCGGCGATGGTGTAGGTCTCCAGGCGGGCGCCGTTGTTGATGTCGACGATGTGGACGAGCTCGCCGGGGAGCAGGTCGGCGGCGTCGAGCAGGTCCTCGTCGACGGTGACGGAGCCGACGTAGTGCAGGTCGGCCTGGGTCACGGTGGCCCGGTGGATCTTGGACTTGAGCATGGTGCGGAGCATCTGGTCACGCCTCCTGTGAGTGCATGCCTACTACGGACGGTGCGGATGGTGCGGTGCGGTGGTGCTGCTCATCGGACGATGATGCCGGTGTTGTCGATCAGGCGGGCCGGGCCCACCTTCGCGGCGACGGCCAGCACCGCCTCGCCCTGGAAGTCGTCCGGCACCTCGGTGAAGGAGTCCGGGTCGATCAGGGCGAGGTAGTCGAGGGTGACACCGTCGGCGGTGTCCAGGACGCCCGCGGCCGCGTCGCGGACCGCCTTCGGGCCCTGTGCGCCCGCGTCGCGGCCGGCGAACAGCGCCTTCGAGAGGGCGAGTGCCTGCACGCGCTCGGCGTCGGAGAGGAAGCGGTTGCGCGAGGACAGCGCCAGGCCGTCCTCCTCGCGGACGGTCGGGACGCCGACGATCTCCACGTCGAAGTCCAGGTCGGCGACCATGCGGCGGACGAGCGCCAGCTGCTGGGCGTCCTTCTCGCCGAAGAACGCGAAGTCCGGGTCGGTGATGTGCAGCAGCTTCGCGACGACGGTCAGCATGCCGTCGAAGTGCCCGGGCCGGGAGGCGCCCTCGAAGCCGGCGCCCATCGGGCCCGCGGAGAGGCGCACCTGCGGCTCGCCGTTCGGGTACACCTCCTCGGCGGTGGGGGCGAAGACGACGTCCGCGCCGAACTCCTGTGCGAGCGCGAGGTCGGCGTCCAGGCTGCGCGGGTAGCGCTCCAGGTCCTCGCCCGCGCCGAACTGCAGCGGGTTGACGAAGACCGTCACCGCGACCCGGCCGTCCTGGCCGACCTGCTTGCGGGCGGCGCGGATCAGCGCGGCGTGCCCGGCGTGCAGCGCGCCCATCGTCATGACGACGGCGTTGTCCACCGGCTGCTCGTCGGGCCAGAAGGCCGCCTCGAACTCGGTGACGGTGCGGGTGAGCACGGTCGTGGGGGTGGCCTTCGCCTTCGGCTGCTTGCCGCGTGCCATCAGGTGGTCTCCTCGTTCAGTACGTCCAGCAGCGCCGCCGCCGCCTCTTCCTTGAGCGATCCGCCCCGGACCGCCCGCTGCGCGGTGGCGCGGGCCATCGCACGGTACGCCTGGCCGATGTCCGGCGACACCGCTCCCAGCTGTCCCAGGTGACGGCGGACGGTGCCGGCGTCGCCGCGGGCGACCGGGCCGGTGAGCGCCGCGTCGCCGGAGCGCAGGGTGTTGTCCAGGGCGGCGCCGAGCAGCGGGCCGAGCAGCCGCCCCGGCTCGGCGACGCCGGCGGCGTGCAGCAGCTCCATCGCCTGCGCGACCAGCGTGACCAGGTGGTTCGCGCCGTGCGCGAGCGCCGTGTGGTAGAGCGGACGCACCTCCTCGGGCACCCACTCCGGCTCGCCGCCCATCTCCACCACCAGCGCCTCGGCGACGGGCCGCAGCTCCGGCGGCGCCGTCACGCCGAACGGGCAGCCCGCCAGGCGGTCCAGGTCGACGGAGGTGCCGGTGAACGTCATCGCCGGGTGCAGGGCCAGCGGCAGCGCGCCCGCGCGGGTGGCCGGCTCCAGCACGGCGACGCCGTGCGCGCCCGAGGTGTGCACCACGATCTGTCCGGGCCGGACGGCGCCGGTGGAGGCCAGCCCGGCGACCAGGCCGGCGAGTGCGTCGTCGGGCACGGTGAGCAGCACCAGGTCGGCGGCGGCCAGCACCTGCGGCGGCGTGACCAGCCGCACGCCCGGCAGCATCGCGTCGGCGCGCCGCCGGGAGACGGCGGACACCCCGGACGCGGCGACCACCCGGTGCCCGGCGAGCTGCAGGGCGGCGCCCAGCGCGGGCCCGACCCGGCCGGTGCCGACCACGCCGACCGCGAGGCGGGCGGGCCGGTTCTCCGGGTCCAGCGGATCGCCGAAGGGATCGGTCGGCCCGAGGGCCGGGGCATTGTCGGACGCGCTCACCGCTCGGCCCTCGCCATTGCTTTCCCGTTCCAGTCCTGTGCAGGTACCAGACGTACCGGTCCATCGTACGGGTCGGCCGCCGCGCGCCCGCGTGGGGCCGGGCGGCAGGCGGGCGCGGTCAGTCGGCGGCGCCGGCGCGGACGAGGCCGTTCTCGTAGGCGAGGACCACGGCCTGGACCCGGTCGCGCAGGCGGAGCTTGGCGAGGATCCGGCCGACGTGCGTCTTCACGGTCGCCTCGGACAGGCCGAGGCGCGCCGCGATCTCGCTGTTCGACAGGCCCTGGGCGACCAGCAGGAACACCTCGCGCTCGCGGTCGGTGAGCGGCTCCAGCACGGGTGTGCCGGGCACCGACGAGGGGGTCGGCAGCACCTGGGCGAAGCGGTCGATCATCCGCCGGGTGGTCGTCGGCGCGACCACCGCGTCGCCGCCGTGCACCGAGCGGATCGCCGTGACCAGCTCGGTCGGCGGCACGTCCTTGAGGAGGAAGCCGCTGGCCCCGGCCTTCAGGGCGGCGAAGGCGTACTCGTCGAGGTCGAAGGTGGTGAGGATGAGCACGTGCGGCGCCCCCGGGCGGGGTGCGCCGGTGGCGTCCAGGCAGATCTGCCGGGTGGCCTGCACGCCGTCCATGCGCGGCATCCGGACGTCCATGAGGATCACGTCGACCTCGGCGTGCGCCAGCACCTCCAGGGCCTGGGCGCCGTCGCCGGCCTCGGCGGCGATCTCGATGTCGCCCTGCGACTGCAGGACCATCCGGAAGCCCGTCCGCAGCAGTTCCTGGTCGTCGACGAGCATCACGCGGATGGGCACGGTCGGGCACTCCTTCGTCGGCGGGACCATCGGGTTCACTTGGCGGCCCTCAGCGGGAGGACGGCCCGGATGCGGAAGCCGCCGCCGGGCCGCGGGCCGACGTCGAGGCTGCCGCTGACCATGCCGACGCGCTCGCGCATGCCGATCAGACCATGGCCGGTGCCGTCGCCACCACCGTCGTCGGCCCGGGTGCCGACGGCGCCGCGGCCGTCGTCCTCGACGAGCACCTCCAGGTCGTGCGCGCCGAAGTCGACGGCGACCCGCGCCCGGGCGCCCGGACCGCCGTGCTTGCGCACGTTGGTCAGCGCCTCCTGGACGATCCGGTACACCGTCAGCTCCAGCCCGCGCGGCAGCTCCCGCTGGTCGCCGGAGGTGGCGAAGTCGACCGGCAGGCCGGCCGTGCGGACCTGCTCCAGCAGCTCCGGCAGCTCCTCCACGCCGGGCTGCGGCACGTACTCCCCGGCCGTCTCGGAGGTGCGCAGCACCCCGAGCAGCCGGCGCATCTCGACCAGCGCCTGGCGGCCGGTGCCGGCGATGGTGGCGAGCGCCTCCTTCGCCTGCTGCGGCGAGTTGTCCAGCACGTAGGCGGCGCCGTCGGCCTGAACGATCATCACCGAGACGTTGTGCGCGACGACGTCGTGCAGCTCGCGGGCGATCCGGGCGCGCTCGGCGGCGACCGCGACCTTCGCCCGGGCGTCCCGCTCGCGCTCCAGCCGGGCGGCCCGGTCCTCCAGCTCGACCAGGTACGCCGCCCGGACCCGGGTCAGCCGGCCCCACGCCCAGCACAGCACGAACGGCGTCGACATCAGCACCCCGATGAACACCGTCTGCCACGCGCTGGGGCCGGGCGGCGCGTCCACGGACTCCGCCGGGCCGCCGCCGCTCCCGTCGAACCGCCACAGCGTCAGCGGCCCGGCCGCCAGCCCCACCGCCAGCACCAGCCGCGACGCCCACGGCGAGCCGAAGGCGGCGCCCGTGTAGGCGAAGACCAGGTAGCCGATCGACGACCCGCCCGGCTCGATGTGCAGGGCGAGCTGGCCCAGCCCCAGGGCGGTGCCGCCGGCCGCGGCGAGGTCCGGGCGGCGGCGCCGGACGGCCATCAGGGCCGCGATTGCGAAGGAGACCGCCACGCCGCCGTACCGCTGCCAGCCGGAGGTGGTGAAGTCCGAGAGCAGCCCCAGCAGCAGGACGACCAGTGCCCAGGCGGAGTCCACCACCATCGGGTGGCGGCGGAGCCAGGCGTTGAGTCGATGCACCTCTCAAGCGTAGGCAGTCGCGGAGGGCCCCAGGTCCGCCGCGAGGGCGATCCGGTATCCGCCGCAGGGTGGAGACGCCCCCTCCGGAAGGTAGCGTCCTGCCCCATGACGTGGATGCGGTGGCGGCCCGCCATGGAACGCGCGCTGTACGGCCCCGACGGCTTCTACCGCAGGCCGGAGGGCCCGGCCGGACACTTCCGGACGTCCGTGCACGCCTCGGCTGGGTACGCGGGGGCGGTGGCCCGGCTGCTCGCCGAGGTGGACGAGGCCCTCGGCCGCCCGGCGGAGCTGGCCTTCGTCGACGTCGGGGCGGGCCGCGGCGAACTCACCGCGGGCGTGCTCGCCGCCCTCGACCCGCCGACGGCCGCGCGGGTCCGCCCGTACGCGGTGGAACTCGCCGACCGCCCGGCCGGCCTGCCGGAGCGGGTGGTGTGGACGGACCGGCCGCCGGCGGGGGTGCGCGGGCTGCTGTTCGCCAACGAGTGGCTCGACAACGTGCCGCTGGACGTCGCCGAGCCCGGCGGGGACGGCGTGCTGCGCTACGTCGAGGTGTCGCCGGAGGGGGAGGAGCGCCCGGGCGGCCCGCTGGACGCCGCCGACGCCGCGTGGGCGGCCCGCTGGTGGCCCGGCGGCGGACGCGTCGAGATCGGCCGCCCCCGCGACGAGGCCTGGGCGCGGGCCGTCGGCAGCCTCGCGCAGGGGCTCGCGGTCGCCGTCGACTACGCGCACGGCGCCGGGGACCGCCCGCCGTTCGGCACCCTCGCCGGCTTCCGGGCCGGCCGCGAGGTGAGGCCCGTCCCCGACGGCAGCTGCGACGTCACCGCGCACGTCGCCCTCGACGCCGCGGCCGCGCCCGCCGTCCACAGCCTGTGGACGACGCAGCGCGCCGCCCTGCACGCGCTCGGCGTGCACGGCGGACGGCCGCCGCTCGCCCTCGCCTCCACCGACCCCGCGGCCTACCTGCGGGCCCTCGGCGGCGCCGGGGAGGCGGCGGAGCTGACCGACCCGGCCGGCCTGGGCGGGTTCGGCTGGCTCGTGCAGGCCGTCCGCATGCCGGTACCGCGGAGCCTGGCGGGCCTGCCCGCACCCGCGGGGTGGCAGACTCTGATGCCATGAGGGAGACGACGGTCGGCATCGGCGCGGGCGCGGAGCAGTTCACGGGCGAGCTCGGCACCAGCGACATGGTGCTCAACATCGGCCCGCAGCACCCGTCCACGCACGGCGTGCTGCGGCTGAAGCTGGTGCTGGACGGCGAGCGGATCGTCGCCGCGGAGCCGGTCATCGGCTACATGCACCGCGGCGCCGAGAAGCTCTTCGAGGCCCGCGACTACCGCCAGATCATCATGCTGGCCAACCGGCACGACTGGCTCTCCGCCTTCTCCAACGAGCTCGGCGTGGTGCTCGCCGTCGAGCGGATGCTCGGCATGGAGGTGCCCGAGCGGGCCGTCTGGACCCGCACCCTGCTCGCCGAGCTCAACCGGGTGCTCAACCACCTGATGTTCCTCGGCTCGTACCCGCTGGAGCTCGGCGGCATCACGCCGATCTTCCACGCCTTCACCGCCCGCGAGGAGCTCCAGCACGTGCTGGAGGAGGCCTCCGGCGGCCGCATGCACTACATGTTCAACCGGGTCGGCGGCCTCAAGGAGGACCTCCCCGCCGGCTGGCTCGGCCGGGTCCGCCGGGCGGTCACCGCCGTCCGCGGACAGCTGCCCGTCTACGAGGACCTCGTGCTCGGCAACGAGATCTTCCGCGGCCGCACCGCCGGCGTCGGCGCCCTCACCCGCGAGCAGGTGCACGCCTACGGCGTCAGCGGCCCGATCGCCCGCGCCAGCGGCGTCGACTTCGACCTCCGCCGCGACGAGCCCTACCTCGCCTACGGCGAGCTGCAGGACGTGCTCACCGTCGTCACCCGCGAGGAGGGCGACTGCCTCGCCCGCTTCGAGTGCCTGCTGGAGCAGACCGCCAACTCCCTGGCCCTCGCCGACGCCTGCCTCGACCGCCTCGCGCAGGCCGCCCCCGGGCCGGTCAACCAGCGGCTGCCCAAGGTGCTCAAGGCCCCCGAGGGCGCCACCTACGCGTGGACGGAGAACCCGCTCGGCGTCAACGGCTACTACCTGGTCTCGCGCGGCGACAAGACGCCGTGGCGGCTCAAGCTCCGCTCGGCGTCGTACAACAACATCCAGGCGCTGACCGAACTGCTGCCCGGCACCCTGGTCGCCGACATGGTCGCGATCCTCGGCTCGATGTTCTTCGTCGTCGGCGACATCGACAAGTAGACCGACAAGCAGGCCGGGCGGCGCCCCCGCCCGGCCCGCCCGTCAGTCGGCGGGGTGCGGGGCGAGGTTCCGGTGGCCGCCCGAGGCGATCCGCTGCTCGCAGAGCCCCACCAGCACCGCGTACGCCTCCGGGCCCATCAGCTCGGTCAGCTCGGCGCGGTAGCCGATGTACACCGGGTCGGGCGCGTTGTGCGCCTCCGGGCTGCCGGTGCACCACCAGTGCAGGTCGTGGCCGCCCGGCCCCCAGCCGCGCCGGTCGTACTCGCCGATGCTCACCTGCAGGTAGCGGGTGTCGTCCGGGCGGTCGATCCAGTCGTAGGTGCGCCGTACCGGCAGCTGCCAGCAGACGTCCGGCTTGGTCTCCAGCGGCTCGCGCCCCTCGGCCAGCGCCAGGATGTGCAGCGCGCAGCCCGCGCCGCCGGCGAAGTCCGGGCTGTTGCGGAACAGGCAGGCGCCGTCGATCCGGCGGGTCTGCCGGTCGCCGTCCTCGTCGAACATCGTGATGCCGCCGTCGAGCCTGATCCGGCCCCTGGCGTCGGTGCCGTGCGCGTGGTTCTCCCACATCTGCGGGGTCAGCCGGGCGGCGTGCCCGGCCACGCGCTGCTCGTCGTCCTCGTCGGAGTAGTGCGCGCCCAGCGTGCAGCAGCCGTCCGAGGCGCCGCGGCCCTCCCGGATGCCGTGGCACCCCTTGCCGAAGATGCAGCCCCAGCCCGACGTCAGCCAGGTGAGGTCGCAGCGGAACACCTGCTCGTCGTCGGCCGGGTCGGTGAACTCCGCCCAGGCCCGCGGGAAGTCCAGCGGAACCTCCGGCCGCACGGTCGGCATCGCCAGGTCGACGACCGCCGGGGCGGCCCCCGGACCGCTCTTTCCCGGCTTCTTGCGCTTCTCGGTCTCTGCTGCTGCCACGCTGCAAGGGTATGGCCTTGCAGCGGCATCCCCGCAGTACCGGGGCCCGGAACCGCCCGGGCCCGGTGTGCGCAGGCCCGCGGCGGCTCGTGAAGGCAGGGTGAAAACGCCCGCAGCGCCCGCGGCGGCCTCACCCGCGGGCCCTAGGATGACGGGCTGCAGACGGCGCGTACGGGGACGCAACGGACGACGGGGGACGGCGATGACCGACAAGGTCCTGATCAATCCTTGGGAACTGCACGGCGAGGGGCGGGAGTTCGAGACCGTCTCGAACGCGTTCGCCCGGGCCGCGCTCGACCTGGAGAACGGCCTCGCGGCCCTCGGCACCCCCTGGGGCCGGGACGAGCCCGGCCAGGGCTTCGGCACCGCCTACGAAGGCGCCCGCGAAGGCGTCCTCGCCGGCCTGCAGGGCCTCGCCGACCGTCTCGGCGGTGTCGGCTCCGGCCTCCACACCATGGCCGACAACGCCGAACACACCGACCGGGGCAACCGCGACGCCTTCCGGGCGATCCGCCCGGGAACCGGCCCCGGCCCGTCCGCGGTCTGATCCGACGGACCGTCAAGCCGCACCACCGAAGGGGGACCACATGCCCAGGAACCTGCCCGAGGAGCTGGCCCCGGTCATGGCCCGGCTCGGCCGCCACTGGCCGGAGGCCGACGAGGACGCGCTGCGCCGCGCCGCCTGCCTCTGGCGCGAGTTCGGCGCCGAGGCCGAGCAGATCGGCCGGCGCGGCGTCGCCGCCGCGCAGCGCGTCACCGGGGAGAACTCCGGGCCCGCCGTCGAGGCCTTCGCCGACCACTGGCGCGGCTTCTCCGGCGGCGGCCGCGGCCACCTCGACGACGCGCACGCCGCCGCGGACGCCGTCGCCGGGGCCTTCGACCGCGCCGCCGCCGCCACCGACAGCTGCAAGGCCGACATCGTCGCCGTGCTCACCGAACTCGCCGAGGAGATCAGGAAGGCCGACGCCGCCGAGGCCGCCGCCGACGCCCAGGTGAAGGCCGCCGCGGACGACGGCCTGACCGGCCTCGTCGGCCGGGTCGCCGGCACGGTCAAGGGGGCCGTCGCCGAGGCCGGCGAGGCCGTCGCCGTCGAAGCCGCCAAGGCCAGGGTCACCGCCCTGCTGGCCGAACTCGGCCGCGCCATGAAGGACGGCCTGCAGGCGGCGCTCCGCGAGCCCGCCGTCACCGCCCTCGAACGCATCGCCCAGGCCGACGGCGCCGGCCGGCACGGCGAACTCCGCACCCTGAGCGCGGCCCGCTCCGGCGGCACGCTCACCGGCGAGCTCGTCGGCAGCGCCGTCGGCGGCGCCACCGCCGTGGCCGGGGTGCGCACCCTCTCCGCCGCCGTCGGCCCCGACGGCACCGTGCTCACCGACGCCGAGGGCCGGCCCGTGCTGCTCGGCGCCGACGGCAAGCCGCTCGGCGGCCTCGACGGCGTCACCGTCGCGGTGGGCGCCGACGGCAAACCGCTGCTGGGCGAGGACGGCCGGCCCGTCGTCGTCGGCGCCGACGGCAAGGAGATCGCCGGCCTCGCCCTGGGCGCCGACGGCAAGCTCCTCACCGGTGCCGACGGCAAGCCCCTGACCGTCACCGCCGACGGCGCGGTCGGCGACACCGGTCTGACCCTGGCCGTCGGCAAGGACGGCCACCCCCTCCTCGACCGGCACGGCCGGCCCGTCATGCTCGACGCCGAGGGCAACCCCGCCGCCGGCCTGGCCGTCGGCACCGACGGCCGGATCCTCACCGACGGCGAGGGCCGCCCGGTCGTCGCCGGCGTCGGCCGCGACGGCCGCCCGCTCGTCGACGCGGCCGTCGGCCCGGACGGCGTCCGACTCGGCGTGGACGGCCTCCCGGTGGCCGCCGCCGACCTCGGGGAAGCGACCGGCCCCGGGGCCGTCCCGGGCGGGCACGGCGGGCACGGCCGTCCCGGCGGCGACCCGCTGCCCGACGCCGTCACCGGCCCCGGCGCCACCGGACCGGTGACCGTGCAGGCCGGCCCCGTCACCGTGCAGGCCGCCGCCGCGCCCGGCCCGTCCCTGCCGGCCGCCCACGAGAGCGCGGGGCACCGCGGCCCGGCCGTCGGCCACCTCCCGGCCCCGTCGGCCGGCCACTTCTCCCAGGCGCCCGCGTACGAGCCGGTCCACGACCTGCCCCCCTCCGTTTCCAGGCCCTCCGGCCCGGTCAGCGTGCACACCGACTCGGTGATCCTCGCGCCGCAGCCCTCCTCCGGCGGTTCCTACGGCGGCACCGCCGATCCCGGTCTGCCGGTGCCCGGTGTCCGGCACGGCGGCGAGCCCGCCGGGCCGGTGTCCGGCGGCACGGCGGCCGGGTTCCCGCTCGGCCCGGTCGGCGGGGCCCCCACCGGTGCCGCACCGGTCGGGGCCGTCCCGACGGCCGGCGTTCCCGCCGCAGGCCCGGTCGGCGGCGCACCTGTCGCCGGTGCCCCCGCCGGAGGCCCCGGCGCGTCCGGCGCGTCCGGCGCACCGGGCGCACCGGGCGGCACGGCCGTCCCCGGCGCGGCGGGCCAGCCCGGCGCGCAGGGCGGCTCCGCCGGGGTCGTCGGCGCCGTGGTCGGCACACCGGGCGCCGCCTCCCGCACCCCCGCGGGCGGTGCCCCCGGAACGCCCGCCGCCCCGGGAGCCGGTGCGGTGCCGCTGCCGGTCCGCCTCGGCGAGCCGACCGCGGACCTCCGGCGCCGCCCCGAGGCCCTCGGCGCCGAGCCGCACACCGGACCCGCGGTGGTGGCGGTGCTGCACCCCGGACAGGTCGCGGCCGCCTACCTCGCCTCGCGGGCCGGACGGCCCGCCGACAACCCCGGCGCGCACGTGCCGGTCCGCAGCCTCGCCGACGGCCGCCCCTACGGGCGCCCCGGCGGCCTGGGGCCCGTCGACCCCGCGCACCAGGCGGAGGTGGAGCGGCTGGTGCCCCGGCAGCCGGACGGCACCCCCGCGCCGCACCCGGACCCGTCCGCCGGCGGCTGGGCGCAGGCCCTGAACGGCGGCGGCCCGCGCGAGCCGGGCCGCGCCAACACCGGCGTCGACCTCGCCCTCTCCGGCGTCGACACGTTCGCCGGCCTGCCGGTCTGCGCGGCCCCCCGGCTGCCCGACGGCCCCTTCGGCGAGTACGGCGGCCGGGACCGTGCCGAACGCGAACTCGGCACGCACTTCCTCGACCTGGGCGACGGCGAGGGCGCCTTCGCGCGCATCGCCGACGCGCTGCGGCGCTCCGGCCCCGGCGCGCAGGCCGTCCTGCTCACCCTGGACGCCTTCCGCCGGTCCCACCTGTGGAACGTCGTGCACCACGCCGACCGCCTCACCTGGCTCGACCACCAGACCGGCGCCGCCGCGGCCGAGCCGCTGCACAGCGCCGAGCACGGCCTGTGGGCGATCGCCCTGGACGCCCGCTGCCGGCCGCTCGACCTCGCGGACACCCGCCCGGCCCCGGCCGTCCGGCCGGCCGCCGCGCCCGCCCCCGAGCCGCCCGCCCCCGAGCCGGTCGTCCCCGAGCCGGCCGCTCCTGAGCCGGTCGTCCCCGAGCCGGTCGCCACCGCACCCGAAGCCGTCCCCGAGCCCGCCCGTCCTGCCGAGCCCGTACCGCCCCGGTCGCGGCTCACCGTCCACCGCACCGCTGCCGGGAGCACCCGCCGATGACCACCCGCGAGCAGGCCCTGGAGGCCGCCCACCACTGGATCAACGGCGGCCTCCCCGCGGAGGGCGTCCGCCAGGTCCGGAGCTTCGAGTTCGAGCACGGCTGGGTCGTCTGGCCGGAACCGCCGCCCGTGCACGTCGACCCCTTCACCGGGGTGCGCCGCGCGCCGGAGGAGATCGGCGCCGCCTGCGGCGTCGTCGACCGCCTCGGCGGCGGCCTCACCGTCTGGCCGTCCGTCCCGGTGCCCGACGTCGTCCGGATGTACCGGGACTTCCTCGGCGCCGGCGACCACGACCCCGCGCTGCCGCCCGCCACCGGACCCGGCCTCCGCGCCGAACTCCGCCACCGCGACGCCCTCGGCGGGACGCAGAGCCTCGTCGTGCACTCCGTCACCGGCCTGCCGCACCCCGTGCTGCGGGCCTGGGACCGCCTCCGGGAGCAGGGCGTGCCGGCGGAGGACGTCCTCGGCGTGCACACCGACCTGCAGCTCTCCGACCTGCCCGGCGGCTACGCGGCGCACGCCGTCGCCGCCGCCCTGCCCGGCGTGCCGGTCACCCACGACCACGCGTACGGGCCGTGGTTCGACCTCCGCGCCCGGGCGGTGCGCGCCCTGCCCGCACCGGCGGGCGTCCGGCCCAACCGGGTGCCCTTCCCGCGGGCGGTGCCGCCCGCGCAGCCCGAGGACGGCCGCACCCTCGCCGCCCGGCTGGCGGAGCGGTTCGGGCCGCAGGGCGTCCGCCGCTTCGACACCGAGGCGGTCGTGCTGGCCGACCTGCCGGAGGCGCTGGCCCGGCCGCTGCTCCAGGTCGGCCTGCCGGTCGCCCTGGACGGCTTCTTCACGCTCCACCACCCCGGACCGGACGGCGTCCATGACGGCGTCCGCACCGCCCCGGTGCTGCCCGACGCCGCCGGCCACCTCGCCGCCCTCGGCCGGGGCACCCGGGCCACCGCGGCGGCCCGGCAGGGCCTGCTCGGCCAGGTCGTGCTCGGCACCGACGGCCGGGCCCTGATCACCGTCGACACCCTGCAGGGCAGGGTCCGCGCGATCGACCCGGACACCGCCGGGGCGCGCTACTGCAACGCCGACCTCACCGCCTTCACCCGCAGCCTCGCCCTGCTCGCCGAGCGCCTCCCGGCGCTGCGCGGCCTCCACCCGCACGCCGCGGGCCCGGCCGTCGCCGAACTCCAGTGGGCGCTGGCCGCGATCGACCGCACCGTCTTCACCGACCCGGAGAACTGGTGGGCGGTGATCGTCGAACAGCTCTGGCACGGCCTGCTGTGACCCGGCGCCGGAACCGGGCCGCCCGGACGGCACCGCGGCGGGCGCCCGTCCCGCCCGATCCGGGCAGGTGAGCGGCCCGCATCGCGTAGCGTGGACCGCTATGCGACTCGGTGTCCTCGACGTAGGTTCCAACACGGTCCACTTCCTCGTGGTGGACGCGCACCCCGGTGCGGCCCCGCTCCCGGCGTACTCGCACAAGGCCGAGCTGCGGCTCGCCGAGCTGCTCGACGACACCGGGGCGATCTCCCCGGTGGGTGTGGAGCGCCTCGTGTCGATGGTCGCCTCGTCGATCGCCGTCGCCGAGGACAAGGGCGTCGTGGAGATACTGCCGTTCGCCACCTCCGCCGTGCGCGAGGCCGCCAACGGCGTGGAGGTGCTGCGCCGCGTCGCCGACGAGACCGGCATCGAACTGCGGGTGCTCGCCGGGCAGGACGAGGCCCGGCTGACCTTCCTCGCCGTGCGCCGCTGGTTCGGCTGGTCCTCCGGCCGGCTCCTCAACCTGGACATCGGCGGCGGCTCGCTGGAGATCGCCTGCGGCCGCGACGAGCAGCCCGACATCGCCGCCTCCCTGCCGCTCGGCGCCGGCCGGCTGACCGCCCGCCTCCCCGGCGACACCGCCGACCCCGAGGACGTCCGGGAGCTGCGCCGCCACGTCCGGGCCGAGATCGCCCGGGTGGTCGGCGAGTTCGCCAGACAGGGCGCGCCCGACCACGCGGTCGCCACCTCCAAGACCTTCAAGCAGCTGGCCCGCATGACCGGCGCCGCCCCCGCCGACGCCGGGCCCCGCGTGCCGCGGCGGCTCACCCGCAGCGGCCTCGCGGCGTGGCTGCCCCGCCTCGCCGCGATGACCGTCGCCGAGCGGGCCAGGATCCCCGGCGTGTCGGAGGGCCGCGCCCGGCAGCTCCTCGCGGGGGCCGTCGTGGCGGACGCCGCGATGGACCTCTTCGGCCTGGAGCAGCTCGACATCTGCCCGTGGGCGCTGCGCGAGGGCATCATCCTGCGCCGCCTCGACGCCCTCGACAGCCCGGCCGACCGCCGCCCCGCGCTCGCCCCCTGAACCCTCCCCGGGCGGTCGCCGGCCCGCCCGGGGTGAGATCCGGGCCACGCTTCCTCCGCCTCTGCCACCATTCGTCCGCCCCGCCGCATACCCTGTCTCCCGTGGCGGAAGCAGCGGACGACGACGCGGCGCCGGCCGGCCGCGCCGCCGAGGGCGCGGCACGGCGGGCCCCCCGCACGCGCCGGGCCAAGGCCGGCACCCCGCCCCGGCGCCGTACGGAGGATCAGGACGGCGGTCCCGCGGAGCAGGCCGCCGACGGCCCCCGCACCGCCCGGGGCGCCGCGTCGCGCACCGCGAAGGGCGCGGCCGCCCGCTCAGCCAGGACCGTCCGGTCGGTTACCGCCGCGAAGACCGCGAAGGTGGCCAAGGTCGCCAAGGTGGCCCGGGCGGTGAAGGAGACCCGCCGCAAGGAGTCCCGCCCGGCACCGCTGCTGCGCACCACCGACCGCCTCGTGCTGCCCCCGCACCCGGGCGTGCACGTGCCGGACACGAAGGTGGCGCTCTCCACCGCCTCGGTGTACCCGTCGACCACGGCGACCGCCTTCGAGCTCGCCGCGCGGCTCGGCTACGACGGGGTCGAGGTGATGGTCTGGAACGACCCGGTGAGCCAGGACGTCGAGGCGCTGCGCAGGCTCTCCGACGCGCACCGGATGCCGATCCTCGCCGTGCACGCGCCCTGCCTGCTGATCACCCAGCGGGTGTGGACCACCGACCCGTGGACGAAGCTCGTGCGGGCCCGTGCGGCGGCCGAGAAGCTGGGCGCCGACACGGTGGTGGTGCACCCGCCGTTCCGCTGGCAGCGGCAGTACGCGCGGGAGTTCGTCGCCGGCATCGGCCGGATGGCGGGGGAGACGGACGTCCGCTTCGCCGTGGAGAACATGTACCCGTGGCGGTACAAGGACCGCGAGATGCTCGCCTACGCGCCCGGCTGGGACGTCACCGAGGAGGAGTACCGGCACTTCACGGTCGACCTGTCGCACGCCGCGACCTCCCGCGTGGACGCGCTGGAGATGGTCGCCCGGATGGGCGGCCGGCTCGCCCACGTGCACCTCGCGGACGGCTCCGGCTCGGGCAAGGACGAGCACCTCATCCCCGGCCGCGGCACGCAGCCGTGCGCGGTGCTGCTGGAGCAGCTCGCCCGCACGGGCTTCGACGGCCACGTGGTGCTGGAGGTCAACACCCGGCGCTCCGGGTCGCCCGCCGAACGCGAGGCCGACCTCGCGGAGGCGCTGGCCTTCACCCGGCTGCACCTCGCGACCCCCGCCCGGCTGCACCGGCCCGGCGGCGTAGGCTGAGCGGCGCCAGGTCGTACGCGGAGGGAAACCGATGACGGATCTTCAGCAGCAGGCGCACGCGCTGTCCTTCGGTCCGGTGGCCGAGCAGTACGACGCGGCCCGGCCCTCGTACCCCGACGCCCTCTTCGACGCGCTGGAGCGCCTCGCGGGCCGCCCGCTCCGCGGCGCCGACGTGGTCGACGTCGGTGCCGGCACGGGCATCGCGACCCGGCTGCTCGCCGCCCGCGGCGCCCGGGTGCTCGCGGTGGAGCCGAGCCCCGGCATGGCGGCGCGGCTGCGGGCCGTCTCCCCGGACGTGCCGGTGGTGAAGGGCGTCGGCGACGAACTGCCGCTGCACGACGGCTCCGCCGACCTCGTCACCTATGCGCAGGCCTTCCACTGGACGGACCCGGAGCGCTCGGTGCCCGAGGCGCTGCGGGTGCTCCGCCCCGGCGGGGCGCTCGCCCTCTGGTGGAACGTCAAGGACCGCGCCGCCGACTGGATCGCCGCACAGGAGCGGCGGCTCTCCGCGGCCCTGCCCTCGTACCACTTCTACGGCAGCAGCCTGGCGGCCTTCGCCGAGCCGCTGGCCGCCCGCGGCCTGGAGGTCGGCACGGCCAGGCTGCGCTGGGAGCGGCAGGTCGGCGTCGACAGCCACCTCGCCGACCTCGGCTCGCGGTCGTACTTCGCGGTGCTGCCCGCCGAGCGGCAGGCGCCGGTGCTCGCCGCGGAGCGCGAGGCCCTGCTCGCCGGGCATCCGGACGGTGTGCTGACCGAGCCGTACGTGCTCGACCTCTTCGTCGCCCGGGCGCCCTCCGCCTGACGGACCGGCCTGACCGCATCGCGGACATCGCGTCCGCGGCCCGGACCGGGAGGCGTAACCTCGGTAGGACAGCGGCCCTGCACCCTCTGCCCAGCGCAGCGGCCGCACGCCGGCCCCGAAGGAGTGGAGCGCATGCCCGAGCTGAGGTCCCGTACCGTCACCCACGGCCGCAACATGGCGGGCGCCCGTGCCCTTCTCCGGGCGGCGGGCGTAGCCCGGGAGGACTTCGGCAAGCCGATCATCGCGGTGGCCAACTCCTTCACCGAGTTCGTGCCGGGCCACACCCACCTGCAGCCGGTCGGCCGGATCGTCTCCGAGGCGATCAAGGAGGCCGGCGGCATCCCGCGCGAGTTCAACACGATCGCCGTCGACGACGGCATCGCGATGGGGCACAGCGGCATGCTGTACTCGCTGCCCTCGCGCGACCTGATCGCCGACTCGGTGGAGTACATGGTCAACGCGCACTGCGCGGACGCCCTGATCTGCATCTCCAACTGCGACAAGATCACCCCCGGCATGCTGATGGCCGCGCTGCGGCTGAACATCCCGACGGTCTTCGTCTCCGGCGGCCCGATGGAGGCCGGCAAGGCCACCCTCGTCGACGGCACCGTGCGCAAGCTCGACCTGGTCGACGCGATCTCGCAGGCGGTCAACGAGAACGTCTCCGACGAGGACATCGCGATCATCGAGGAGAACGCCTGTCCGACCTGCGGCTCGTGCTCCGGCATGTTCACCGCCAACTCGATGAACTGCCTCACCGAGGCGATCGGCCTGTCGCTGCCCGGCAACGGCTCGGTGCTCGCCACCCACACCGCCCGCCGCGCGCTCTACGAGCGGGCCGGGCGGACGGTCGTCGAGATCACGGAGCGGCACTACCACCAGGACGACGAGTCCGTGCTGCCGCGCAACATCGCGACCCGCGCCGCGTTCGAGAACGCCATGGCGCTCGACATCGCGATGGGCGGCTCCACCAACACGATCCTGCACCTGCTCGCCGCCGCGCAGGAGGCCGAGGTCGACTTCGACATGCGGGCGATCGACGCGGTGTCCCGCCGGGTGCCGTGCCTCTCCAAGGTCGCGCCCAACGGCTCGTACTACATGGAGGACGTGCACCGGGCCGGCGGCATCCCCGCGATCCTCGGCGAGCTCTACCGCGGCGGCCTGCTCCACGAGGACGTGCACACCGTGCACTCCGCCTCGATCGACGAGTGGCTGAAGACCTGGGACGTCCGCGGCGGCTCGCCGTCCGACGAGGCGGTCGAGCTGTGGCACGCGGCCCCCGGCTGCGTCCGCTCCGCCGAGGCGTTCTCGCAGTCCGAGCGGTGGGAGACCCTCGACACCGACGCCGCCCGGGGCTGCATCCGCAGCGTCGAGCACGCCTACTCCGTCGAGGGCGGCCTCGCCGTGCTGTACGGCAACCTCGCCGAGGACGGCTGCATCGTGAAGACCGCGGGCGTCGACGAGTCGATCTGGACGTTCAGCGGCCCGGCCGTCGTCGTCGAGTCGCAGGAGGACGCCGTCGAGGCGATCCTCGCCAAGCGGATCAAGGAGGGCGACGTCGTCGTCATCCGCTACGAGGGCCCCAAGGGCGGCCCCGGCATGCAGGAGATGCTCTACCCGACCTCGTTCCTCAAGGGCCGCGGCCTCGGCAAGGCCTGCGCGCTGGTCACCGACGGGCGGTTCTCCGGCGGCACCTCCGGCCTCTCCATCGGCCACGCCTCGCCCGAGGCGGCGTCCGGCGGCACCATCGCGCTGGTCGAGGACGGCGACATCATCGCCATCGACATCCCCGGCCGTACGATCGACCTCCAGGTCTCCTTCGAGGAGCTGCACGAGCGGCGCCTCAAGCTGGAGGCCGAGGGCGGCTACCGGCCGAAGAACCGCGAGCGCCACGTCAGCCAGGCGCTGAAGGCGTACGCGGCGATGGCGACCTCCGCCGACAAGGGCGCCGTCCGCGACGTCTCCAAGCTCGGCTGATCCGGCCGCAGCCACCGCAGGGAGCCGCCCCCGTCACGCCGGGGCGGCTCCCTGCGTCGTCGTACGCCGCCGCCGGGCGATAATCGGGCCGTGGACGAGCAGCGCAGACCCCGCGAACAGCCCCCCGGCGGCCCCGGACCGGAGCCGATCCGGTTCTTCGGCACGACCTGGGTCGACCACGGCGGCGGCTACTGGCTCCGCCGGGTGCTGGTCTCGCTCGGCGCGCTGCTCTGCACGGCGGCCGGCGCCCTGCTGCTGCGCTTCGCCGTCGCCGGGGTGGCGCTCTCCGAGGCGGGCCGGCTGGTCGACGTGCTGCTGATCGGCGCCGTGGCGGTCTGCACCTGCCTCGCCGGGATCCGCACCTGGAAGAGCCTCACCGAGGGCCGGGAGTCCCTCGACGGCTGGATGGCCGAGGACCGCTCGCTCGGCGCGGTCTGGCTGATCGGCGGGGTCGGCGCGCTCGCGGCGTACTTCTTCCGCAGCCTCGTCGAGGCGCCCGGCGAGGCCGTGCACCGGGCCGCGTACGAGCGCGCCCGCCGCGGGCGCCGCTGAAAAGGGGCCGCCCGCGCCGTCAGCTCCGCGCGAGGGCCCGGCCGAGGTCCTCGCAGAGGTCCTCGGGATCCTCCAGGCCGACCGACAGCCGCAGCAGCGACGGGTGCGGCCGGGCCTCCGGGGCGACCGGCCGGTGGGTGAGCGAGGCCGGGTGCTGGATCAGCGTGTCGACGCCGCCCAGCGACACGGCGTGCGTGACGAGCGCGCAGCCGTCCGCGACGCGCGCCGCCGCCTCGTGGCCGCCGCGCAGCGAGAACGCCAGCACCGACCCCGCGCCCGTCATCTGACGGCCGACCAGGCCCAGCGGGTCGCCCTCCGGCAGGCCGGGGTAGAAGACCTGCTCCACCTCCGGCCGGGCGCCCAGCCAGGCGGCGAGCTTCGCCGCGTTCGCGGCCTGGTGGCGCACCCGCAGCGGCAGCGTCTGCAGCCCGCGGTGCAGCAGGTAGGCCGCCAGCGGGTGCAGGATGCCGCCGGTCACCGCCCGGACCCGGCGCAGGCGCGCCGCCCACTCCGCGTCGGTGGCGACCGCGCCGGCCAGCACGTCGCCGTGCCCGCCGAGGTACTTGGTGGCGCTGTGCAGGACGAGCGTCGCGCCGTGGTGCACCGGCTGCTGCAGGACGGGCGTCGCGAAGGTGTTGTCGACCAGCAGCGGCACCCCGCCGCACTGCGCGGCGACGCCGGCGAGGTCGACGAGGTCGAGGGTCGGGTTGGCGGGGGTCTCCACCACGACGAGCCCGGTGTCGGGGCGCAGGGCCGCGGCGACCTCCCCGGCGGCCGCCCAGGTCACCTCGGTGCCGAGCAGGCCGGTGGCCAGCACGTGGTCGGTGCCGCCGTACAGCGGGCGCACCGCGACGACGTGGCCCCGGCCCTCGGCGCGGGCGGCCAGCAGGCAGGCGGAGAGGGCGGCCATGCCGGAGGCGAAGGCCACCGCCTGCGCGCAGTCCTCCAGCTCGGCGAGGGCCTGCTCGAAGCGGGCGGTGGTGGGGTTCCACAGCCGCTGGTAGACGGCGCTGCCGCCCTCGGGGAGCAGGCCGCCGGTGGCCAGCGCCTCGTAGCTGTCGCCGCCGGCTTCCACACCGGGGAGCGGGTTGGTGGTGGAGAGGTCGATCGGCGGGACGTGCGTCCCGAGGCCGCGCAGGTCGGTTCTGCCGGCGTGCACGGCCCGGGTGTCGGCGTGGGGCATGGGTGGCCTCCTCGGCGGGGTGGGGGGTGGCCCCATCGTGAAGACCCGGCCGGGCCGGGGCCACCGGTCCGCAGAACATTCGGCTACCGGCCGGTAGACCTTGTGGATGTGCGGACCGGCGCACGATCGTGGGCGCCGTGCCGAAGAATCCGCAACGCGAACTCGCCCCCGTCGACCGCGCCATCCTGCGCCTGCTGGTGGCCGACGCGCGGATGCCCAACAACGCCGTCGCCGAGGCGGTCGGCATCGCGCCGTCGACCTGCCTCGGCCGGATCCGGGCCCTCCGCGAGCGCGGCGTCATCCGCGGCTTCCACGCGGAGGTCGAGCCCGCCGCCGTCGGGCTCGGCATCCAGGCCATGATCGCGGTGCGCCTGCACGCCCACACCAAGGAGCAGATCCGCAGCTTCGCCGGCGGCATCCCCCGGATGCCGGGCGTCGTCGCCGCCTACCACCTGGCCGGGCCGGACGACTACCTGCTGCACGTCGCCGTGGCCGACACCGACGCGCTGCGCGACTTCGTGCTCGACCACCTCACCGCGCACCCCGCCGTGCAGCACACCGAGACCAGCCTGATCTTCGGGCACCTGCGCGGCGACGCGCCGGCCACCGCCGGGGCCTGACCGCCGTCCGGCGGCCTCAGGTGCGCGACAGCGCGCCGCAGCCGCCGTCGCCCTCCTCCAGCGGCGTCCTGCGGTCGTACGGGTCCGTCGTCGGGCCGCCCGTCGGGGCGCCCGAGGGCCCGTCGTCCTCGGCCGACCCGGGGAAGCTGGTCACCAGGTAGCCGCTGCCCATCGTGCAGACGTTGTTGCCGAAGGCGCTCTGCCCCTTGTCGAGGACCAGCTTGCCGCGCTGCACCTGGTAGCGCGCCGGGTTGTAGAAGCGGAAGTCCTGCTGACGCCGGACGATCTCGCGCTCCACCCGGACGTCGCCGCCCGCGGTCGTCCAGCCGACCGGCCTGGCCGTGGCGCCCGCGGCGGGCGAGGCCGGGGCCCGCCCGACGTCCGGGCCCGGCCGCAGCGCGTAGACGTAGGTGTAGTCGGTGTGCACCAGGACGCCGCGGTCGCCGTCGCTCTCGAAGGTCGTCCGGCCCAGCACCTTGACCACCTCGGTGACGGGAACGGCCAGGCGCGGGTCGAAGCGGCTCAGCCACACCACCGGGTCGTGCTCCGCGGTGGGGTGCGCGAGCGCGGCCTCCAGCTCGGCGCGGTCCTTGCGGTCGAGCAGGGCCAGGGCGGCGGCCGGCGTGCCGCCCGCCAGCGTCGCCGGGTCGAGGTGGGCGAGCACCAGGTAGTCCTTCACCGCCTTGAGCTGGGCGGCGACCTGGGTCCTGTCGAACACCCCGAGGGCCTGGGCGGGGGGCAGCTCGATGCCGTTCGCGCCGGACGGCCACGCCTCGGCGGGCGAGCCCGCCCACGGGCGGTCGGCGGTCGGGGTGTCCGGGTCGACGGCGGGCGGCGCCGCGGTGGGCGAGGCGGTCTCCGGGGCGACGGCGGGCAGCGCGGACGACTCCCGGCGTCCCTCGTACCAGCCGTTCAGCCGGTCGACGTTGAGCGCGGCCAGGGTGACCGCGGCGGCCAGCACGACGAACACCGGCGTCTGCCAGGTGCGCTTCCGGCGGCGCCCCCACGGGTCGACCGGCTTCGGCCGCCGCCCGAAGCGCCGGCGGGGGGCCGGTGCCCGGTCGGCGGACGCCCGCCACGGCTCGGGGTCCGGCGGCTGCTGCTTCCAGCGGGCGGCGAGCATCCGGGCCCGGCCCGACTGCTCCTTCACGTCGGCCCCGCGGACGAAGTCCTCGTCCAGCACGAGGTTCTCGAACGGGTCGTCAGGGCGCGGCCCGGGCTCATCGACTATCGGCACGCGCGCCAGTATGCAGAGCCGCGCCGACACGTTCCCCGGGGGGTGCCGCACGGGCCCCCGGACCGCCGCCGGTCCGGGGGGATTTCACCCCGTACGTCCGTCCGTCAGGCGCGCTTCCGGGACCGCTTCACCGAGCCGACCACGCCGGCGATCACCAGCAGCAGCCCGGCCGGGAGCAGCGACGCGAACAGCGCCCCGAAGAATCCGGAACTCCCGAGCAGCGTCATCGCCAGCGTGGTGGTCACCCACAGCGCCCCGGCCGCGGGCAGGGCGGACTCCCACGGGTGGGCGTCGGCCCAGCGCTGCAGCCGCCGGTCGCCGGTGTCCCGGCGGAGCCGGCCGCCGACCGTGCCGACGAGGAAGAAGAAGAACAGGCCGAGGCCCACCGGACCGGCCAGGATGTCCAGCGACCAGTTGCCGGTGACGACGTTCACCCCGAGGGCGGCTCCGCCGACCACGGTGCCCACGGCCGCGGCCGTGCGCCACGGACCCAGGGTCGCCGCGGCGACGGCGACCTGACGGCTTTCACTTCGCGACAAATCTCCGTTGGTCATACCTCCACGGTGCGCCCGTGGGGCCCTGGAAATCCATAGGGGTCATCCCCGAGTTTCCCCGGACGCCGGGGGCGGCCGGCGGGTGTGCACGCGGCACCCGCGGTGCCGCGGGGGCGCAGGGGCGCGGGCGGGCAGCCCGCCACCGTACCCGCCCGGCGGGCCGTGCGGCAGCGGAACACGACAAGCGGCGCGCCGGGCGCGGCGCGGGGTCGATCATGCTCATGACCGACCGCCGTGCCGCCGGGCCGCATCCCGGCGTGACCCAGAGGGGCCGTGCCATGCCCGAAACGCTCACCCCGCCCCTGCCCTGCCCGACGCCCTGCCCGGCGCCCGCCCCGTCGACCTCCGCCCCGGCGGCCCCCGCCCTGCCCGGCGCCGCGCGCCAGGAGTGCTGGCTGCCCCGGCACCGCAAGTCCGCGGGTGCGGCGCGGCGGCGGCTGCGCGCCTACCTCGCGGCCCGCCCCGGCAGCGGGCCGCTGGCCGACGCCGCCGAGCAGCTGGTGGGCGAGCTCGTCGCCAACGCGGTCGGGCACGGCAGCGTCCCGCCCGGCCGGCTCGTCCTCGTCGCCTTCGAGTACACCGGCGGCGCCCTCTGCATCGAGGTGCACGACGCCTGCGCCGACGAGCCGGTGCTCCGCACGCCCGGCGAGGCCGACGAGTCGGGCCGCGGCCTGCGGGTGGTCGAGGCGCTCGCCGCGGAGTGGGGCGTGCGGGCCCGGGCGGGCGGGGTCGGCAAGGTCGTGTGGTGCGTCTGCAGGCCCGGCGGGGCGGAGCGGTGACACCCCGTCGGTGGACGTCCGGCCAACTCCGGCCGAACATCGTTCGAACGAAGGCTCCGGGCGGCCCGCGGGCCCCTAGGCTCCGGCCGTCCTGCTGTTACGGCCCGAGGGACCAACCCTGATGCTCTACCTCTCCGTCCTGCTGCTGCTCGCCGGCGTCGTCCTGCTCGTCCTGCGCCGGCGCCGGGTCGTCGACTCGCTCGCCGCCACCGTGTCGGGCGTGGTCTGCGCGCTCGTCGGCCTCGTCCTCGGCCTGACCACCCTCGTGCACGTCGTCGCGCCGTACGAGGTGGCCGTGCCCACCACGCTCGGCAAGGTCGGGGGCACCTGGAAGCCCGGGCTGCACCTGAAGTCGCCGCTGACCGGCGTCACCACCTTCTCGACCCGGCCCGCCGACCTCGACCTCACCGGCAAGGACACCGTGGAGGTCCGCTCCTCCGAGGGCGGCGTGCTCTACGCCGACCTCACCGTGAAGTGGTCCATCGACCCGCAGCACACCCTGGCGCTCTACCGGCTGGCGGGCAGCGCGGACGCCGTCCAGCAGCGCCTCGTCTACCCGGACACCCGGGAGATCGTCCGCAACGTCTTCGCCCGGCACACCGGCGTCGAGGGGTACAGCTCCCAGCGCGAGGCCATCAGCGCCGAGATAGAGCGGCTCGTCACCGCCCGCCTGGCCCCGCGCGGCATCCTCGTCAACGGCGTCAACCTGCGCAACGTCAAGCCCAGCGACAGCCTGCAGCACGCGATCGACCAGAAGATCCAGCAGGACCAGGCGACCGCCCAGGCCGAGGCCGCGGTGCGCACCGCCAAGGCCGAGGCCGAGAAGCGGAAGATCGACTCCGAGAGCACGGCCGCCGCCAACCGGGCCATCGCCGACTCGCTGACCGACCGCATGCTCATGAGCCAGTGCATCGACGCCTTCAAGGCCGCCGCCGAGAAGAACCCGGTCTACGCGAGCCCGTGCGGCTCCGTCGGCAGCCCGGTCATCGTCGACGGCACCAAGCGCTGACCGCGCCGGCCGCCCGGGGTCCGCTCCCCGGGCGGCCGCGCCGGATCAGAGCGTCCAGTCCACCGTCAGCGTGGCGCCCGCACCGCGCTTCAGGAAGACGTACGCGGTGGAGGCGGGCGCCTGGTCGAAGGCGAGCCGCAGCTGCACCGTCGACCCCGGGGTGATCGCCGCCAGACCGGCCGCCGTGAAGCCGCTCGACACCGTGCTGCCGGAGCCGAACGCCCCGACGGTGGCGACCGACGCGGCGCTCGCGGCGGCCGACCAGTCGTCCGTCCCGGTCGTGCAGGCCGCGCCGAAGCAGCCGTTGCGCACGTCGACCGCCAACTGCGCCGACGCCCACGGGTTTCCGCTGCCGCTGCCGTAGCCGACGGTCAGCCGGGCCCCCGTGACGGTGGCGCCGGCCGGGACGGCCGAGGTGTCGAAGGAGAACAGCGCGCGGTTCTGCCTGCCGTCCGTGCCGCGGCCGACGGCCAGGCCCAGGCTGTCCGCCAGCGTGCCGAGGGCGGGGGAGCTCCCGTCGGCCGCGGCCTTCACGTAGCCGTCCCGGGCGGTGTCGTCGGTGAGCGTGACGCTGCCGCTGCCACCGGTCGGCGACGGCGACGGGGAGTGCGACGGCGACGGGGACGGCGAGGAGGTGCCGCCGTCCAGGCCCCAGAAGCGCCCGATCCGGTACGAGGCGCAGAGGTCGACGTCCAGCACGTACGCGCCCGCGGTGCCGCACTGCTGCGCCCCGCTGCCCGGGTCGACGGGCTGGCCGTGGTTCATGCCGGTGATCGCGTACGTCTCGACCCGGTCGGCGCCGGACGCGTCGCGGTACACCTGGTGGGGGAAGCCGCCGACGGTCTCGCTGACCGCCGGGGTCTGGCCGGTGCCGGTGACGTCCGTCCACTGCTTCATCAGCTCGGTCAGGTTGACCGGCTTCACGACCGAGTCCGCGGTGCCCTGCCAGATCGAGACCTTCGGCCGGGCGCCGGTCCACGACGGGTACGCCTGCCGGGCGAGGTCGCCCCACTGCTGCGGGGTCTTCACCGTGCCCTGCGTCATGCAGTTCACCGACGCCTCGACCGTCGAGGTGGCGCAGTGGTACGGCAGGCCGGCGACCACGGCGCCGCCCGCGAACACGTCCGGGTAGTCGGCGAGCAGCGCGGCGGTCATCGCCCCGCCCGCGGACAGCCCGGTCACGTACACCCGGCCCGGGTCGCTGCCGAGGTCGGCGACGGTCTTCGCGACCATCTGACGGATCGACAGGGCCTCGCCCTGGTCGCGCGAGAAGTCGCCCGGCTGGAACCAGTTGAAGCACTGCGACGAGTTGTTGGCGGCCTGCTGCTGCGGCGTCACCAGCGCGAAGCCCCAGGCGTCCGCCCAGCGCGTCCAGCCGGCCGCGTCGCCGTACGAGGCGCTCTGCGTGCAGCCGTGCAGCGCCACCACGACGGGGCGCCCCGACGGCAGACCGGCCGGGGTGTAGCGGTACATCAGCAGGTTGCCCGGGTTCGAGCCGAACCCGGTGACCTGGACGGTGCCGGCGGCGCGGGCCGTGCCGTGGCCGAGCCCGAGCACCGCCGCGGCGGCCACGGCGAGCAGCGCCAGCGCCGCCCGCCACCGTTGTCTCACGTCGTACGTCGTCATGGTCGTGCGGCTCCTCACAGGTGGGGGGAGGCGACCGTACGAGCCGGGCCGGACCGCCCGGCACGGTACCGGCGGACACCGCGGGCCGCGCCGGGTGGCGGCGCGCCACATTGCCCACCGTTCGGACGGCTCGGCCCGCCCGCGGGTGCCGGTGCGAGGATGGCCGCAAGCACCGTACGAAGGAGCGGACCCATGGCCAGCGCACCCGGACAGAAGATCGCCTTCCTCGGCACCGGCAAGATCGGCGAGGCCCTGCTCTCCGGCCTGCTGCGGGCCGGCACGGATCCGGCCGACGTCCTGGTGACCGCCCGCCGCCCCGAGCGCGCGGTCGAGCTCGCCGCCCGTCACGGCGTCACCGTCGTCACCAACGCCGAGGCCGCCAAGCTCGCCGACACCCTGATCCTCGCGGTCAAGCCGCAGGACATGGGCACCCTGCTCGACGAGCTCGCCCCGCACGTCGCCGCCGACCGGCTGGTCGTCTCCGCCGCGGCCGGCATCCCCACCGCGTGGTTCGAGGAGCGGCTCGCCGCCGGCACCCCGGTGGTCCGCGTCATGCCGAACACCCCGGTGCTGGTGGACGAGGGCATGAGCGTCATCTCCGGCGGCTCGCACGCCTCCGAGGCCCACCTGCTGCGCACCGAGGAGATCTTCCGCTCGGTCGGCAAGGCGATCCGCCTGCCCGAGTCGCAGCAGGACGCGGCCACCGCGCTGTCCGGCTCCGGCCCGGCGTACTTCTACTTCCTCGTCGAGGCGATGACCGACGCCGGCATCCTGCTCGGCCTGCCCCGGCACGTCGCGCACGACCTCATCGTGCAGTCCGCGATCGGCGCCTCCGTCATGCTCCGCGACTCCGGCGAACACCCCGTCAAGCTCCGCGAGGCGGTGACCTCCCCGGCGGGCACCACCATCGCGGCCATCCGCGAGCTGGAGAACCACGGCGTCCGCGCGGCCCTGCTCGGCGCCCTGGAGGCCGCCCGCGACCGCTCCCGCGAGCTCGCCGCCGGCGGGAAGTAGCGGGCGGACACCCGTCCGGCCCGGCCCGGTAGGCTCGCCCGGTGAGCTACGACCTGGTGATCTTCGACAACGACGGCGTGCTGGTGGACAGCGAGCCGATCTCCAACCGGGTGCTCGCCGAGTACCTGACCGAGCTCGGCCACCCGACCACGGTCGAGGACTCCTACCGTGACTTCATGGGCACGGCCTCCCACCGCGTGCACGACGTGATCCTGGAGCGGCACGGCGCCCGGCTGCCCGAGGGCTTCGACGACCTGTTCCACGCCCGCGTCTTCGCGGCGTTCGAGGCCGAGCTCGTGGCGGTCCGCGGCGCCGGGGAGCTGCTGAAGGAGCTGCGGCAGCGCGAGGTCCCGTACTGCCTGGCGTCCTCCGCCGCGCACACGTGGATCCGCACCGCCCTCGACCTCACCGGCCTGCGCGGGCACCTCGCCGAGGAGCGGATCTTCAGCGCCGAGGACGTCGGCGTCGGCAAGCCCGCCCCGGACCTCTTCCAGCACGCCGCCCGCACGCTGGGCGTGCCGCCCGGGCGCTGCCTCGTCCTGGAGGACAGCCCCAACGGCGTCCTCGCCGCCCGCGCCGCCGGGATGGACGTGTACGGCTACGCCGCCCTCACCGACCCGGCGCGCCTCACCGCCGCGGGCGCCACCGGGCTGTTCACCGACCCGGCCCAGGTGCTCGCCCTGCTGGACCGCTGAGCCCCCGGCCGCCGGCCCGCCGAAACCCGCAGCCCTGACCCCCTCCCGGAACCGGGCCGCAGGACCTACGCTCTCGCCAACATCGCCGTACCCATGAGCAGCGGGGTTCTGATGCAGGCAGCAACCGCAGGACGCCTCCGGCAGGCCCGTGCCGCCCTCGCCGCGAGTTTCCTGCTGCAGGGCGTGGCCTTCGCCCTGCTCGTCACCTGCATCCCGGAGATCCAGCGGCAGTACGGGCTGGGCGACGCCCTGCTGCCGGTCTTCCTGGCAGCCGTCCCGGTGCTCGCGGGGGCCGGCTCGATCGCCTCCGAGCGGCTGGCCGGGCGCGTCGGTGCCCGCGTCGTCCTGCGGGTCGTGCAGCCCGCCGTGTGCCTCGCCCTGGCCGCCGTCGGGCTCGGCTCGGAGCTGTGGCAGCTCGCCCTCGCCCTGGCCGCGTTCGGCCTGCTGGTGGGCGCCCTGGACGCCTCGATGAACATGCTCGGCGTCGGCCTGCAGCACCGCTACGGGCGCAGCATCATGCTCGGCTTCCACGCCGCGTTCAGCCTGGGCGGCATCGCCGGTGCGGCGGTGGCCGGCCTCGGCGCGCACGGCGGGGTGTCGCTCGCCGTGCTGTTCGGCGGCGCCGCCGCGGTGCTCGTCCCCGCGGCGCTGCTCGCCGGCACCCGCTTCCCCGGACCGGCCGAGCTCGGCAACGCCGTCCGCGAGGCCGTGGAGGCCGCCGGGCGGGCCATCCCCTGGCGCCCGCTGCTGCCGCTCTGCGCCGTGATGGCGTTCGCCTACATCGCGGACGCGTCGGTCTCCAACTACAGCGTCAAGTACCTCACCGACACCCTGCACAGCCCCGACGACGTCGCCAAGCTCGCCTACCTCGGCTACATGGTGGCGATGCTCGCCGGCCGCACCGTCGGCGACCGCGCCGTCCAGCGGTTCGGCGCCGTGCCGGTGGTGCGGATCGGCGCCGCCACCGCCGCGCTCGGCTTCCTGGCCGCCGCGGCCGCCCCGGCCCCGTGGGCGGGCATCGCGGCGTTCACCCTGCTCGGGTTCGGCCTCTGCGCGATCATCCCGCAGGTCTTCGCGGCCGGCGGACGCCTCTTCCCCGACGGCTCGGACGCCGCCGTCGCCCGCCTCAACCTCTTCAACTACGCCGGCTTCCTGATCGGCTCGCCCCTGGTCGGCGCGATCGGCGACGCGGGCTCGTACCGGGTCGCGATGCTCGCCCCGATGCTGCTCGTGCTGCTCGTCGTACCGCTCGCCGGGCACTTCGCGCCCGCACCGGCCCCGCAGGTCACCGAGCCCGTCCGCACGCCCTGAACCCCCTGCGTCCCGCCCGCACCCACCCACTACGGTGGAGGCATGCCCGACGCCGAGCGTGACACCTCCTGCGGCCTGCACCTCTTCTGGGACGACGCGGTGACCGCGTACGACTTCGGCCCCGGCCACCCCATGGATCCCACCCGGCTCGCGCTCACCAAGCACCTCGTCGACGCGTACGGCCTCAGCAGCGGCCCCGGGGTCACCCTGCGCTCCGCGCCCGCCGCCGGCGACTCCACCCTGCGCCTCGTGCACACCACCGAGTACATCGCCGCCGTCCGCCGGGCCGCCGCCGACCCGGACGGCACCGACCTCCGCCACGGCCTGGGCACCGACGACAACTGGGCCTTCCCGGCCCTGCACACCGCCTCCGCCCTGATCGCCGGGCAGTCCGTCGCCGCCGCCGAGGCGGTGTGGCGCGGCGAGGCCCGGCACGCGGTGAACTTCGCAGGCGGCCTGCACCACGCCATGCCGGACCGCGCCTCCGGATTCTGCGTCTACAACGACCCCGCACTGGCCGTCGCCCGGCTGCTGGAGCTCGGTGCGGAGCGCGTCGCCTACGTCGACGTCGACGTGCACCACGGCGACGGCGTGCAGCAGGCCTTCTGGAACGACCCGCGGGTGCTGACGGTCTCGCTGCACGAGAACCCGGCGACGCTCTTCCCGGAGACCGGCTGGTCGACCGAGACCGGCGGCGAGGACGCCCCCGGCAGCGCCGCCAACCTGCCGCTGCCGGCCGGCACCGGCGACGCCGGCTGGCTGCGCGCCTTCCACGCCCTCGTGCCCGACCTGCTCGCCGGGTTCCGCCCGCAGGTGATCGTCTCCCAGCACGGCGCCGACACCCACGTCGAGGACCCGCTCGCCCACCTCGCCGTCACCGTCGACGCCCAGCGCGTGGTCGCCGAATCGCTCCACCGGCTCGCCCACGAGCACGCCGACGGCCGCTGGGTCGCCCTCGGCGGAGGCGGCTACGCCGTGGTCGACGTCGTCCCGCGGACCTGGACGCACCTGGTCGCCACCGCCGCCGGGCGACCCGTCGACCCCACGGCCGAAACCCCGGAGGAGTGGCGCGCGGAGGTGTACCGCCGCACCCGGCAGCAGGCGCCGCTGCGGATGACCGACGGCGCGCCCGCGGACTGGCGCGACTTCCACGAACACGGCTACGACCCGGGCTCCCGCCTCGACCAGGCGATCCTCGCCGCCCGCCGGGCCGTCCTGCCGCACCACGGCCTGCTGCCCTGACCCGCCCGGCCCGGTGCGCCCCGCGCGCCGGGCCCGTGCTCCCGTACGCCCGCAGGGGCCGTTCGGGCCCGGTCCTTCTGCGCCAGACGCCGATCGGCTACGTACTGCAACGGGGGGATGCCGCACCGTACAGAGACTGGGCATCCCCCTCTTCCCACTGGTACCACCCATAACTACTCTGGGGATACACGTGTGCCGGTGGAGTCACCGGAGGGGAAGCCGGTGCCTTGCACACGGGTAAGGGTCGGGTGATGGTCATGAGTTCCGGCGAACGCCCCCTGCAGGAAGTCGCCTTCCTGACCGTGGCCGAAGTGGCCGCGGTCATGAGGGTCTCCAAGATGACGGTGTACCGGCTGGTGCACAGCGGAGAGCTCCCGGCCATCCGGGTCGGGCGCTCCTTCCGTGTCCCCGAGCAGGCGGTCCACGCGTATCTGAAGGAGTCCTACGTGCGTCTCGAAAGCGCGTAGGCCGGACACGGACAGGGCAGGATTACGGCTTACCCGGAGCGGAAGGTAGGCTGGGCCCTCCGTCAGTCGTATGGACTCCCGTCTCCCATGGACGGGGTCCGAGTGAGCGAGGGTTGTTCCGTGGGCTCTGTCATCAAGAAGCGTCGCAAGCGTATGGCCAAGAAGAAGCACCGCAAGCTTCTGAAGCGGACTCGCGTGCAGCGTCGCAACAAGAAGTAACCCGCGGCCGGACTACTTCCCGCTCACGCGGGGGGCCAGCCGCTACACCGATGGCCGCCTCGCGCGCACCAGGTGTCCGCACTGCCCGCCCGGGCCCCGCCCGGGCGGGCAGTGACGTGTCCGGGCCCGGTGCGTGCGGACGGCGTGGCGC
The DNA here is from genome assembly GCF_045862635.1 of Kitasatospora sp. NE20-6. Classification (NCBI taxonomy): domain Bacteria; kingdom Bacillati; phylum Actinomycetota; class Actinomycetes; order Kitasatosporales; family Streptomycetaceae; genus Kitasatospora; species Kitasatospora sp. NE20-6. The sequence continues at coordinate 115,163 of NZ_BPRL01000011.1, forward strand.
CCGTGCAGCCCCGGAACGTCCGCACGGTACGGTGCACGCAGGGCGAAACCGAGGAGGCGCAGCAGCGTGGGCAGAACCGTGCTCGTCACCGGTGTGGCCCGGCACCTCGGAGCCCGCTTCGCGGCCGCGATCGCCCGCTCCGAAGGCGTCGACCGGGTGGTCGGGCTGGACGTCCGGCCACCGGGCGAGGACCTCCCGGAGGGCGTCGAGTTCGTCCGCGTCGACCTGCGCCGTCCCGCCGTCGCCCGGGTCGTCGCCGACCACGGCGTCGACACCGTCGTGCACCTCAACGTCTCCGCGATGGGCCCCGGCGGCCGGCCCGCCGTCAAGGAGACCAACGTCATCGGCACCATGCAGTTGCTCGGTGCCTGCCAGAAGGCCCCCGGCGTGCGCCGCCTCGTGGTGAAGTCGACCACCGGCGTGTACGGCTCGGCCCCGCGCGACCCGGCCGTCTTCGGCGAGCGGATGCAGCCCAAGGGGCTGCCCGCGGGCGGCTTCGCCCGCGACGCCGCCGAGGTCGAGGGCTACGTGCGCGGCTTCGCCCGCCGCCGCCCCGACGTCGCCGTGACCGTGCTGCGCTTCGCCAACATCGTCGGCCCGGCGGGCGACACCCCGCTCTGCGCGTACTTCTCCCTGCCGGTGCTGCCCACCGTGCTCGGCCGCGACCCCCGGCTGCAGTTCGTCCACGAGGACGACGCCGTCGAGGTGCTCCGCCTCGCCGCCCTCGACCCGCGCCCCGGCACCGCCAACACCGGCACCTTCAACGTCGCCGGGGACGGCGTGCTGCTGCTCTCGCAGTGCGCCCGCCGGCTCGGCCGGCCCACCGTGCCGCTGCTGCGGACGGCCCTCGGCGTGGTCGCCGGGCTGGCCCGGCAGACCAGGGCCGCGGACATCTCGCCCGAACTGATCCAGCTGCTCACCCACGGGCGGGTGGTCGACACCGCCCAGCTCCGCGAGACCTTCGGCCACACGCCGCGCTGGACCACGGCGGAGGCCTTCGCCGACTTCGCGGCGGCCCGCGGGAGCGGGCTGCTGCCGCCCGAGCGGCTCGCCGCCGCCACCGACCGCCTGGCCGCCCTGCTCGGCCGCGGGGACACCCGAACCACCGAGGAGCCGATGCCGCGATGACCGCAGCCCGCAGGACCGAACCGGCCGAGGCCAAGGTCATCCCGATCGAGTCCGCACCCAGCTGGCACCCCGGCGAGGCCCCCGGAGGGATCGCCGACCGCATCGCGGACGCCGTGGGAGGGGCCCTGGCGGGCCGGCTCGGCGCGACCGCCACCAAGGTGCTCGGCAAGGGCTGGGAGGACCGTGCGGCGAGCGGCCTGGGCTTCCTGCGGCGCCGGATCACCGGCGACTACGAGATCGACGAGTTCGGCTTCGACCGGGAGCTCACCGAGGAGGTGTTCCTCTCGCTGCTGCGGCCGCTCGCCGAGAAGTACTTCCGGGTGGAGGTGCGCGGCGCGGAGAACATCCCCGCCGAGGGCGGCGTGCTGATCGTCGCCAACCACTCCGGCACCGTGCCGCTCGACGCGCTGATGACCCAGGTCGCCATCCACGACCACCATCCGCAGAAACGGCACCTGCGGATGCTCGCCGCCGACCTGGTCTTCGTGCTGCCGGTCGTCAACGAGCTGGCCCGCAAGGCGGGTCACACCCTGGCGTGCAACGAGGACGCCCAGGCGCTCCTGGAGCGCGGCGAGGTGGTCGGCGTCTGGCCGGAGGGCTTCAAGGGCATCGGCAAGCCGTTCTCCGAGCGCTACAAGCTGCAGCGCTTCGGCCGCGGCGGCTTCGTCTCGTCCGCCCTGCGGGCCGGTGTGCCGATCGTGCCGTGCTCGATCGTCGGCGCCGAGGAGACGTACCCGATGATCGGCAACGTCCGCTCGCTGGCCCGGCTGCTGGGGCTGCCGTACGTGCCGGTCACGCCGACCTTCCCGTGGCTGGGGCCGCTCGGGGCGATCCCGCTGCCCACGAAGTGGACGATCCAGTTCGGCGAGCCGATCCCGACGGACGGCTACCCGCGGGAGGCCGCGGACGACCCGATGCTGGTCTTCAACCTCGCCGACCAGGTGCGCGAGACCATCCAGCACACGCTGTACACGCTGCTCGTGCAGCGGCGGTCGGTCTTCTTCTGACACCGGGCGCCGGTACCCGGGCGGGCCCGGGTACCGGCGCCCGGTGTGCGGGCCCGCCCACGGCAGGTCCGCCGGCAGCCCGGAGGCAGGTCCGGCTGCGACGCCGCGGCGGCCGTGGAAGCTCGGGGGATTCCCACGGCCGCCGCAGCGGCGGGCCGGACTCAGCCGAGGGTGAGGCCCGGCAGCAGACCGGGGATCAGCGGCGGGATGGTGATGCCGGGGCCCTCCGGTGCAGGGGTGGACGATCCGGTCGGGGCCGGTGAGGCGCCCGCGCCGGTGGTCGCGCCCGGGGCCGGTGAGGCGCTCGCGGCGCCACCGGTGAGGCCGCTGGTCAGTCCGTCGACCAGCCCGCCGACGCCCTGCGGGGCGCCGCCCGGTGCCGCCCCGCCGGGGGCGGTGCCGTTGCCGTGCGTCGTCGGCGCTCCCGCGCCGCCCCGGCCGGAGCCCGAGCCGTCGGACGAACCACCGCCCTGGCCGTTCCCCGTGCCGTCCTGGCCGCCGGTGCCCGGCGGGTCGAGCCGCAGCGGCGCGACGTCCTCGCTTATGTCGCTGAACAGCTCGTCGACCTTGTCGGCCTGCGCGCCGAGCTGGCCGGGCAGCCGGTCGTGCAGGCTGGCCCAGCGGTCGTCCTCGCCGTCGGCGAAGGAGGCGAGCTGCCGCATCGGGGCGAGCGAGCCGTTGCTGCGGTAGACCGAGCGCAGCAGGTCGCGGCCGCGGACGGCCTCGGCGTGCATCTCGTCCAGCGCCCGCCTGACCTGCTCGACCGTGCCCGGGCTGAGGGCCTCCGGCGAACCGGACCGCTGGAGCAGGCTCTGCGCCTCGTCGAGGCGGGTCGAAGCCTGCTGGAGCAGCAGCGCGCCACGCTCGGAGTCGGAGCCCGCCCAGTCGAGCCGCAGGCCCTCCAGGCCGCGCTTCATGCCGTACAGCGCGTCGCCCGGCAGCGCGTTGCCGCTGGCGGTCGCCGCCCCGGCGAAGCTGCCCACCGCGACGCCGGCGACCAGGCCGCCGATCGCCAGCCGTCGGCCCCACCGTCCGCGGGTCGCGCGGACGGCGTGGTGGCGCCGCTGTCGCGGCACCGCCGCGCCGCCGCCGCCCGCGTAGGCCTGCTCGAACGCGGCCATGAGCTGGGCGCGTTGGACGGCCTTGGCGTCCGCCGCGAACTCCGGCTCGGGCAGTTCGGTGAGCAGGGCCGCCGTGGCGAGCAGGTCCGCCATGGCGGCGGAACCGGCTCGATGGGCGCCGCCGGTCCCGGGTCCGTCGGGGCCGCCCTCCGGGCCGTCGTCCGTCCGGTGGGCCTCCAATGCCTCGGCGAAGGCTTTCGCCCGGCGGTGTTCCAGCACGTTTGCCGTCACGGGCCGCACCTCCCTTCGTCGTTGTCGACACCGTGGCCAGCCGGATGGTTGTCTCGGCGGGCCGAAACCACACCATCGGGTGACGCGTTCCGATCCTGCTTGACCGCGGGCCCGTTGGTGGTTTCCGCGTTGGCCAACGAGCGGCGCAGGGAGTCGGTTACGCACGGCTGATCATGTGACCGCGTATTCACCCACCCGTGTCCGCGCACGGGGGCCGGTGACGGGCCGTCGACTATGGGCGTGCCTGCCACCGCTCTCACCGGGCGTCCGCGGGCAGCAGGCGGGCCAGGGTGCGTACCGCGCGGTACTGGAGCGTCTTGATGGCGCCCTCGTTCTTGCCCATGATCCGGGCCGTCTCGGCGACCGAGAGGCCCTGCAGGAAACGGAGGTTGACGCACTCCTGCTGCTGCGGGTTGAGCCGCCGCACCGCGTCGCGCAGCGACGCGTTGGCGAGCGACTCCAGCACCGACTCCTCGGGGCTGCGCTCGCACTCGTTGGAGTCCAGCATCTCGCCGGTGGTGACCTCCAGCCGGAACCGGCTGGACTTGAAGTGGTCGGCGACGAGGTTGCGCGCGATCGTCACCAGCCAGGCGCCGAAGTCGCGGCCCTGCCAGGTGAAGGTGCCGATCCGGCGCAGGGCGCGCAGGAAGGTCTCGCTGGTGAGGTCCTCGGCGGTGGCCCGGCTGCCGACCCGGTAGTAGATGTACCGGTACACGGTGTCCGCGTACTGGTCGTAGAGCCCGCCGAAGGCCTCGCTCTCGCCCGCCTGGGCGCGCTCGACCAGTTCCATCACGGGGTTGTGCTCGCCCTCGGCGCCGGTGCCGCGGTCCGTCCTGGCGCGGCTGCGGGCGGGTGAGCCGAGGGTGCGGCCCCGGGTGCCGGTGGCGGAGGCCGGGGTCGTGGTGGACCGCAGGAGGCGGCCCTGGCCGGCGGCGCGCGCGGGCGGTACGGCCCGGGCGGCGGGCGGCCCGGCGAACACGGCCCCGGCCAGGGCCGGCTGCGGGCCGGTCAGGTGGAACTCGCGGATGGCGGCCCACAGCCGGTCCAGCCGGGCGCCGGAGCGCAGGGCGGCGGTCGACGGGCGGGAGGTGGCTGGCGCGTCGTTCCGGACGGGTGGGTACACGGGACTCCCAGAGGCAGAACTGTGGACGGGTCACCTCCGCCTGTGCGGAGTGCACGCCCCCTGTCCCCCCGGGACGGGGGACACGCAGGTGCCGTGCATCCGGGAAAGAATAACGCTTTGTGCAATGACGGCTACGCCCTGTGGCGGAACTGGTCGTTTGGGATCCGGTTGGCGCGTATATTCAGCCGGTACTGATCGTTGACGGCCGGTACGGACTGGCTCCGGGTGATCGAACGACAACCTGCTGTGACCGATTCGGGTGGGCGCCGGGCGGTTTCCCTGCCTCGGGGCCCGGTAACCCACAACTTTCCCGAGTTGTCGAACGATCGGTTCCGGTCATCGGCGAAGCGCTCCCGACCGGCCCGGTTACCTCGTACGTGTGAGGGGTCGTCACGTACCGGACAGGCGCTCGGGTGGTCCCGCGTGACGCCGCCGCCGCGACCCGGGGCGGCGGACGTCGGCGCAGGTCGCGGCAGGTGCCGCGGCGGCCGCGGGGCGCACCGGCCGGGCCCGGGTGCGGCCCCGCGCCGGGGCCGCCGGACGGTGCGGCCCCGCGCCGGGGCCGCCGGACGGTGCGGCGGCCGTCGGGTGCGGTGCGGGGCCCTCCTCAGGCGGTGCGGCGGCGGCGGTGGATCGCCAGCCCCGCCGCCGTCGCCCCGGCGGCGACACCGAGGCCGGCCGCGGCCGGCAGGCCGATCCGTGCGGCCTTGCGGCCCGTCCGGAAGTCGCGGACCCGCCAGCCGTGGGTGCGCGCGTGCCGGCGCAGCGAGGTGTCCGGGTTCACCACGTACGGGTGGCCGACCAGGCTGAGCATCGGGATGTCGTTGGCGGAGTCGCTGAACGCGGCGCACCGGCCGAGGTCGAGCTGCTCGCGGCGGGCCAGCGCCTGCACCGCCGCGGCCTTCGCCGGGCCGTGCAGCAGCCCGCCGACCAGCCGCCCGGTGTACTCGCCGTCCGCGGTCTCGGCGACGGTGGCGAGCGCGCCGGTCATCCCGAGCCGCCGGGCGATGATCCGGGCGATCTCCTGCGGCGCGGCGGTGACGAGCCACACCCGCTGGCCGGCGTCCAGGTGCATCTGCACGAGGGCGCGGGTGCCCGGCCAGACCTTGTCGGCGATGACCTCCTCGAAGATCTCCTCGCAGATCTGCTCCAGCTCCGCCGTCCGCTTGCCCGCGACCAGGCCGAGGGCGGTGTCCTGCGCGTCGGCGATGTGCGCCGGGTCCTCCGAGCCGTGCAGCCGGAACCACGCCTGCTGCCAGACGAACCGGGCGACGTCGCGACGGGTGAAGAAGCGGCGGCGGTAGAGGCCGACCCCCAGGTAGAACATCGCCGCGCCGCGCAGGATCGTGTTGTCGCAGTCGAAGAACGCGGCGGCCTGCGGGTCGTCCGGGGTGGGCGTGTGGTCCTCGGCGGGAGCCTTCGGGGGGCGCCCGGCCCTCTCGGACCGCCCGCCCTTCTCCGGGGCCTCCGCCGCGTCCGCCCCTGCGTCCGCCGTCGCGTCCGCCGCCCGGACGAGCAGATCGGCCTCCGCCGCGTCGGCGGCGGCCTCGCCCGCCAGGGCGCTCCGCTCGTCGGGGGAACGCCTTGCCAGGTGAAGCCTTCTCAGCGCGGCCATGGACCCGAGCATAGCCAGCATCGGAGGGCGGTCCCGTGACCGCGGCGTGCAGGCGCCGTTAACGGACCGCGTCCACGGCGTGACCCGGACGACGGCGCACAATGGCACGGTGAGCCTGCTGCGACGCGACAAGAACAAGAAGCCCGCCGACCGGGTGGTCACCCTGATCGGCAAGCCCGGCTGCCACCTGTGCGACGACGCCCGGGCCGTCCTGCTCCGGGTCACCGGGGAGCTCGGGGCCGCCTTCGAGGAGAAGGACATCACCCAGGACGAGGCGCTGTACCGCGAGTACGCCGAGCAGATCCCGGTGACCCTCGTCGACGGCCGCCAGCACGACTTCTGGCGGGTGGACGAGCGGCGGCTGCGCGCCGCGCTCGGCGCCTGACCCCCGGCCGTCCCGCCCGGCCGCACGCCTCCGTCCGGAGGGGTGCGGCCGAATCGTTGCCGAGACGATAGAGATCACCTTGGGATCCGGTGAATTCGTCGGCTTACGATCGAGCCTGTTTCTTGTCCGCCCGGGGGCCCGCAGGCGAAGGAGGGCGCGATGGACGGCTACGCCGTCGTCGACGTCGAGGCCACCGGCCGCAGCCCGTGGCGGCACCGGGTCGTGGAGGTGGCCGTGGTGCTGCTGGACGACGGCCTGCGCACCGAGGAGACGTTCGCCACGCTCGTCGACCCGGTCGGGCCGGTCGGCCCCACCCACGTGCACCGGATCAGCCAGGACGACGTGGTCGGCGCACCGCGGTTCCGCGAGGTCGCGCCGCACCTGCTCGACCTGCTGGCCGGGCGCGTCGTGGTCGGGCACCACGTCTCCTGCGACCACGCCTTCCTCGAACGCGAGTTCGCCCGGATAGGCGTGCCGCTGCCGGCGGTGCCGCTGCTCTGCACCATGCGCCTGGCCCGCACCCGCCTGCCGGCGGCCACCGGCTGGGGGCTCGCGGCGTGCGTCGCCGCGGCCGGCCTCGGCCGGTACGCGGCGCACACCGCCCTCGGTGACGCCCGGGCCACCGCCGACCTGCTCCGCCACTACGGCCGCTCCGGCGGCCTCCCGCCCGCCGACCGCGGTGCGCCGTCGCCCGCCGGGACGCCCGTGGCGTGGCCGCGGCTGGCACGGGCCCGCTCGCTGGGCGAGGGCGGCGCGGTGCCGCTGCTGCCCCGCGGAACCGTGCCGGGGCCGCGGCCGGGCGGCGCTCCGCTGCCCGGCGGCCTGCCGGCGGCGGCGGGCGGTGAGTGATGCGCATCACTGTGGAGGGACAAATCGGACACCATCTTTGTGCACACGTTCACAAACGCATAGCCTGGCTGCCTAAGCCCAGCTTCACCCTCGGGAGCACCGTGGCAATCGGCCGATCCACCCAGAGCAGTTCGCAGGCGCCCGACGGCGGCGCCGCGCGCCGACCCTCGCGCGCCCGGGGCATCCCGGAAGCGACGGTCGCCCGCCTCCCCCTCTACCTGCGGGCCCTGACCGCGCTCTCCGAGCGCTCGGTCCCCACGGTCTCCTCCGAGGAGCTCGCCGCCGCGGCCGGCGTGAACTCCGCCAAGCTCCGCAAGGACTTCTCCTACCTCGGCTCCTACGGCACCCGCGGCGTCGGCTACGACGTCGAGTACCTGGTCTACCAGATCAGCCGTGAGCTGGGCCTCACCCAGGACTGGCCGGTCGTCATCGTCGGCATCGGCAACCTCGGTCACGCCCTCGCCAACTACGGCGGCTTCGCCTCCCGCGGCTTCCGGGTCGCCGCCCTGCTCGACGCCGACCCGAGCGTCGTCGGCTCCACCGCGGCCGGCCTGCCCGTGCGGCACATGGACGAGCTGGAGCAGATCGTCGAGAGCCAGCAGGTCTCCATCGGCGTCATCACCACCCCGCCCGGCGCCGCCCAGCAGGTCTGCGACCGCCTCGTCGACGCCGGCGTCACCAGCATCCTCAACTTCGCCCCCACCGTGCTGACCGTCCCGGACGGCGTGGACGTGCGCAAGGTCGACCTCTCCATAGAGCTCCAGATCCTCGCCTTCCACGAGCAGCGCAAGGCCGGCGAGGAGTCCGATTCCACCGACTCCGTGCTCGACCGGGCCCCCGGCCCCGTCCGCGCCGCCGCCGCCAAGCTGCGCCGCGCCGCCGCGGGCACCGCCAAGGCCGAGCCGGCCGCCCGCGGCGCCGCGGCCAAGAAGGCCGCGGCACCCCCGGCCAAGCCCGGCGGCGGCGAGGGCGACGTGCAGGCGGTGATGCCGGCATGAGCCTGCTCGTCGTCGGACTGAGCCACCGCACCGCCCCGGTCGGCGTGCTCGAACGCGCCGCCCTCACCGGCGAGGTCCCCACCCGCCTGCTGCACGACGCCGCGGCCACCGCCACGGTCGCCGAGGCCGCCCTGGTCAACACCTGCAACCGGATCGAGCTCTACGCGGACGTGGACAAGTTCCACGCCGGCGTCGCCGAGCTCTCCCTGCTGCTCGCCCACCACAGCGGCGTCGACCTGGAGGAGCTCACCTCCCACCTCTACGTCCACTACGAGGACCGCGCCGTCCACCACCTCTTCTCGGTGGCCTGCGGCCTCGACTCCATGGTCGTCGGCGAGGGCCAGATCCTCGGCCAGCTCCGCGACGCGCTCGCCCGCGCCCAGGACGAGCACACCGCCGGCCGCGGCCTCAACGAGCTCTTCCAGCAGGCCCTGCGGGTCGGCAAGCGCGCCCACAGCGAGACCGGCATCGACCGGGCCGGGCAGTCGCTCGTCACCTTCGGCCTGGAGCAGGTCGCCGCCCGCACCGGGGACGTCGCCGGCCGGCGCGTCCTCGTGGTCGGCGCCGGCTCGATGAGCTCCCTGGCCGCCGCCACCCTCGTCCGCGCCGGCGTCTCCGACCTGCTGATCGCCAACCGCACCCCCGAGCGCGCCGAGCGCCTCGTCGCCAACCTCGGCGGCACCGGCCGCACCCTCGACTTCGCCAAGGTGCCGCAGGCCCTCGCCGACGTCGACCTCGTCGTCTCCTGCACCGGCGCCGCCGGCGTCGTCATCACCGCCGAGGACGCCGCCGCCGCGGTCGCCGCCCGCACCGCCGACGGCCCGCTGGCCTTCCTCGACCTGGCGATGCCCCGTGACGTCCACCACGACGTGCACGAACTCCCCGGCGCCCTGCTCGTCGACATCGAGAGCCTCTCCCACGCGCACGCCGCCACCCCCGGCACCGGCGACGTCGACGCCGTCACCGGCATCGTCGCCGACGAGGTCGCCGCCTTCGGCGCGGCCCAGCGCGCCGCCAGGATCGCCCCCACCGTGGTCGCGCTCCGCTCGATGGCCTCCGACGTGGTCAGCAGCGAGCTCACCCGCCTGGAGGCCCGGCTCCCCGACCTCGACGAGCGCGCCCGCGCGGAGATCGGCCAGACCGTCCGCCGCGTCGTCGACAAGCTCCTGCACGCCCCCACCGTGCGGGTGAAGCAGCTCGCCGCAGAGCCCGGCGGCGCCTCGTACGCCGACGCGCTGCGGGAACTCTTCGACCTGGACCCGGCGGCCGTGCACGCCGTCTCCGGCACCCCGGCAGCGTCGCCGGGCGCCGGCCCCTCCGCCCTCGGCGGTGCGGCCGGATGAACCCCGTCAATCCCCACCGGCACGACCTGGACGAGCACCTCATGAATGGTCAACTCAGCAGCCCCCCGGGCGCACCCGAGCAGCCGCTGCGCCTCGGCACCCGGCGCAGCGCCCTCGCCATGGCGCAGTCCGGCATGGTCGCGCGCGAGGTCACCCGGGTCACCGGCCGCCCCGTCGAGCTGGTCGAGATCACCACGTACGGCGACACCTCCCGTGAGGCGCTCGCGCAGATCGGCGGCACCGGCGTCTTCGTCTCCGCCCTGCGCGACGCACTCCTCGAAGGCCGTATCGACCTCGCCGTGCACTCGCTCAAGGACCTGCCCACCGCCGCCCCCACCGGTCTGCGGCTCGCGGCGGTCCCCGAGCGCGAGGACGTCCGCGACGCCCTCGTCGCCCGCGACGGCCTCGCCCTGCAGGAACTCGTCGAGAAGCTCGCGGGCGCCGGCCGCCCCGTCCGGATCGGCACCGGCTCGCCGCGCCGCACGGCCCAGCTCAACGCCTGGGCCGCGGCCCACGGCGCCGCCCTGGAGACCGTGCCGATACGCGGCAACGTCGACACCCGTGTCGGCTACGTCGCCCAGGGCGAGCTCGACGCCGTGGTGCTCGCCGCCGCCGGCCTCAACCGGCTCGGCCGCCGCGGCGACATCACCGAACACCTCGACCCCGCGCTGATGCTCCCGGCCCCCGGCCAGGGCGCACTCGCCGTCGAGTGCGTCGACCCCGGCCTCGCCGCACGGCTGGCCGCGCTCGACCACACCCCCACCCGTGCCGCGGTCGTCGCCGAACGCGCGCTGCTGGCCGCCCTGGAAGCCGGCTGCTCGGCGCCCGTCGGGGCGCTCGCCGTGTGGCACGGCACCGAACTGCTGCTGGAGGGCGTGGTCGGCACCGTCGACGGCGCCACCCTGCTGAGAATGACCGCCACCGGTCCGTTCGTCCTGGACGAGTCGGCCGAGGAGCAGGCGGCGGCCCTCGGCCGCGCGCTCGCTGCCCGGCTGCTCGAACAGGGAGCGGCCGGCCTGATGGGGGAGCGAAGCCGATGAGCCCCACCGCTGCGAGCCAGTCCACCCCCCAGGCCCCCGCCGGCCGCTGCACCTTCCTCGGTGCGGGCCCGGGCGACCCCGGTCTCCTCACCCTGCGCGCGGTCGACGTGCTGGCCTCGGCCGACATCCTGATCGCCGACCCGCTCACCGCCGTCGCCGTCCGCGCGCACTGCCCGGCCGGCGTCCAGGTGCACAGCCCCGCGGAGGAGGCCGGCCTCGACGTCGCCCGGCTGGTCGCGGACGCCGTCCGCGCCGGCAAGCACGTGGTGCGCACCGTCGACGGCGACCCCGGCCTCGACGGCTGTGCCGCCGAGGAGATGCTCTGCTGTGCGGGCGCCGCGATCCCCTTCGAGGTGATCCCCGGCGTCGCCCAGTCCGTCGGCGTGCCGGCCTACGCCGGTGTGCCGCTGCGCGGCAGCCAGGGCGCCGACGTGCGCTTCGTCGACGCCGCCGCGCTCGTCTCCGGCAACGGGGTCGACCTCGGCGCACCGGAGACCACCCTGGTCGTCCGCACCACGCTCGGCCAGCTGCCGGCCACCGCCGCGGCGCTGGTCGCCAACGGCCGCAAGCCCGAGTCGCCGCTCTCCGCGACCCTCTCGGGCACCACGACGCGCCAGCGCACCTTCACCGCCACGCTGGCCTCGATCGCCGCGGACCTGAAGGCGGCCCGGGTGCTGCCGTCCCCGGTGTCGGCCCCGGTCGACCCGGCCACCTCGGTGATAGCCGTGGTGGGCGAGCAGGTCGCCCACCGGGCCTCGCACTCGTGGTTCGAGACCAAGCCGCTCTTCGGCTGGAACGTCCTCGTCCCCCGCACCAAGGAGCAGGCGCACGGCCTGTCCGAGCAGCTGCGCGGCTACGGCGCCGTGCCGCAGGAGGTGCCCACCATCGCGGTGGAGCCGCCGCGGACCCCGCAGCAGATGGAGCGCGCCATCAAGGGCCTGGTCACGGGCCGCTACGAGTGGATCGCCTTCACCTCGGTCAACGCCGTGAAGGCCGTCCGCGAGAAGTTCGAGGAGTACGGCCTCGACGCCCGCGCCTTCGCCGGCATCAAGGTCGCCGCCGTCGGTGAGACCACCGCCCAGGCGCTGGTCGACTTCGGCGTCAAGCCCGACCTGGTGCCGTCCGGCGAGCAGTCCGCCGCCGGCCTCCTGGAGGACTGGCCGCCCTACGACCCGGTCTTCGACCCGATCGACCGGGTGCTGCTGCCGCGTGCCGACATCGCCACCGAGACGCTCGTCGCCGGCCTGGTGGAGCTCGGCTGGGAGGTCGACGACGTGACCGCGTACCGCACGGTGCGCGCCTCGCCGCCGCCGGCCGAGACCCGCGAGGCGATCAAGGGCGGCGGGTTCGACGCGGTGCTGTTCACCTCGTCCTCGACCGTGCGGAACCTCGTCGGCATCGCCGGCAAGCCGCACAACGTCACCGTCATCGCCTGCATCGGTCCGGCGACCGCCAAGACCGCGGAGGAGCACGGGCTGCGGGTCGACGTGATGGCGCCCGCGCCGTCCGCCGGGGCGCTCGCCCAGGCCCTCGCCGAGTTCGGCGCCAGGCGCCGGGACGCGGCGGTCGTCGCCGGGGAACCGGTCTACCGGCCGAGCGAGCGCCGACCCGGGTCGCGCCGCAAGGCCGCCCGCTAGTACCCCCCGCCGCCGGGGAGGCTCCGAGCCTCCCCGGCGGTCTCGTATCGTCCGGAGAGAGAAGCAGAGTTGTCCGCCGAATTCCCGACCGTACGCCCGCGCCGCCTGCGCTCGACCCCGGCGATGCGCCGCCTGGTCGCCGAGACCCGCCTGCACCCGGCCGAGCTGATCCTCCCGGCCTTCGTCCGCGAGGGCATCACCGAGCCGAGGCCGATCAGCTCGATGCCCGGCGTCGTCCAGCACACCCGTGACACCCTGCGCCGGGCCGCGGCCGAGGCCGCCGGGGCCGGGCTGGGCGGCATCATGCTGTTCGGCGTGCCCGAGGTGCAGGACGCCGTCGGCAGCGAGGGCACCAACCCGGAGGGCATCCTCCAGCAGGGCATCCGCGACGTCGTCTCCGAGGTCGGCGACGCCCTGGTCGTCATGTCCGACCTGTGCCTCGACGAGTACACCGACCACGGCCACTGCGGCGTCCTCGCGGCGGACGGCTCGGTCGACAACGACGCCACGCTGGAGCGCTACGCCGAGATGGCCGTCGTGCAGGCCGACGCGGGCGTCCACCTGGTCGGCCCGTCCGGCATGATGGACGGCCAGATCGGCGTGATCCGCAGCGCACTGGACGCCGCCGGGCACCAGGACACCGGCATCCTCGCCTACACCGCCAAGTACGCCTCGGCGTTCTTCGGCCCGTTCCGCGAGGCCGTCGGCTCCTCGCTCAAGGGCGACCGCAAGTCGTACCAGCAGGACCCGGCCAACGCCCGCGAGTCGCTGCGCGAGCTGGAGCAGGACATCGCCGAGGGCGCCGACCTCGTCATGGTCAAGCCCGCCATGGCGTACCTCGACATCCTGCGGCAGATCGCCGACGCCTCCCCGGTGCCGGTCTCGGCCTACCAGGTGTCCGGCGAGTACGCGATGGTCGAGGCCGCCGCCGCCAACGGCTGGGTGGACCGCGAGCGGATGATCCTGGAGACGCTCACCTCGATCCGCCGGGCCGGCGCCGAGCAGATCCTCACCTACTGGGCCGTCGAGGCGGCCCGCATGCTGCGGTAGGACGCCCCTCCACGTGCGGGAGGCCGGGCCACGGGGATCACCCGGGCCCGGCCTCCGCTGCGTGCGGGCCGCCTCAGCCGACGTGGATCTCGCCCTCGGCGCCGCCGCCGACGGCGGTGCTGGTGGCCCAGCCCCACTTCTGGCCGAGGACGGAGATGTGGTCGGTCTCCGCCCAGCCGTGCTCCTCGCCCGCGACGAACGGGTCGTCGGCGGTGGCGATCAGGTGGGCGCCGCCGCCCGCGTCCACGTGCGCGTGGGCGGGGGCCGCGACGCCGGCGATGGCCAGGGCGGTCGCGGTGGTCACCAGGGCCTTGCCCAGCGTGCTCTTCATGGTGGAGGGGTCCTCTCTTCGACGGTGATGCGGACTCAGTGTGATCACAACAACCCGTTCGGGCCCGGCAGTACGCGCCGCCGTGACACTCCGTCACCCGAACGCGCCGCGCCCGGCCCGCTGTGCGGTACGGGCCGGACGGGCGGCTCGGGGGAGGACCGTGCGGCAGGGCAGCCGGGCCCGGCCGGGGAACGGCAACCGCCGGGCCAGGAGGAGAAGTTCCCCCGGACCCGGCGGCAGAGCGGACCGGCAGGATCAGCCGATCAGGTGGGACACGCCGCCGTCGCCGCTGCCCACGGTGTTCTGGCCGACGACGCAGGTCTGCGCCGGCTGGTTGTTGAGCACCGGGACCTCGATCGGCACGGCGAGGCCGACGACGGCGCCGACGGCGATGTTGTGCACCTCGGGGAGGCACAGGTTCGGGTTGTCCAGGGTGTGGTAGTTCGGGCTGTGGTCGCCCGTGGTGCCGGTGGCGTTGGTGCCGCCGTTGCCCTGGATGGAGGTGGCGGCACCGTCGGCGTCGCCGATGGCCATCGCGGGGGAGGCGACCATGGCGACACCGGCGGCGGCGACGCCGGCGGCGGCGAGAGCCTTCTTGATCATTTCAGCGTTCCTTCTTCGGATCTTCTTGATGGGGAGGAGCCTCGGCCGGCGGGTGGATCCCGCCGGCCGTGCTGTGCCGCCCGGGCCGGGGGAGCGGCCCGCGCGGGGGGATGCAGGACGGGGCGTGGGCCCCGGAGGGTGGAGCGGGGAGCGTGCGTCAGCCGATGAGGTGGGACACGCCGCCGTCGCCGCTGCCGAGGGTGCCCTCGCCGACCACGCAGGTCTGCTTGGGCTGGTTGTTCAGTGCGTCGACCTCGACCGGAACCGCGACACCGAGCACCGCCACGCCGATGTTGTGGATCTCGGGGAGGCAGACGTTCGGGTTGTCGGCGAAGTGGAAGTTGGGGCTGTGGTTGCCCCAGGTCCCGGTCGCGTTCGTGCCGCCGTTGCCCTGGATGGAGCCGGCGGAGCCGTCCGCGTTGCCGATCGCGCCGGCCGGTGCGGCGGCGGAGGCGAGGGCGGCGGCCGCCAGGCCGAGGCCCGCGAAGGTCTTCTTCAGCATGGGAGATACCTCTCTGAAAAGCTCGGGTGCGCCGGCTCGGCGGCCGTGCCCGGTATTCGGTGGATTCCGGTCGCGTCGCGTCGAGCTGCGACATCGGGTTCAAAGAATGACGGGCCGGAAAGTTACGCAGATTCTTCGCAGGCGTCTGATTGATCATCAACTCGGCGGTATTCCAGTCCGATTATTAACCCGAACCGGTCAATGCCCGCAATCCTCCCGGTGCTCGGTCGTTGCGCAGATTGCTTTTCCGCACAGCTCCCGACGGCGCACCCGTCCGACGGCCTGCGGCGGATCGCACCCGGTAGAACGCTCTCGGACAGAACGGTGAATTGCATGAAGCTCTCCAAGCGGGCCGCCGGCGCCCTGCTGCTCGCGGTCGGGGCCGGCGTCCTCGCCGGCCAGGGCGCGGCCGAGGCCCGCCCGATGACCCCGGGCGAGGTGGCGGCGCTGGAGGACGGCCTGGCCGGCCAGGAGGTGCCGTTCAACGTGCCGCTGCCGCTGCTCACCCAGACCGGCACGCTCTCCGGCGGCCTCCCGGCCTCGCCGCTGCAGCCGCCGGTGCCCGAGGAGAACCCCGGCTCCCAGCTCATCCCCTCGCGCATCGTGCCCGCGCTCAACGCCGGCCGGGTCGGCCCCGCCGTCGACGCCGTCGTGCCGTTGCCCGCCGCCGACTCCAGCACCGAGCTCGGCCAGGCCGTCCTCGCCGTACCCGCCGCGCCGATCCGGACGTCCGGCCCGGCCCTGGAACTCGGCCAGCCCGTCCGCTACGCCACCGACCACAGCGGGGAGTTCGCCGACGGCGCGCTGTCCTTCGGCGAGCTCGACCCGCAGTTGGTGACCGCCCCGGTGCAGGCCGTGCCGGGCGCCAAGGCCTCGCTCGGCGGCGACGACCAGAAGGTCTCCGTCACCGACACCGTCGGCAACCTCACGGCCGCCGCCACCGGCGCGCTGAGCGAGGACGTGCTGGCCCAGCCGGCCGTCTGACACCGGCGGGCGGCCTTCCGGGCCCGGCCCGGACGGCAGCGGAGCCCGGCCCCGAGGGGCCGGGCTCCGCCGTGTACGGGGCCGGTGCGCGCCGCACCGGAGGGTGGCTCAGCCGGGCAGCAGGCCGAGCACCGGGCCGACCGCGGGCAGGCTCGCCGGGCCGCCGCCGGCGCTCAGCGGGCCGGTCAGCGTGGACGTCGTGACCGGCGCCATGCCGTTGTCGGGTTCGACGGCGACGCCGTTGTCGAGCACGTCCGCGGAGGACTGCGCCCACGGGTCGAGCCGCAGGTCCTTCACCGGGGCCACCGCGTAGCCCAGTGCGCCGGTGGTGCCGCCGACCAGCTGCGAGGTGTCGGTGGACTGCAACTGTGCGGTGGGGCGCGGCAGTCCGGCGGGAGCGGTCTGCGAGGAGCCGGCGGCGGCGGCCGGTCCGGCCGCGGCGCCCACGACGGCGGCTGCGCCGAGGGCGGCCAGCACGCCGGCACCGGTGGTCTTAAGCACCATGGGGCTGAACCCTTCGTGTCGGTGGGGGTGTCCGGCGGTCCGGCGGTGGCCGGCGCCGGGCTCGCGCCCGCCGGGCGGGCCGACGCGAGCGGCCCCCCGGCCTGGGGCCGGGGGGCAGGACGCGCGAGTCGTGCCGATCGGGGGGATCAGCAGTCCTCCTCGTCGACCTCCGGCGTGTCCGTCGGCACGGTGGCCGGCGCGTCCACGTTGGCGCAGGAGTTGCCGAACGCCGGGTTCAGCAGGCCGACCACGTTGACGGAGTTGCCGCAGACGTTGACCGGCACGTGCACGGGGACCTGGATCAGGTTGCCGGAGAGCACGCCCGGCGAGCCGGCCGCGACGCCCTCGGCCTGGGAGCCGGCGGCGGCGACGCCGGCACCGCCGAGGACGATGCCGGCCGCGGCGGTGAGAACGGCGGCCTTCTTCACGTTCTGCATGGGGTCGATCTCCTAATCACACGCGGGGAGGGTGCGCCGCGCCCGGCCGGGAAGGCCGGGCGCGGCACGGACACTGCCGTCAGCGAGGGCTTGTTCAGCCGACGTTGGCGCAGGAGTTGCCGAACGCGGGGTTCAGCAGGCCGATGACGTTGACGGTGTTGCCGCACAGGTTGACCGGCACGTGCACGGGCACCTGGATCAGGTTGCCGGAGAGCACGCCGGGCGAGCCGGCGGCGACGCCCTCGGCCTCGGAGCTGGCGGCGGCGACGCCGGCGCCGGAGGCGACCAGGCCGGCGGCGGCGATGGTGAGGACAGCAGCCTTCTTGAACGTGCGCATGGGATTGTTCCTTCGGTTCGTGGCCGGTATTGCGGTGATCCGACAATTCCGGGTGCCGGGCGAATCGACATCATCGCCCGGCCTTTCCTTGATGCTCCGTGATTGTCACTCACGCGGACCAACTGGCGCGTGTCGCCCGTGGCTTGGGCGGGCGCGTGGACCGCGTTCGTTCGTGCGCCCCGCCACCATTCCCCGCACGGCCGGGAATTGGTCACACCGCGGCGCTTCCGGAGGGCGCTGTGGAGGCTCCTCCGGGAGTCGTGGGGCCGGCCGGGGCCGGCGCGGGCCACCGCTCGGGCGGCCCTGGTTCAGATGTTGGCGCAGGAGTTGCCGAACGCCGGGTTCAGGGCGCCGATGATGTCGACGGTGTTGCCGCAGACGTTGACCGGCACGTGCACGGGCACCTGGATCAGGTTGCCGGAGAGCACGCCCGGCGAGCCGGCCGCGACGCCCTCGGCCGACGCGCCGGTGGCGGACGCGGCGGCGGCGCCGCCGAGCAGCAGGGCGGCGACGGCCGCGGTGCCGAACGCGCCCTGGGCGATCTTGCGCATGGTGCAGTCTCTTTCTGTTCGCGATTCCCGTGTGCGCGCGCCGCGCGGCCGGTGACGGCCGGCGGGCCCGCACGGAACGGGTGGGCCGGTCCGGTCCGGTGGGCCGGGCCTGACCGGTGGAGCCGGTACGCAGGGAAGAACGAGGCGGGCGGCCGGGGGAAACGGGCTGATCCCACGATCACCCGAATGCCTTCACTACTGCTTACGGGTGAACATGACGGCCCGTTCGGTACCGCACCGTGCAGGTCTCGTTGGGCCCGGTGCACGCCGCGTGCGCTTCCGCGCCGAGCCAGTGCGGTTCGTGGAAGACCTGAACAACGAGGAGTTTCATATGAGCGTCAAGAAGGTCGCTGCCGTCGGCGCCGCCGTCGTGGGCATCGTTGCCGCCGGTGCGGGCACCGCCATGGCGAGCGCCGGTGCCGAGGGCGTCGCGGCCGGTTCCCCGGGTGTCGCCTCGGGCAACAACATCCAGGTTCCGGTGCACGTCCCCGTCAACCTGTGCGGCAACTCGATCGACGTGATCGGCCTGCTGAACCCGGCGTTCGGCAACTCCTGCGCGAACGTCGGCTGACCGGGCCCCGAGCCTGACGGGCCGTCCGCCGGTCCGTGCCGCACCATCCGGGCCGCCGCCCTCCGTTCCCCTCCCGGGGCGCAGGGCGGCGGCCCGCTGCGTGCCCGCTGTGTGCCGGGTGCGCGCCGGGCGCGTGCGGCGCGGGCCGCGGCGCTCCGCCGACTGTCAACCGACGGTTGACACGTAAGAGGTGTCAACCTATGGTTGACACATGGCGAATCCAGTCAAGATGACGCATCCCGTCCGGCTCGACGACCTGATCGAAGCCATCAAGAAGGTCCACACGGACGCCCTCGACCAGCTGTCCGACGCGGTCATCGCCGCCGACCACCTCGGTGACGTGGCCGACCACCTCATCGGCCACTTCGTCGACCAGGCCCGGCGCTCCGGCGCCTCCTGGACGGACATCGGCCGCAGCATGGGCGTCACCCGGCAGGCGGCCCAGAAGCGCTTCGTGCCGAAGGACCCCGGCGAGCCGACCGACCTCGACCCCGCGCAGGGCTTCGGCCGGTTCACCGACCGGGCCCGCAACGTCGTGATGGCCTCCCAGAACGAGGCCGTCGCCGCAGGCAACGCCGAGATCACCCCCGAGCACCTGGCCCTCGGCCTGCTCGTCGAGCCGGACGGCCTCGCGGTGCAGGCCCTCCTCGCGCAGGGCGTCACGGTCGAGGCCTTCCGTGCGGGGCTCGCCGCGGCGCTGCCGCCGGCCGCCGCCGACCCGCCGGCGCTCGTCCCGTACGACGCCCGCGGGCGCAAGGCGCTGGAGCTCACGTTCCGTCAGGCGCTGAGGCTGGGGCACAACTACGTCGGCACCGAGCACATCCTGCTGTCGCTGCTCGAACTGGAGAGCGGCAGCGGCCCGCTCGCCGCGCTGGGCGTCGACCGTGCCGCGGTCGAGTCGTTCGTCGTGGAGACGCTGGCGGTCCTCACGGGATCCCGCCGGCAGGAAGTGCAGGACGCGCAGGAACCGCAGGACTGACCGGCGGGCGCACGGGTGCCCGCACGCGTCAGGGGTTCCGCGGCACTCGGCGCGGAACCCCTGACGCATGTGCCGGGCCTGCGGCCGGACCGGGCGGAACCCGCGGGCGGCCTACGGCCAGACCAGGCAGTACAGCTGGTGGCCGGCGTCGTGGAGCCGGTTGGCGAAGTCCTGCCACTCGTGGAGCATCTGGTAGATCACGAAGGCGTCGCGCGGCCCGCGCCGGTCCGGAACGGTCGACCAGATGAAGGCGGCGGCGCCGAGCTGGGTCTCGTCGGCCTTGCGCAGCGGCTCGACGACGTTGTGCGGGAGCTGCACGACGGCGTAGTCCGGGTGCAGGACGACGAGCTCCAGCGGGGGCACCTGGTGCAGCGGCACGCCCTGGATGCCGGTGAGGACCATGGCGCTCATGGTCTCCGGCTTGATCTTGGTGGAGAGGTGGCCGTTGAGGGAGCCGCTGGTCTCCATCAGGTCGCCGAGCCGCCCGAGGGCGCCGAGCTCGCCGGCGTCCAGGCCGAGCCCGCCGGGCCCGAGGGCGGTGGGCACTCTGGCCGCGGTGGCCCGGTCGGGAGCGCCGAAGTACTTGTAGGTGACTCCCACGCGCCCCTCTCCCCGCTTTCCCCTGCCCGTACCCGTACCCCCGTGCGCGGCCTCCGCGGAGGGACGGGAGCTACCCGTGGCCTCCTCGAAGCCGTCCTGCGCCTCGGACACTCGGACCATCCTCACCGGTACTCGCCGGAATCGACAGACCCCCACACGCCCGGTGTCCTCTTCCGAACGTGCCATTTACCCGCCTCGTGCCGTCGTACACACTGCCGTACGCACCACTCCGCGACGGCGTCGCCGCGTCCCTGCGGACCCGGTGCGGATGCCCGCCCCTGATGATGCCCGAAGGTCCGACCCGATGGTGCGTCCCGTGCCGTGCCCGGACCCCCGGCTCGCCGGCCGGACTCCTTCGCGACGGTCGCACGGACAACCGTACCGTCCGAACGCCCTGCCTAGGCAGCAGCACACGGATCATCGTTCCAGATGATCGGGTCCGCCATGCGAAGGTGAAGGACACGATTTGAGAGCATGTTCAGGTGACCAACCCCGTGAGCAACCCTGAGAGCCGGTCCGCGGGCACCGCGCAGGCCGGTGTCCCGAGCTATCCGTACGAGGCCCCGCAGTCGCAGTCGCTGTTCGACCGGGCCTCCGTCGTGACCCCGGGCGGCGTGAACTCGCCGGTCCGTGCCTTCCGCGCGGTCGGCGGCACCCCGCGATTCATGGTGTCCGGCACCGGGCCGTACCTCACCGACGCCGACGGCCGCGAGTACGTCGACCTGGTGTGCTCGTGGGGTCCGATGATCCTGGGGCACGCGCACCCCGCCGTGGTCGACGCGGTGCGGCAGGCCGTGGGCCTCGGCACCTCGTTCGGTACGCCCGGGCAGGGCGAGGTCGAGCTCGCCGAGGAGATCACCGCCCGGGTCGCGCCGGTCGAGCAGGTGCGGCTGGTCTCCAGCGGCACCGAGGCGACCATGTCGGCGATCCGGCTCGCCCGCGGCTTCACCGGCCGCGCGAAGATCGTGAAGTTCGCCGGCTGCTACCACGGCCACGTCGACGCGCTGCTGGCCGCGGCCGGCTCGGGCGTCGCGACCTTCGCCCTGCCCGACACGCCCGGTGTGACCGGTGCCCAGGCCGGCGACACCATCGTGCTGCCCTACAACGACCTCGACGCCGTGCGCGCGGCCTTCGCCGCGCACCCGGGCGAGATCGCCTGCGTGATCACCGAGGCCTCGCCCGGCAACATGGGCGTCGTGCCGCCGCTGCCCGGCTTCAACCGGGGCCTGGCCGAGCTCTGCCGCGCCGACGGCGCGCTGTTCGTCTCCGACGAGGTGATGACGGGCTTCCGCGTGTCGAAGGCCG
This sequence comes from Kitasatospora sp. NE20-6, assembly GCF_045862635.1. Lineage (NCBI taxonomy): Bacteria > Bacillati > Actinomycetota > Actinomycetes > Kitasatosporales > Streptomycetaceae > Kitasatospora > Kitasatospora sp. NE20-6. The sequence goes on from NZ_BPRL01000011.1 coordinate 136,394, forward strand.
GCTGGTACGGCCTGGAGGCCGCCCACGAGGGCTGGGCCCCGGACCTCCTCACCTTCGGCAAGGTCATGGGCGGCGGCTTCCCCGCGGCGGCCTTCGGCGGACGGGCCGACGTCATGGCGCACCTCGCCCCGGCCGGCCCGGTCTACCAGGCGGGCACGCTCTCCGGGAACCCGATCGCGACGGCCGCGGGCCTCGCGCAGCTGCGGCACTGCACCGACGAGGTGTACGCGACCGTCGACCGGGTCGCCGGCGAGATCTCGTCGCTGGTCGGGGACGCGCTCGCGAAGGAGGGAGTGGCCCACCGGCTGCAGCGCGCGGGCAACATGTTCTCGGTGTTCTTCACCGCGGAGCAGGTCACGAACTACGACGAGGCGCGGCGCCAGCAGGCGTACCGCTTCAACGGCTTCTTCCACTCGATGCTGAGCCAGGGCGTCTACCTGCCGCCGTCGGCCTTCGAGTCGTGGTTCGTCTCGGCCGCCCACGACGAGCGGGCGATCGAGCGGATCGCCGCCGCCCTGCCCGCCGCGGCCCGCGCCGCCGCCGAGGCCACCGACCCCAGTGAGGGAGCGAAGTGAGCGCCAAGGACACCACCGTCGTCCACCTGATGCGGCACGGCGAGGTGCACAACCCGGAGGGTCTGCTCTACGGCAGGCTGCCCGGCTACCACCTCTCCGAGCTCGGCCGGCAGATGGCCGACCGGGTCGCCGAGCACCTGGCGGACCGTGACATCACCCACGTGGTGGCGTCGCCGCTGGAGCGGGCCCAGGAGACCGCCGAGCCGATCGGCAAGGCGCACGGCCTGGAGGTCGCCTCGGACGAGCAGCTGATCGAGGCGGACAACATCTTCCAGGGCAAGACCTTCGGGGTCGGCGACGGTTCGCTGCGCAACCCGGGCTACTGGAAGTACCTGACGAACCCGTTCAAGCCCTCCTGGGGCGAGCCGTACGTCGAGCAGGCCGTCCGGATGATGGGGGCGCTCGCCGCCGCCCGGGACGCCGCGCGCGGCCACGAGGCCGTCTGCGTCAGCCACCAGCTCCCGATCTGGATCGTCCGCTCGTTCGCGGAGCGCCGCCGGCTGTGGCACGACCCGCGCAACCGGCAGTGCTCGCTGGCCTCGCTCACCAGCTTCACGTACGAGGGCGACCGGATCGTCTCGATCGGCTACCGCGAGCCGGCCCGCGACCTGCTGCCCGCGCACCTGGTCGGCAAGGGCGGCAAGGACAAGCCGGTCGGCAAGAGCTTCGGCGCCTGACGGCCCGGGCCTGGCGGCCGGTTGCCCGGGGCCCGGGCCGCCGGGCCGTGTCCGGCAGGCGGTGCCCGGCGGGTCCGCGTCTGACGGTCCGGCGGGCCGCGGTGGGCCCGACTGCCCGTAGTAAGCGGATCATAAGTACAGAAACCGCAGCTCAGAGGGGGTTCGACCGGTAACGGCGGACCCCCTCAAACCTGCCCAAAGTCCCATGCGAAACTTTTCACATGTCTGGGACGACCCGCCGCCGCATCAGCCCGGCCGCCGCACTCGGCGCCGCTGCCGCGCTCGCACTCACTGGATGCACCTCCGGCTCGTCGAGCAGCGAGGGCCAGGCCGGATTCATCACCGGCAAGGGCGGCATCGCCACCGCGAAGCCGGACACGCGAACGGCGGCGCCGGACATCACCGGCACGAGCCTGCAGGGCGCGCCGCTCAAGCTCTCCGACTACCGCGGCACGGTCGTCGTGCTGAACATCTGGGGCTCCTGGTGCGGCCCGTGCCGCGCGGAGGGCAAGAACCTCCAGGAGGTGTCGGCGAAGTACAAGGACAAGGGCGTGCAGTTCCTCGGCATCAACACCCGGGACGTCGCCCCGGACAACGCCGTCCGCTTCGAGCAGCAGACCGGGATCACCTACCCGAGCATCTACGACCCGGACGGCACGCAGATCCTGCGCTTCCCCAAGGGCAGCCTCAACCCGCAGTCCATCCCCACCACGGTGGTGGTCGACCGCGAGGGCCGCCTGGCGGCCCGGGCGATGCGGGCGCTCTCCAGCGAGGACCTGGAGAAGATGATCACCCCGGTCCTCGCGGAGCAGAAGTGAGCGCGCTCGCCGGGACCGGCTACAACGAGACGGTCGCGAGCGGGGCCCTGCTGGTCGCCCTGCCGATCGCGCTCGCGGCCGGCCTGGTCTCCTTCTTCTCCCCGTGCGTCCTGCCGCTCGTCCCCGGCTACCTCTCGTACGTCACCGGCCTCTCGGCGGCCGACCTCGCCGACGCCAGGGGCGCCCGGCGCGGCCGGATGCTCCTCGGGTCGGCGCTGTTCGTCCTCGGCTTCACCGCGGTGTTCGTCTCCGGCGGCGCGCTCTTCGGCGAGTTCGGCCGCACCCTGGCCGACCACCGGCGGACGATCGACACCGTCATGGGCGTGGTCACCATCGTCATGGGCCTCGCCTTCATGGGCCTGCTGCCCGGCTTCACGATGCGCGAGGTGCGCTCGCACCGCCGCCCGGCGATCGGCCTGGTGGGGGCGCCCCTGCTCGGCGTCGTCTTCGGTGTCGGCTGGACGCCCTGCATCGGTCCGACGCTCTCCTCGATCCTCACCCTGTCGATCGACCAGGCCAGCGCAGGGCGCGGCGCCCTGCTGATGGCCGTCTACTGCCTCGGCCTCGGCGTACCGTTCGTGCTGGCCGCGCTGGCCTTCCGCCGGGCGCTCGGCGCGTTCGGCTGGGTCAAGCGGCACTACCAGTGGGTGATGCGGATCGGCGGCGGCATGCTCGTCGTGGTCGGCCTGCTCCTGGTGACCGGCGCGTGGGACGCGATGGTCAACAACCTGCAGTACCTCACCGACGACGTCACGATCGGAATCTGACCGTGAGCGAGACGAAGACCGCCCCGACCGGGCCCGACGACCTCTCCGCCGAGCGCCTCACCAGCGCCCCCGAGGAGTCGGACGGTCCGGTCGGCATGGGCGTCCTCGGCTGGGTCCGGTGGATGTGGCGCCAGCTGACGTCCATGCGGGTCGCGCTGATCCTGCTGTTCATGCTCTCGCTGGCCGCGATCCCCGGCTCGCTGATCCCGCAGAACAGCCAGAACGCCTTCAAGGTGCAGACCTGGAAGTCCACCCACCAGGGCATCACCCCGCTGTACGAGAAGCTCCAGCTCTTCGACGTCTACAGCTCGGTGTGGTTCTCGGCGATCTACATCCTGCTGTTCGTCTCGCTCGCCGGGTGCATCGTCCCGCGGACGTGGCAGTTCGTCGGCGTGCTCCGCGCGCAGCCGCCCGCCGCCCCGCGCAACCTGACCCGGATGCCGGTGTACGCGGCCTGGCGGACCGACGCCGGCCCGGAGGCGGTCAACGCCGCGGCCCACCGGCTGCTGCGCGGGCGGCGGTTCCGGGCGGACCTCGCGGGCGGCGCGGTCGCCGCCGAGAAGGGCTACCTCCGCGAGGTCGGCAACCTGCTCTTCCACTTCTCGCTGTTCGCCCTGCTCGCCGGTTTCGCCTGGGCGAGCCTGGGGAGCGGGCAGGGCGGCAAGCTGGTGATCGAGGGCCAGGGCTTCTCCAACACCACCACCCAGCTCGACGACTTCACCGGATCCGCGTTCTACACCACCGACGACCTGGACGCCTTCGGCTTCAAGCTGGACGGCTTCACCGCGAAGTACCAGGCCACCGGCGAGCAGATCGGCAGCGCCCGCGAGTTCACCGCGCACATCCGCTACTGGAAGGGCACGGACGCCTCGGCCCTGACCAAGGGGTCGATCCAGGTCAACCACCCGCTGGAGATCGGCGACTCCAAGGTCTTCCTGATCGGCCACGGCTACGCGCCCGTGGTGACCGTCAGGAACGCCAAGGGCGACGTGGTCTACAAGGGCCCGACGCCGTTCCTGCCGCAGGACTCCAACCTCACCTCCACCGGGGTGATCAAGGTCAGCGACTACGGCGACAAGGACGGCAAGCACACCCAGCTCGGCTTCAACGGCTACTTCCTGCCGACCGCGCCGGTGAACTTCGAGCAGACCGGCCCGGTCTCGCTCTTCCCGGACGCGGCCGAGCCGATGCTCGTCATCACCGCCTACGCCGGCGACCTCGGCACCGACTCGGGCCTGCCGCAGAACATCTACCAGCTCGACACCACGCACCTGACCCAGCTGAAGCAGGACGGCGACATCGCCCGGGCCCGCCTCAAGCCGGGCCAGGGCTGGGAGCTGCCGGACGGCTACGGCAGCATCACCTTCGACGGCTACCAGCAGTGGGCCAGCTTCTCGGTGTCGCACCGGCCGGGCAACGCGATCGCGCTGGCCGGCGCGGTCTGCGCGATCCTCGGCCTGATCGGCTCGCTCTTCGTCCAGCGCCGCCGGATCTGGGTGCGGGCCACCGCCGGCCCGGACGGCACCACGCTGGTCGAGATGGCCGGCCTGGCCCGCAGCGAGTCCGCCCGTACGGCCGAGGAGCTCGCCGAGTTCGCCGTCCGGCTCCAGGACGACGCCCCGGCCCTGGACGACGCCCCGGCCCTGGACGACGGGACCGGCGACGGGACCGGTGCCGGAGCCGACGACACCCCCGCCGCCCCCGCGATCCCCGCACCGGCAACCCCCGCAGATCCGGACTCCAAGGAGTAGACGGTGAATCTCGCCTCGGTCGACCCACAGCTGGCCGACCTCTCGAACAAGCTGATCTACTCGGCGATGGCCGTGTACACCCTCGCGATGTTCGCCCACCTCTTCGAGTGGACGTTCGGCAGCAAGGGCGCGATCGCGGTCCGCTCGGCCGCGCAGTCCGGCGGGCTGGCCGAGACGCTGGCCGCCGCGGAGGAGTCCGCGAAGGGCACCCGCACGGTCACCGTCACGGTGGCCACCGCCGACGGCGGAACCACCACGCTGACCCGCACCGCGCTCGCCGACGCGGGTGCCACCGTGGTCACCAGCGGCCGCGGCGAGGCCGCCGCCGTCGACGGCCCGGGTGCCGCGGGCGGCAGCGAGAAGGGCGACCTGGCGGGCCGGATCGCGGTGTCGCTGACCGTCCTCGGCGTCCTGCTGCACGCGGGCGGGGTGTTCTCCCGCGGGCTGTCGGTGATGCGCTGGCCGTGGGGCAACATGTACGAGTTCTCGTGCGCCTTCGCCCTCACCATGATGCTGGCCTACCTGGGCCTGCTGGCGGCGCGGAAGAACGTCCGCTGGCTGGGCCTGCCGGTCGTGCTGGCCGTGCTGCTGACCCTGGGCGTGGCGGTCTCGGTGCTCTACACCGACTCCGACCAGCTGGTGCCGGCGCTGCACTCGTACTGGCTGGGCATCCACGTCTCCACCGCGATCATCTGCGGCGGCGCGCTGTACGCGGCGTTCGTCGCGACGGTGCTCTACCTCGGCAAGGACTCGTACGAGCGGCGCGTCGAGGAGGGCCTGCCGGGGGGGCCGCTGCGCACCCCGGCGTCCGTCTGGCAGCGGCTGCCCGCCGCGGCCACCCTCGACAAGCTCTCGTACCGCATCAACGCCCTCGTCTTCCCGCTGTGGACGTTCACCATCATCGCGGGCGCGATCTGGGCCGAGGCGGCGTGGGGCAAGTACTGGGAGTGGGACCCGAAGGAGACCTGGTCGTTCATCACCTGGGTCGCCTACGCCTGCTACCTGCACGCCCGGGCGACCGCCGGCTGGCGCGGCCGGAAGGCGGCCTACCTGGCCCTGCTGGCCTTCGCCTGCTGGTTGTTCAACTACTACGGCGTCAACATCTTCGTCACCGGGAAGCACTCCTACGCCGGCGTCTGATCCGCCGCCGGCGGGGCCGGGCGGCGGTGCAGGCGTGCTGCCGTCCGGAACCGTGCACAGGAACCGTGAGGGATCGTCCGTCCGGTCGTCGACCAGGACGTCAGGAAGCCGCGAGGAGGAGCCGTCGTGGAGAGCGACGAGGTCATGCTGACCGTCCGGATCACCGCCGGGGAGAGAGCTCTGCTCCGAAGGCTCGCGCAGGGCCATCGCAGCGACGTCTCCGAGGTCGTCGCGGACGGCCTGCTGGACGTCCTGCCGACCCTGCACTGCACACCGGACGCCCACCGCCTGCTGGCGGCGCTGACACGGCCCGCGCCGTGCGCGCAGACCGTGTGGCTGCCCGCGGACCTCGCCGACCTGCTCGCGCCGGCCTCGACCCGGATCGCCCAGACCACCGGCGTGCGGATCGACTCGTCCTGCATGATGCTCGGCGCCGCCGTGCGCCTCTGGCTGGGTCAGGACCCGCAGGTGCTCGCCGAGCACCTCTCCACCATGCACGAGGGCCGTCCGGCCGCCCTCGCGGCGGCCTGACGCACCGGGAGGCGCCCTGACGCACCGGGAGGCGCCCTGTGTGCGCCGAAGGGCCCCGCACGCCGTCCGAGCGGCGTGCGGGGCCCTTCGTGTGCCCGCGGGTGCGGGTCAGGCGGCCTGCTGCCAGCTGACGGGCGAGTAGTACGCCGTGCGGCGCTCCAGGCGCTGCCAGCGGGCGATCGGCTCGGCCGCCCGTGCTGCGGCGGTCTGCTGGGCGGCCGCGGCGCGGGCGAGCAGCACGGCGGTGACGACGGCCAGCTCCTCGTCGGTCAGCGAGCCGCGGACGATGCGGACGAGAGGTTCGGCGGATGCGCTCATGGTCCTTGTTTCTCCCCCATGGTGAAGTCCTGCGGGTTCCGAACGGCGGAAGAACCGGTTACATCGGCGGGTTGCCGTGCTTGCGGCTGGGCAGATCGGCGTGCTTGGTGCGGAGCATGGCGAGCGAGGCGGCGAGCACCTCGCGGGTCTCGGCCGGGTCGATCACGTCGTCCACGAGGCCGCGCTCGGCCGCGTAGTACGGGTGCATCAGCTCGGTCTTGTACTCCTTGATCTTCTGCGCGCGCATCGCCTCGGGGTCCTCGGCGGCCGCGATGTCCCGGCGGAAGATGACGTTGGCGGCACCCTCGGCGCCCATCACGGCGATCTCGTTGGTCGGCCAGGCGAAGGACAGGTCCGCGCCGATCGACCGGGAGTCCATGACGATGTAGGCGCCGCCGTAGGCCTTGCGGAGGATCAGCGAGATCCGCGGCACGGTGGCGTTGCAGTAGGCGTACAGCAGCTTGGCGCCGTGCCGGATGATGCCGCCGTGCTCCTGGTCGACGCCGGGCAGGAAGCCGGGGACGTCCAGCATGGTGACGATCGGGATGTTGAAGGCGTCGCACATCTGCACGAAGCGGGCGGCCTTCTCGCTGGCGTTGATGTCGAGCACGCCGGCGAGCGACTGCGGCTGGTTGGCGACGATGCCGGTCACGTGCCCGTCGATCCGGGCGAGCGCCACGATGACGTTGGTCGCCCAGCGCTCGTGGACCTCCAGGTACTCGCCGTGGTCGACGACCTCCTCGATGACCTTGCGCATGTCGTACGGGCGGTTGCCGTCGGCGGGCACGAGGTCGAGCAGCGAGTCGTTGCGGCGGGCGACCGGGTCGTCGCCGGAGGTGGCGGGCGGCATCTCGCGGTTGTTCTGCGGCAGCAGCGAGAGGAGGTAGCGGACCTCCTCGATGCAGGACTGCTCGTCGTCGTAGACGAAGTGCGAGACGCCCGAGGTGGCGGAGTGGACGTCGGCGCCGCCGAGGCCGTTCTGCGAGATCTTCTCGCCGGTCACGGCCTGCACGACGTCCGGGCCGGTGATGAACATCTGCGAGGTCTCGCGGACCATGAAGACGAAGTCCGTCAGCGCGGGGGAGTACGCGGCGCCGCCGGCGCAGGGGCCGAGCATCACGGAGATCTGCGGGATGACGCCGGAGGCCTTCGTGTTGCGCTGGAAGATGCCGCCGTAGCCGGCGAGCGCGGTGACGCCCTCCTGGATGCGGGCGCCCGCGCCGTCGTTCAGCGAGACCAGCGGCGCGCCGGCCGAGATGGCCATGTCCATGATCTTGTGGATCTTCTGGGCGTGCGCCTCGCCGAGGGCACCGCCGAAGATCCGGAAGTCGTGCGCGTAGGTGAAGACGGTCCGCCCGTGCACGGTGCCCCAGCCGACGATCACGCCGTCGGTGTGCGGCTTCTTGTTCTCCAGGCCGAAGCCGCTCGCACGGTGCCGGCGCAGCGGCTCCACCTCGTGGAACGACCCCTCGTCGAGGAGGAGGTCGATGCGCTCGCGCGCGGTCAGCTTGCCCTTCGCGTGCTGGGCCTCGGTGGCCTTCTCGCTCGGACCCCGACGCACCTGCTCGCGGAGTTCGTGCAGCTCGGCCACGCGTCCGCGCGCATCGGCCGGGATCGCTGGGATCTCGTCGCCGACCGGCGCGTCGTGCAGAACCGTCATCTCGAACCACTCCAAGTGTGAGGGAACTGTCCGGCAGACGGCCCGGGGTACGTGGCTGCTGCTGCGGCGAACACTTCTTCACCTACGACACTACGAGGGAGTGGCGCCGGGGCTCGGCGTCGATTCCGTACAAGGTCGAGCCTCAGAACCTGTGAAGGGCGCACAGTTCTCACAACCCCGGCGAGCACCGGGGGAGGGGTGGCCGGGGTGCCCGCCCGGCCCGTCACGGGGTGTGGCCGGGGCTTCGATCCCGCAGGTCAGTGGCGTCGCGGACGGCGTGCGGGCAGCACGGAAAACCCGGCCCGGAGGCCGGGCCGGGGGTGTGCGGTTCCTGCAGGTGCCCGGTTCAGGAAGGTGCGGAGATGGTAGGGAAGCGCCAAATCCGCTCAGCCGCGAGGACCTTCCCCGGGCTCGTCCTTTCGGCGCATTTCCTCCTCGCGGCGGCGCAGGTCGGACTCCCACTCCTTGAGCATGTCCTCGTGCCGCCGGTCGTCCCCGCCCAGCGAGGCGAGGAACTCGGGGTTGTCGTCCGGGGCGACGAACCCGCCCCGCGGCGGGCCGCCGGCGGCCGGCTCCTGGGGCCCGCGGGCCCGGTTCTTCCCCGCCACCAGCCATGCGATCGAGCCCACCAGCGGGAAGAGCAGCACGATGATCACCCACACCACCTTCGGCAGGTGGCGGACGCGGTCCTCCGGCGTGGTCAGGCAGTCGATGAACGCGCCCACCCACAGGGCGAGCATGAGCAGTGGCGGCAGAATCCTCAGCACGGTGGTGGTCTCCCCCGGGGAACGTCGAACAGGGCCCTCCTGGCGGGGCCAGGGTAGCCGGTGGCGGATACTGACTGGCATGGCATACGACGATCTCCGCTCCTTCCTCCGCGCCCTGGAGCGGGAGGGTGACCTCAAGCGGATCAAGGCCGAGGTGGACCCCTACCTGGAGGTCGGTGAGATCGTCGACCGGGTCCAGAAGGCCAAGGGCCCGGCGCTGCTCTTCGAGAACGTCAAGGGCGCGGCGATGCCGCTCGCGATGAACGTCTTCGGCACCGAGCGGCGCCTCGCCAAGGCGCTGGGGCTGAAGTCGCCCGACGAGATCTCCGAGAAGATCGCCGGCCTGCTGAAGCCCGAGCTGCCGCAGGGCTTCACCGGTTTCCGGGACGCCTTCGGCAAACTCGCCTCCATGGCCCACGTGCCGCCGAAGCACGTGAAGCCCGGCGACGCGCCCGTGCAGGAGGTGGTGCTCACCGGCGACGACGTCGACCTGGACCAGCTGCCCGCCCTCTTCACCTGGCCGCTCGACGGCGGCTCCTTCTTCAACCTGGGCCTGACCCACACCAAGGACCCGGACTCCGGCATCCGCAACCTCGGCCTCTACCGGCTGCAGCGCCACGACAAGCGGACCATCGGCATGCACTGGCAGATCCACAAGGACAGCCGCAACCACGCCGCGGTGGCCGCGGGCCGCGGCGAGCGGCTGCCGGTCGCGATCGCCTTCGGCTGCCCGCCCGTCGTGACGTACGCGGCGACCGCGCCGCTGCCCGGCGACATCGACGAGTACCTGTTCGCGGGCTTCGTGGCGGGCGAGCGGGTGCGGATGGTCGACTGCAGGACCGTCCCGCTGCAGGTGCCGGCCGACGCCGAGGTGGTGCTGGAGGGCTGGCTGGAGCCCGGCAGGATGCTGCCCGAGGGCCCGTTCGGCGACCACACGGGCTTCTACACCCCGCAGGAGCCGTTCCCGGCGCTGACCATCGACTGCGTGACCATGCGCCGCCGTCCGGTCCTGCAGTCGATCGTCGTCGGCCGGCCGCCGACCGAGGACGGCCCGCTCGGCAAGTTCACCGAGCGGTTCTTCCTGCCGCTGCTCAAGATCATCATCCCGGACATCGTCGACTACGACCTGCCCGAGGCCGGCGGCTTCCACAACTGCGTGATCGTCTCGATCGACAAGAAGTACCCCAAGCACGCCCAGAAGGTCATGCACGCCATCTGGGGCGCCCACATGATGTCGCTGACCAAGCTGATCATCGTGGTCGACGCCGACTGCGACGTGCACGACTACCACGAAGTGGCCTGGCGGGCGCTCGGCAACACCGACTACAGCCGCGACCTGAGCGTCGTCGAAGGCCCGGTCGACCACCTCGACCACGCCTCGTACCAGCAGTTCTGGGGCGGCAAGGCCGGCATCGACGCCACCCGCAAACTGCCCGAGGAGGGCTACACCCGCGACGGCGGATGGCCCGAGATGGTCGCCTCCGACCCGGAGACCGCGGCCCTCGTCACCAAGCGCTGGAAGGAGTACGGGCTGTGACCACGGCCGCCTTCGAGGTCCCGCCCGGCAAGGTCAAGGCCTTCCTCCGGCTGGTCATGATCGAGCACTCGGTGTTCGCGCTGCCCTTCGCGTACATCGCCGCGCTCACCGCGATGTTCCTCGCCGACCGCAGGGTGCACTGGGGCGAGCTGTTCGTCGTCACCGTCTGCATGGTCGGCCTGCGCACCTTCGCCATGGCCGCCAACCGCATCATCGACCGCGAGATCGACGCCCGGAACCCCCGCACCGCCGGCCGGGAGCTCGTCACCGGCGCCGTCTCCCTGCGCACCGCGTACATCGGCTCCGGCATCGCCCTCGTGGTCTTCCTCGGCGCCGCCGCCCTGCTCAACCCGCTCTGCCTGGCGCTCGCCCCGGTCGCCGTCGTGCCGATGGTGGTCTACCCGTACGGCAAGCGGTTCACCGACTTCCCGCACGCCATCCTGGGCCTCGCCCAGGCCGCCGGCCCGATCGGTGCCTGGCTCGCCGTCACCGGCACCTGGTCGTGGGACGCCGTCGTGCTGGGCCTCGCCGTCGGCGTCTGGATCGGCGGCTTCGACCTGATCTTCGGCTGCCAGGACGTCGCCGCCGACCGCGCGGACGGCGTCCGCTCCGTGCCGGCCCGCTTCGGCACCGCCGCCGCCCTGTACGGCGCCCGCGCCTGCCACGCCGTCACCACCCTCCTGCTCGCCTGGTACGGCCTGCTCACCGACGCCGGCCCGGCCTTCTGGGCCGGCCTCGCCGTGGTCGTCGGGGCGTTCCTCTACGAGCACGCGATCGTGAAGCCCGGCGACCTCTCCCGCCTCAACCGGGCCTTCTTCACCACCAACGGCTTCGTCGGCATCTCGCTCTTCGTCTTCGCCCTGATCGACCTGGTCAGCCGGGGCCTGCGGATCTGACCCGCCCCGGGGAGGCCGCGGGTGTCACCCCGCGGCCTCCCGCAGGGCCAGACGGGCGTAGGCGCGGACGTCGGCGTCGGGGTCCGCGAGGCGCTCCCGCAGCGCCGCCGCGGACGCCGGGCCGGCCGCGTGCGGGGCGAGCGCACGGACGGCGGCCTTCCGCACGTCGCCGTTCGCGTCGGCGAGCAGCGCCAGCAGCGGGCCGAGGGCACCGGCCGCGCCCAGGGCCCCGGCGGCGGCCTTCCGCACCTGCCAGGCGTCGTCCGGCAGCCCCGCGAGCGCCGCCAGCGCGGGCGGGCAGCCGATCCCGGCGGCACCCTCGTACGCGGCGGCCCGCACCAGCGGATCGGGATCGGCGGCCAGGGTGAGCAGCACCGCCTCGGCGGCCGGGTCGCCGACCGTGCCGAGCCCCTCCCCGACGGCGACCCGCACCTCGCGGGCGGGATCGGCCGCGGCGGCGGCGAGCCCGCCCGCCGCGTCCAGCGAGACGAGGCCGCGCACCGCCTGCAGCCGCACGGTCACCGCGCCGTCCGCGAGACCGGCCGCGTACAGCGCCCCGGTGCCGGTGCGCAGCGCCCGGCCCAGCTCCAGCACACCGGCCCGCACGACCGGGTCGGGGGAGCCGGCCGCCCCGGCCAGCACCGCCCCCAGCGACGGGTCGAGCACGTCGGCGAGTTCGCGGAGGCCGGCCACGGCCGCGGCCCGCACCCGCCCGTCCGGGTCGTGCAGGGCCGCGGCGAGGGCCGGCCCGGTGCCGTCCGGCGCGCTCTCGGTGAGCACGGCGACGGCGGTGCGGCGCACGTCGGCCGCCGGGTCGGCGAGGTACGGGGCGAGCCGGTCGAGGCCGGGCTGCTCGTCGGCGAGGCGCAGCAGGTCGAGCAGGCGCGGCGAGGCGGGGGCCGCGGACGCCGGGCCGTCCTGGGCGGTGGCGGTGGCGGCGCCGGTGCGCCCCACCAGCAGGGCGTGGACCTCGCCGAGCAGTTCCACGTCGCCGCCCGGGGGCTCCAGTCCGTCGACCGGCACCAGGTAGGGCGCGACCGGACGGGTCAGGAACTCCATCGCGCCGTCGGCGGTGCGGCGCAGGTTGAGGTGGCGGAACCACCGGGCGTCGTCGCGCCCGGGGTGGTCGACACGGTCGTGGTAGAGGCCCCAGCGGCTCTCCTCGCGGGCGAGCGAGGAGCGGGCGGCCATCTCGGCGCAGTCCCGGATGAAGTCGACCTCGACGGCGCGCATCAGCTCGTGCGGCGTGCGGGCGCCCATGCCGGCGATCTCGCCCCGCATCCGCTCGAAGTGGTCGAGGGCGACGGAGAGCCGGGCGCCGGTCTTCGGCGGGGCGACGTAGTCGTTGACGAAGCGCCGCAGCTTGTACTCGACCTGCGGCTGCGGCGGCCCGTCCGGGTTGTGCAGCGGGCGGTAGACGAGCGCGTGGGCGGCCTTCACCTGGTCGTCGGGGAGCTCGGCGCGCTCCGCGGGCAGGTGCGCGGCGGCGTGGCTGCCGGCGAGGTCGCCGAAGACGAACGCGCCGATCATGTAGTTGTGCGGCACGCAGGCGAGGTCGCCGGCCGCGTACAGGCCGGGCACCGTGGTGGCGGCGTTCTCGTCGACCCAGACGCCGCTCGCGGAGTGACCGCCGCACAGGCCGATCTCGGAGATGTGCATCTCCACGTCGTGCGTGCGGTAGTCGTGCCCGCGCCCGGCGTGGAAGGTGCCGCGGCTGGGCCGCTCCGTGGTGTGCAGGATCGACTCCAGCGCCTGCACGGTCTCCTCCGGCAGGTGGGTGGTGCGCAGGTAGACCGGGCCGCGGTCGGAGGCCAGCTCCGCGGCGAACTCCGACATCATCTGCCCCGACCAGTAGTCGGAGTCGACGAACCGCTCGCCGTGCCGGTTGACCTGGTAGCCGCCGAACGGATTGGCGACGTACGCGCACGCCGGGCCGTTGTAGTCCTTGATCAGCGGGTTGATCTGGAAGCACTCGATGCCGCTGAGCTCCGCCCCCGCGTGGTAGGCCATCGCGTAGCCGTCCCCCGCGTTGGTCGGGTTCTCGTAGGTGCCGTACAGGTAGCCGCTGGAGGGCAGTCCGAGGCGGCCGCAGGGGCCGGTGGCCAGCACGACGGCCCCGGCCGACACCACGACGAACTCCCCGGTGCGGGTGTCGAAGCCGGCCGCGCCGACCGCCCGCCCCTCCGCGGTCAGCACCCGCACCGGCATGACGCGGTTCTCGATGGTGATCCGCTCCCGCATGCGGCGCTCCCGCAGCACCCGGTAGAGCACCTTCTTGACGTCCTTGCCCTCCGGCATCGGCAGCACGTAGCTGCCCGACCGGTGCACCTGGCGCACCTGGTACTCGCCGTACTCGTCCTTCTCGAACTTCACGCCGTACCGCTCCAGCCGCTGCACCATGGCGAAGCCGCGGGTGGCCGTCTGCCGCACGGTGCGCTGGTCGACGATCCCGTCGTTGGCGCGGGTGATCTCGGCGACGTAGTCGTCCGGGTCGGCCCGGCCCGGCACGACCGCGTTGTTCACGCCGTCCATGCCCATGGCGAGGGCGCCGGAGTGCCGCACGTGCGCCTTCTCCAGCAGCAGCACGTCGGCCCCGGCCTCGGCGGCGCTGAGCGCGGCCATCGAGCCTGCGGTGCCGCCGCCGACGACCAGCACGTCGCAGTGCAGCCGGCGGGCGTCGGCGAGGTCGGGGATCTCCACGGGGTTCCTTCCAGGGGTCGGGGTCACAGCAGGGCGGCGCCGGGTCACAGCGCGGCGAGGACGGCCTCGCGCAGCCGCCGCACCGCCGGGTCGGCGCGCGAGCCGGGGTCGCGCGGCCGCGGCACGTCGTGCACGGCGGCGAGGGTGCCGCCGCCCAGGACGGCGATCCGGTCGCCGAGCAGCAGCGCCTCGTCCACGTCGTGCGTGACGAAGACGACGGTGCACCGCTGCCGCTGCCACACCGTCAGCAGCAGCTGCTGCATCGCGGCACGGGTCTGCGCGTCGAGCGCGCCGAACGGCTCGTCCATCAGGACGGCCCGCGGCGAGCCGACCAGCGCCCGGGCGAGCTGCACGCGCTGCCGCTGCCCGCCGGACAGCTCCCGGGGCAGCCGCCGCTCCAGGCCCTCCAGGCCGACCCGGCCGATCCACTCGGCGACCGGCTCCCGCCGCTCCGCCCGCGGCACCCGGCGCACCGCCAGCGGCAGCTCGACGTTCCGCCGGACGCTGCGCCAGGGCAGCAGCCCGTCGTCCTGGAAGACCAGTGCGCGGTCGGCGGCCGGGCCGCGCAGCGGCTCGCCGTCCGCGAGCAGCTCGCCGCCGCTCGGGCGCAGCAGCCCGGCGAGCGCCCGCAGCAGGGTCGACTTGCCGCCGCCGGAGGAGCCGACCACGGCCAGCACCTCGCCGGGGCCGACGTCGAGGTCGACACCGTCGAGCACCGGGTGCCCGGGGTGGCCGAGGCTCAGCCCGCGGGCCGTCAGGCGCAGGCTCATCGCCCGCCTCCCGTCCGCGGCGGCAGCCAGGCGGTCAGCCGGCGGCCGGTGAGCTCGACGGCGCCCGAGGTCAGCCACCCGAGCAGGCCGATGGTGGCCATCCCCACGAACACCCCCGGGTAGTCGAGCACGGTGTACGCCTGCCAGGTGCGGTAGCCGACCCCGTACTGGCCGGAGACCATCTCGGCGGAGATCACGCAGATCCAGGACACCCCGATGCCGACCGACAGCCCGCCGACGACGCCGGGCAGGGCCGCGGGCAGCACCACGCTGCGCAGCACCCGGGCGCGGCCGCCGCCCATCGTGCGGACGGCGTCCTCCCAGAGCGGCGGCACGGCGCGCACCGCGTGCCGGGTGGAGACGGTCACCGGGAAGAACGCGGCGGTGAAGGTGATGAAGACGATGCCCTGCTCGTTCTCCGGGAACAGCATGATCGCCACCGGGACGAGGGCGATCGCCGGGATCGGCCGGATCAGCTCCAGCACCGGTCCGAGCAGGTCGGCGGCCCACCGTGAGCGGGCGGTGAGCACGCCGACCGCGACCCCGAGCACGGCGGCCAGCAGGAAGCCGGTGCCGATCCGCCGGAGGCTGTCGGCGAGGTCCTGCCAGTACGGGCCGGTGCCGAGCTGCCGGCCGAAGGCCTGCCCGACCTGGACGGCCGTCGGCAGGTGGTCGAAGCGCACCCACGCCTGCACGTGCTGCGCGGTCAGCAGCTGCCACAGGCCGACGAAGGCGAGCAGGGAGGCCGTCCGCAGCAGCCGTCGCCGGGCCCGGCCGGGGCGGGCGGGCCGCTGCACGGCCGTGCGCGGCGGGGCGCCGGGGCGCTGGAGGGTGGTGCTCATGCCGCCGCCAGGGCTTCGTCCCAGCCGACGGCGCGGGCGCCGGGGTGGGCGGCGAGGTGGGCGCGGACGCCGTCCTCGGTGGTGAAGGGCAGCAGTGCGGTGCCGTCGAGCACCCAGTGGTCCTTGTCGGCGAACCAGCGGGTGCCGGTCGCGGCGTCCGGCACGTAGGCGGCGCGGAGCTTCTTCCCGGCGGCCGTGGCGGCCCTGACGGCGCGCAGCAGGCAGCGGGGGTCGGCGGCCGGGTGGGTGGCGTCCTCGCCCTGGTACCAGATCTCCCCGGCGAGTGCCGGGTCGGTGACGGGCTTCGCGCAGACCTCGTCGGTGCCGGTGATCCGTGCGGGCGGGATGTCCGGCAGGGCGGCGGCGGCCAGGTACGACGGGTCGACGAACTTCTCCACGTCGAGCGCCTTGAGCACGCCGACCGACTTCAGGAACGGCACGTCCTGGCGGAGCGCGTCCAGCAGGTCGGGCCGCAGCGGGGTGGCGAAGGTGGCGATGCCGTCGGGCCCGTTGTAGAGGTGGACGACCTCGGCGGGCAGGCCGGTGGCCTCGGCGACCTTCCGGCTGGCGTCCAGGGGGTGCTCGTTGAGGTAACGGGTGGCGTCGGCCTGGGCGTGCAGGAAGGCCTGGACGACCTCCGGGTGCGCGGTGCCGTACTTCTGCCGGATCACCACGCCGTGCAGGGTGGGGCGGCCGAGGGCGGCGCCGTCGTAGAGGAGGTGGCCGTCGCCGGCGAAGACCACCACGCCGGGCCAGGCGACGAACTGCGCGAGCGCGTCGACGCTGCCCGCCTTGAGCGCGGAGGCGCCGACGGCGGGCTGCTGGTTCTGCTTCTGGATGCCGGTGTCGGGCACCCCGGCCCTGCGCAGCGCCTGGACGAGGGTGCCGTCGGCGGCGGAGCCGACCGAGGTGGAGACCTTCTTGCCCTTCAGGTCGGCGAGGGTGTGCGCGGGGGAGCCGTTCGGCACGACGACGCCGTTGAGGGCGCCGAGCAGGTTGTAGCCGGTGACGGAGACCAGCCGGGTGCCGGGCCCGCCGGCCTCCTGCGCGCGGGAGCCGTTGATGAGCAGCGGGTAGTCGCCCATCGACCCGATGTCGATCTTCTCGGCGAGCATCTGGGCGGTGATGGGCGCGCCCGAGTCGTAGTCCTGCCAGACGACCCGGTACGTCCGCCCGTCCTTGCGGCCCTGCTCGGCGAGCCGCTGCTCCAGGTAGCCCTGGGCGCGCAGCAGGGTGCCCGCGGTGACGGTGTTGATGGTCTTCGACTGGTAGCCGACGACCACCTGGACGGTGCCGGAGGTGCCGGCGGAGGCGGAGGAGCACGCGGTGGCGGCGACGAGCAGGGCGGCGGCCGGCAGCAGGCGGGCCAGGGGTCCGGGGCGGTGCATGCGGGGGCTCCTCAGCGCAGCAGGTAGGGCATGTTGACGGTGACGGCCCCGGTGGGGCAGCGGGCGGCGCACGGGCCGCAGTACCAGCACTCGTCGACGTGCATGAAGGCTTTGTTCGTGTCGGGGTCGATGGCCAGCGAGTCCAGCGGGCACATCTCGACGCACAGGGTGCAGCCGTCGATGCACAGCGAGGCGTCGATGGTGACGGGCACGTCGGTGCGGTGGTCGGCGAGGGCCAACGGGGGCTCCTACGGGGTGTCGCGCAGCAGCCGGCCCTGCATGGTGATCCGGTCACCGCGGAAGCGGACGTATTCGAGGTCGACGGGCCGCCCGTCGGCGAGGGTGGTCAGCCGCTCCAGCATCAGCAGGGCGCTGCCGCGGGGGACTTCGAGGACGGTGGCGGAGTGCGCGTCGGCGCTGACGGCCTCCAGGGTGATGTCGGCGCCGCCGAGCGGCTGCCCGGCGGCCTCCTCGATCAGCCGGAAGACATCGGTGTGGGCGAGGTCGGCGGCGTCGAGCCCGGCGCCGATGTCGGGCGCCAGGTAGGTGAGGTCGAGGGAGAGCGGCAGGCCGTTGAGGCGGCGCAGCCGTTCCACGTAGACGACCTCGCTGCCGTCGGGCAGGCCGAGCCGGCGGGCGACCGGGCCTGGCGCCCGGACGGGCCCGAGGGCGCGGACCTCGTTGACGACCTCGCCGTGTTCATGGAGCGTCTCGGCGAGGCCCTGCAGGCGGTTGAGTCCGTGCGGCACCTTGTCGGCGACCACGATCGTCCCCGAGCCCGGCACGCGCCGCACCAGTCCTTCGCCGCGCAGCAGGTCGAGGGCTTCCCGCACGGTGTTCCGGGATGCGTCGAACTCCTCCGCGAGCACGTCCTCGTGCGGCAGCGGGCCGGCGGTGTACGCCCCGCCGAGCACCTGTCGGCGCAGCACGTCCGCGACCTGGCGGGCACGGTCGGCGCGCAGCCGCCGGGCGCCGGGCAGGGCGGGGTTGTCGCTGGTCATCGGGGCTCCCGGGGGCGGTCGGTACGGACTCGGTGCGGCCGGGGACGACCCTAGGGGCGGTCCGATGGCGGCCGGGTTGCCGGAGCATTACGCCACCTGACGGCCCGTCCGCCGCGGCCCTGACCTGGCCGGGGCGGGGGCGGCGCGGGTGATGTGCCACCCGGGTCCGTCCGCGCTGCCCTGCTTGCGGGGGCGCCGGGCGGAAAGATGGGAGGGTGCGAAGGAGTGGCCGCGACCCGAGGAGTGTGGACCGATGATCGGCAAGCTGCAGTGCGTGGTGCTGGACTGCCACTACCCGGCGGGGCTGGCGCACTTCTACGCCGCCGTGCTTGGCGGCGAGGTCGACCGGCCGGACCCGCGCTG
The DNA here is from genome assembly GCF_045862635.1 of Kitasatospora sp. NE20-6. NCBI lineage: Bacteria > Bacillati > Actinomycetota > Actinomycetes > Kitasatosporales > Streptomycetaceae > Kitasatospora > Kitasatospora sp. NE20-6. The sequence goes on from NZ_BPRL01000011.1 coordinate 154,895, forward strand.
GTCGCTGGACGCCGAGTGGTCGACCGTGCACACGCCGGACGGCGCGGTGCTGGCGTTCCAGCGGGTGGAGGACTACCGGCCGCCGATGTGGCCGGACCCGGCCCATCCGCAGCAGATGCACCTCGACATCGACGTCGAGGACCTGGACGCCGCCGAGCAGCGGGTCGTCGGGCTGGGTGCGGTGCGGAAGGCCGGGGAGGCCGGCTGGCGGGTGTACCTGGATCCGGCGGGGCACCCGTTCTGCCTGGTCGGCCCGGGCGGCGGTACGGCCTGACCGTCCGGGCCGTCCGGGCCCGTGGGGTGCCCGGGGTGTCTCAGGTGGTGAGGGTGAGGGTGTCGCCGACCCGGAGGCGGCCGGCCCGGGCGACGGTGGCCAGCGCGTCGAGCCGGCCGTCGTGGCCCTGGGTGACGGCCCGGAGGATCTCGGGGGCGTGCGGCAGGCCGGGCTGGGCGAGGCCGGCCATGGCGCAGCGCTCGCTGGAGCGGACGAAGGCCAGCCGGACGCCGTCGCCGGCCAGGCCCTCCCGGCCGAACCAGGTGTCCTCGACGAACGGCGGGGTGCCGGGCGGGGTCCGGACCAGAAGGTTGGGGCGGAAGCGCCGCTCGTCGACGGCGGCGCCGGGGGCGGCGGCGCGCACCCAGTCGAGGGTGGCGGTGGTGAGCACGGAGACCGGCAGCTGGTCGAAGTGGGAGACGGCGTCCTCGCGGGCGAGGGCGACGTCGTCGCGTTCGAGGTAGGCGCGGAGGAAGGCGTCCGGGTCCTCGACGCGGTGGCCGAGCGGGTCGAGGAGCTCGGGTGCGTCGAGCCGGTGGCCGAGGCGCGAGCCGAGCCGCAGGAGGCCGTCCATCCGGCGGAAGCGGCGGGTGTTCTTGCCGGACCCGAGCCGGCCGGCGCCGTCCCGGACGGCGTACAGGCGGTCGCCGGCGAGGCCGCGCCCGTCCACCTCGACGGAGTCGAGGGGTTCGCCGCCGGTGGACTTGACCGGGTAGCGCCAGATCCGCTCGACGACACCGGAGATCTCTGCCATGCAGGGAGCGTAGCCGGGCACCCGGCGCATGGTCTAGACCTGTCATGGAGACCCTCCGGCCCGCCTCCGCGAGCCTCCTCACCCGCCGTCAGCCGACCCGGGCCACCGCCCGCACCGGAGCGCCGTCCGCCGCCGCGAGCCGCAGGGGGAACAGCGACACCTCCAGCGCGGCCCCGGCCTCCTGCGCGGCCAGCAGCGGCGTCAGGTCGGTGAGGTTCTCCGCGATCACCCCGCCGCCCCCGCGGCCCAGCAGCACCCGGTGCGCGGCCAGGCTCGGCGGCTCGGCCGTCGGGTCGTGCTCGTCCGCGAGCTCCGCCAGCAGTGCGGCCACCGCCGGGTCGGCCGGGCCCGGCTCGGGCGTCCGGTCCACCGACAGCGCGTCCACCCCGACCGTCCGCACCCCCGCCCCGGTGATCGCCTCCGCCGCCTCCGGCGTCAGATAGGGGTGCGCCAGGTAGTGGTCGGTGCCCCAGTGCCGCGGCCAGCCGGTCGCCAGCAGCAGCACCGTGCCCGCCGTGCAGCGGGCCAGCGCGGGCGCGAGGAGGCCGGCGGTCACCGCGGTGCGGGGGGCCAGCCCGCGCAGGTCGGCGACCACGGCCGGGCCGGTGAACAGCTCCAGCGGCAGCCCGTCCAGCGTCGGCCAGGTGACGTCCACGTGGTACGGCGCGTCCACGTGCGTACCCGACTGCGAACCCAGGTGCAGCGCCAGCACGTTGACCCCGGCGCCCGCCGTCGTCAGGGCCGGCCGGAGGTCCACCTCCGGGTCGCCGGGGTAGACCGGCATGCCGGTGGTGACCGGATGGGTGAGATCGATCAGCGTGGGCGCCATGCCGTCCATCCTGCCCCGCCCGGCCCCGCCGCCGCAGCGGTGCGCCGGTCTATCGTCGGGGACATGAGTGATCAGCAGGTACGCAGGCCGTGGGTGGTCGGGGTCTCCGGGGCGTCGGGCACGCCGTACGCCGCATCGGTGCTCCGGGCGCTCCTGGCGGCCGGCGAGGCCGTCGACCTGGTGGTGAGCCGCGCCGCGCGGCTGACCATCCTCGACGAGACCGGCATCTCCTTCCGCGACGCGCACTGGCGCACCGACCTGGCGGCCTGGCTCGGCACCGGGCCGACCGGGCAGGAGGCGCCCGCCGGGGAGGCCTCCGGCGACGTGCCCGGCGACGTGCGGTACTGGGCGGCCGGGGACTTCGCGGCCGGGCCGTCCTCCGGCTCGTACCCGGCCAAGGGCATGCTCGTCATCCCCGCGACCACCGGCGCCGTGGCCGGCATCGCGCTCGGCCTCAGCAAGGACCTGCTCCAGCGGGCCGCCGGCGTCACCCTCAAGGAGCGCCGGCCGCTGGTGGTGTGCCTGCGCGAGACCCCCCTCAACGGGGCGACGCTGAAGCACCTGGTCGAACTGGACGCGCAGGGCGCCGTGGTGCTCCCCGCCTCGCCGGGCTTCTACGCGGGCGGTTCCACCGCCCGCGAACTGGTCGACTTCGTCGCCGGACGGGTCCTCGACGCGGTGGGCGTGCCGCACACGCTCTACCGCCGCTGGGAGGGCGAACTCGGGGCAGCGGCCCGGGCTGAGTGAGAGGGCGCGGATCGGGAGAGTATGTTCTTTGCGATATCCGGGTCGATCCGCGCACGGCGCCTTCGAATCCGGATAATGATCTCTCGGTCCGGTGAGGTTCGGAAGGGCGCTGGCAGGTATATGGACACAGTGGACAGACAGCTCATCCAGGCACTGCGGGAGAACGGCCGCGCCTCCTACGCGGAACTCGGCCGACTCGTGGGCCTGTCCGGGCCCAGCGTGACGGACCGCATCAACCGGCTGGAGCAGGCCGGGGTGATCACCGGCTACCGCGCCACCGTCAACCCGGCCTCGCTGGGCTTCGGCGTGACCGCCCTGATCGGTCTTCAGCTCACCGACGCCGCCGACCACGAGGACGTCGCGCACCGCCTCAAGGACCTCCCCGAGGTCGAGGACTGCTGGTTCATCGCCGGTGACGACTCGTACATGCTCAAGGTGCGCGTCCCGGACGTCGAAGGACTGGAATCGGTCGTCAAGCGGCTGTCGGGCACGAAGGGCGTGGCCCGGACGCGCACCACGGTCGTACTCTCCACCAAGTGGGAGAACCGGGTCAGCGACCTGCCGCTGGGCGGCGCCGAGTGACCGGCCGGACGACGGAGGAGTGACGGGATGACGCTGGTCGGCCTGGAGGAGCTGCGCGCCGCGCAGCAGCGGATCGCCGGAGTCGCGGTGCGGACCCCGCTGCTGCCCTGCCCCTGGGCGGCGGACGGCGCCCGCCGGCTCTGGCTCAAGCCCGAGAGCCTCCAGCCGACCGGCGCGTTCAAGCTGCGCGGCGCCTACAACCGGCTCGCGGCGATGACCGCCGAGGAACGGGCCCGCGGCGTCGTCGCGCAGTCCAGCGGCAACCACGCGCAGGCGGTGGCGTACGCCGCCGGGCTGCTCGGCATCAAGGCCGTCGTCGTCATGCCGGACACCTCCCCGGCCGTCAAGGTCGAGAACACCCGGGGCTTCGGCGCCGAGGTGGTCCTCGTGCCGCCGGGCGAGCGCGACACCCTCCCCGCCGAGCTCGTCGAACGGCACGGCTACGTCTGGGTGCCGCCGTACGACGACCCCCACATCATCGCCGGGCAGGGCACCGTCGGCCTGGAGATCGGCGAGGACGCCCCCGACGAGCTCGACACCGTGCTGGTGCCGGTCAGCGGCGGCGGCCTCATCTCCGGCACGGCGGCCGCACTCAAGCTGACCTGCCCCGGCGTCCGGGTGGTCGGCGTCGAGCCCGAGCTCGCCGCCGACGCGCAGGCCAGTTTCCGGGCCGGCGAGCACCTCGCCTGGCCGGTCGAGGACACCTACCGCACCATCGCCGACGGGCTGCGCACCCCCACCGTCGGCGTGCTGCCCTTCCAGCACCTGCAGGCGTACGTCGACGACATCGTCACCGTGACGGAGGACGAGATCCGCGACACCGTCGCCCTGCTGGCCCGCCGCGGCCGGCTGGTCGCCGAGCCGTCCGGCGCGGTCGCCGCCGCCGGGTACTTCCACCGGGCGGGCGAGATCGCCGGCCGGGTCTTCGCGGCCGTCGTCAGCGGCGGCAACATCGAGCCGAAGCTCCTCGCCGAACTCCTCGCCCGCTAGGGTTCGCGCGCCCCTGCCGTTCCCCCCGGCGTGCGTGGGCGTAGTCTCGTTCCGGCAAGGATTCGAAGTCGGAGGAGGCGGGTCACCGCATGGACGCAGGGCTCAAGCGCGAGCTGGAGGCGAAGGTCTACGCGGGTGAGCGGCTGACCCGCGAGGACGGCATCGCCCTCTACGAGAGCGACGACCTGGCCTGGCTGGGCGGCCTGGCGCACCACGTGCGGACGGTCAAGAACGGCGACGTCGTCCACTTCAACGTCAACCGCCACCTCAACATGACCAACGTGTGCGCCGCGTCCTGCGCGTACTGCTCGTTCCAGCGCAAGCCGGGCGAGAAGGACGCGTACACCATGCGCATCGAGGAGGCCGTCCGCCTGGCGAAGGCCATGGAGGTCGACTCCCTCACCGAGCTCCACATCGTCAACGGCCTCCACCCGACGCTGCCCTGGCGCTACTACCCGCGTTCGCTGCGCGAACTGAAGAGCGCCCTGCCGAACGTCTCCCTCAAGGCCTTCACCGCCACCGAGATCCACTGGTTCGAGAAGATCAGCGGCCTCTCGGCGAGCGAGATCCTCGACGAGCTGATCGACGCCGGCCTGGAGTCGCTCACCGGCGGCGGCGCGGAGATCTTCGACTGGGAGGTCCGGCAGCACATCGTCGACCACGCCACCCACTGGGAGGACTGGTCGCGGATCCACCGCCTGGCGCACGAGAAGGGTCTCAAGACCCCGTGCACCATGCTGTACGGGCACATCGAGGAGCCCCGCCACCGGGTCGACCACGTGCTGCGCCTGCGCGAGCTGCAGGACGAGACCGGCGGCTTCCAGGTCTTCATCCCGCTGCGCTACCAGCACGACTTCCACGACTCCAAGGACGGCATCGTCCGCAACCGCCTGATGGCGCGCACCGAGATGGCGACCGGCGCCGAGGCGCTGAAGACCTTCGCCGTCTCCCGGCTGCTGTTCGACAACGTGCCGCACGTCAAGGTCTTCTGGGTGATGCACGGCGTCACCACCGCCCAGCTGGCGCTCAGCCACGGCGCGGACGACATGGACGGCTCGGTCGTCGAGTACAAGATCACCCACGACGCGGACAACTTCGGCACCCCGAACAAGCTCGGCCGCGACGACCTGCTCGACCTCATCCGCGACGCCGGCTTCCGCCCGGTCGAGCGCAACACCCGCTACGAGGTCATCCGCGAGTACGACGGCCCGGACCTCGGCCGCCGCGAGACCCCGCAGGCCATGCGCCTCTGACCGCGACCCGTCCGCCCGGGGCCCGTCGGCACCCCGCCGACGGGCCCCGGCGCGCGTCCGCCACCCGCGCGCCCCGGTCCCGCGCGCACCCCGCACGGACCGCTCCGGCCGCCCCGGACACGGGTCTGCCACCCCACGGAACGCGTATGCTCACAGGCTCACCACACGCCCCGGGTTTCGTTCCGGCCCGGGACTTTGGGAGGATCGTCCCCATGTCCGGTTCCCATCGCGCCTCCGCGCACCGCCGCTCGGCCGACGTGCCGGGCCCCCGCAGCAGTGCGGAGGGGCAGGCGGCACGGCAGCGCGGGCACCGGCGCCGGGTGAAGCCCCGCCGCCGCGGACGCACCCTGATGGGCGGCACCGCGGTCCTCCTGGCGGCCGCCGCCGGCTGGTTCGCCGTCGGCCCCGGGCGGTCGCTGCCCGTGATCAGCGCGGCCGGCGCCCCCGACCGCGACGAGAGCACCGCGCAGCAGGCCGACGTCGCCCCGGTGTCCGCCGGCGACCACACCGAGGGCCCGGGCGCCGCCGACCGCTCCGACCGGAACGACGGCACGCTGGCGGCCATCCCGGGCCTCGGCCCGGCGTTCCTGGCGAAGATCCCGGCGGAGACCACCCAGGTCGTGCTGGCCTCCGGCCAGGGCAAGGACTCCTCCGACACCACCGTCACCCTGTGGACCCGCACCGTCGAGGGCCGCTGGAAGCCCGGCACGGCCTGGGCGGCCCACAACGGCTACAAGGGCTGGTCCGACCGGAAGAAGGCCGGCGACCTGCACAGCCCGATCGGCGTCTTCGGCCTCACCGACGCCGGCGGCCGCAAGGCCGATCCGGGCAGCCGGCTGCCGTACGACAAGGACCCCGGCTTCGTCGTGGGCGGCCGCGGCTTCAACGGCGAGCAGCTGGCCGGCTCCTTCGACTACGTGGTCGCGATCAACTACAACCGGGTGGCGGGCCGCTCCCCGCTCGACACCGCCTACCCCGAGGGCAGCGCCAAGGGCGGCGGCGTCTGGCTGCACGTCGACCACGGCGGCCCGACCCACGCCTGCGTCTCGCTGACCGAGCCCGACATGATCGAACTCATCCGGACGCTGGACCCGGCGGCCCACCCGGTGATCGCCATGGGCGACGCCGCGGCCCTGGCGGCCTGACCCGGACGGTTTGGGCGGAGTTGTCACCCTCCTACAGCTAACTTCCCTCGATACTGTGCCGGAGCGTCACCGGGAGACTGGCCGGTAACCGGGTTGAGTTGATGTATGACCGCCTCCCGTATCGTTTCGCTCGGCCATTACCAGCCGCCCAAGGTCCTCACCAACGACGACCTGGCGACGCTGGTCGACACCGACGACGAGTGGATCCGCTCCCGGGTCGGCGTCCGCACCAGGCACATCGCGGTCGACGAGACCCTGGTCGACCTCGCCACCGAAGCCGCCCAGAAAGCCCTCGCCGCCTCCGGCCGGCAGCCGCAGGAGGTCGACCTCGTCGTCGTCGCCACCTGCACCGCCGTGGAGCGCAGCCCCAACACCGCCGCCGCGGTCGCCGCCCGGCTGGGGATCACCGCCCCGGCCGCGTACGACATCAACACGGTCTGCTCGGGCTTCTCGTACGCGCTGGCCACCGCCGACCACGCGATCCGCGCCGGCGCGGCCACCCGGGCCCTGGTGATCGGCGCCGAGCGGATGTCCGACACCATCGACTGGACCGACCGCACCACCTGCGTGATCTTCGGCGACGGCGCCGGCGCTGCTGTGGTGGAGGCCGTGCCGGACGAGGAGGCAGGGATCGGCCCGGTGGTGTGGGGCTCCGAGCCCGGGAAGGGCGACGCCGTCGTCATCAGCGGCTGGGATCCGACCATCAGCCAGCAGGGCCAGGCGGTGTTCCGCTGGGCCACCACGAAGATCGCCCCGCTGGCCCGCGAGACCTGCCGCAGGGCCGGCATCGAGCCGTCCGAGCTGCGCGGCTTCGTCGCGCACCAGGCCAACCTGCGGATCATCGACGCCATCGCCTCCAAGCTCGGCGTCGGCCCGGACACCGTCGTCGCCCGGGACGTGGTCGACTCGGGCAACACCTCGGCCGCCTCGATCCCGCTGGCGCTCAGCAAGCTGGTGGAGCGCGGCGAGCTGCGCCCGGGCGACCCGGTGCTGCTCTTCGGCTTCGGCGGCGGCCTTGCGTACGCCGGCCAGGTGGTGCGCTGCCCGTAGCGGGTGCGGTGGGCACGGAGAGAAGCAGCGGGGCGCCGGAATCAGTGATTCCGGCGCCCCGCTGCCGATCGGGCACGTCGCGGTACGTCGGCGAACCTCCCCCGAGGACACGGCCGCCGTCCGCCCCGCCCCGGACAGGAAACCGGGGTCGTCCGTGCGAGCTGACGGGTGGGTGGTGGGGCTGCCTACTTCGGCGGCTTCTTGCCCGCGACGCCCAGGTAGACCTGGAGCGCGAGGTTGGGCTTGAGGTCCTTGACCTTCACGCCCCAGGAGGTGAACGCCTTCTGATGCTCGGCCGCGGAGGCCAGAAGCGAGACCAGGGATCCCGCCACCGCGGCCGGATCGATCGTCGTGTCGGTCTTTCCCTGGTTCGTCCGGACGGCCTCGGTGAGGGGTGCGACGACCGAGTTGAGGACCTTCATGCGGATCTTGAAGAACCGTTTGTCCCCTTCGGCGGCACCGAGAGTCACCACCCGGAGAATGGCGTCGTTCTTGCGCCAGAAGGCGAGGAAACCGTCCACCAGATCTTCCGAAGTGGCGGCGCCGGTCTTTCCCGCCCAGGACTTTCCTTCGACGAGCTCTTTGAGCCCGCCGCTGTCCTCGGCCATTTCCTCGGCGATCTCGAGGACGGCGCCCTCGACATCCGGGAAGTACTGGTAGAAGGTCGCGGGGGAGGTACCCGCCATACGGGCGACGTCGATGACCTTGACGTCCCGGTAAGGCGACGTGCTGAGCATCTCGCGGAGGCAGTCGAGCAGCTTCTGCCGCGTCTCCTGTCCGCGTCGCCCGGCGACGCGACCGTCGACGGTGCGAACTTGTCCTGTCATGCCGTCAGCTTACCGCGGCACGATCTTGCCGCGATTCGGTGATGCGACTATTACGCCGCCCGGGGTGGTAATGGAAGGGGCCGGACGGATATTCAGCGATCACCTTGCAGCCCCCCCGTGCACTGATGACCCCACAGCGTGACGGCTGGTCTGCTGAGGGTTGGTCGGATGACACGCAGTGATCGCCGGACACGGGCGCCGATGCGGTTCGTCCCGCCGCGTTCGGGAGGCGTTCGGGGCGGACGCCGGCGCTCCGCAACAGCCCGCCCGCGTGCCGCGGGCGGGGGAGATTGGCTCCCGGGGGGTGCGCACTGGAGAATCGGGGGCGCACCCCCGTACCGGGGACGGCACAACGGGGAGGTGGCAGCTCAGTGGACCAGCTGACGGCGCACGATCCAAGGCGGATCGGGCCCTTCGAGGTGCTGGGGCGGCTCGGCGCGGGCGGAATGGGCCTGGTCTACCTGGCGCGCTCGGCCTCCGGCCGCCGCGTCGCCATCAAGACCGTGCGCACCGAGCTGGCCGAGGACGACCTCTTCCGGGTCCGCTTCGCCCGCGAGATCGCCGCCGCCAAGACGGTCGGCGGCTTCTACACCGCCGCCGTGGTCGATGCCGACGCAGACGCACGGGTGCCCTGGCTCGCCACCGCCTACGTGCCCGCGCCCTCGCTGGAGGACCTGGTCAACCACTGCGGGCCGCTGCCGGTCGTCGCGGTGCGCTGGCTGGTCGCCGGCATCGCCGAGGCCCTCCAGTCGATCCACGCCGCCGGCCTGGTGCACCGCGACCTCAAGCCGTCCAACGTGCTGGTCGTCGAGGACGGCCCGCGCGTGATCGACTTCGGCATCGCCGCGGGCGTCTCGCACACCCGGCTCACCATGACCAACGTCGCCGTCGGCACCCCGGCCTACATGTCGCCCGAGCAGGCCCGCGACAGCCGCAGCGTCACCGGCGCGAGCGACGTCTTCTCGCTCGGCTCGCTGCTCGTCTTCTGCGGCACCGGGCACCCGCCCTACCGCGGCGCCAACCCGGTCGAGACGGTCTTCCAGCTCCTGCGCGACCAGCCCGACCTCTCCGGGCTGCCGGTCGAGCTGGTCGACCTCGTCCGGGCCTGCATGCGCCCCTCCCCGGAGCACCGCCCCACCCCGGCGCAGATCCAGGCCGAGCTGGCCCCGCACCTCTTCTCGGACGACGCCCTCGGGGACGCGGGCGACTGGCTGCCCGACAGCGCCCTCGAACTCATCGAGCAGAAGCGCGGGCGCCGCCCCGTTCCCGCCCCGCAGCCGGTCGCCCCGCCGCAGCCGGTCGCCCCGGTGCCGCCGCAGCCGGTCGCCCCGCCGCCGGTGGCCGCCGGTGCCGGCTCGCTCGGCGGCGAGGCCGCCACCGAGCGCATGGCGCCGGGCCGCCGACCGGTCGCCGGCGAGGTGCGGCTGTCCGGCGGTCCCGTACGGATAGGGCCCGGCCCGCGGGCCGACCAGTCCGTCGCCGGGCAGCCCGGCAGCGGTGCGGCCGCCCCGGCCGCCCCGGCGGCCACCGACTGGGTGCGCCGCCCCCCGGTGCCCGCCCCGGCGCCCGCCCCCGTCCCGCCGCCCGCCCCGGCGGTGCGGTGGCGGCCCTGGCGGTTCCGGATGTCCAACGACGTGTGGGGCACCCCGGTGGTCGCCGACGGCACCCTGTTCGTCTCCAGCTTCGAGGTGCACGCGCTCGACATCGCCTCCGGCGAGCGGCGCTGGAAGACCCGGGACGTCGCCTGGGCCCTGGCCGTCGCCGACGGCCGGGTGCACGCCGCCGACGGCCCGCACCTGTACACGGTCGACGTCGCCGACGGCACCGAGCGCTGGCGCAACTCCCTCGACGGCTGGGTGTACGCCCTGGACGCCGCCGACGGCGTGCTCTGCTGCGGCATCAGGGGCGGCGGGGTCCAGCTCCGCTCGGCGGCCAACGGCGCCGAGCTGTGGCGGGCCGACGACGCCCAGCAGGACTACGAGAACCCGCAGTCCGGCCCGGCCCTGCTCGGCGGCGCCGCGTACTACTACGGCGGCGGGCGGCTGCGCTGCGTCGACCCCCGCGGCGGCGGGCTGCGCTGGTCGTTCCGGGTCGGCGAGGACGTGCCCTCGCGTCCCGTGGAGCGCGGCGGCGTGCTGTACGTCACGGCCGGCACCCGGGTGCACGCGCTGGACGCGGCCACCGGTGCCGAGCGCTGGCGGTTCGACGCACCCGTGGTGCTCTTCACCCCGCCGGCCCTCGACGCCGGTGCCGTGTACGTCGCCGACTACCTCGGCACCCTCTACGCCGTCGACCTCTCCACCGGGCGGGAGCGCTGGCGCGGCCGGACCGGCAGCCGTCAGGGCGCCGAGCCCGCGGTGGTCGCCGACACCGCCGTGCTGCTCGGCTCCGGGGACACGCTGTTCGCCTTCGACACGGCCACCGGCCGGGAGCGCTGGCGCTACACCGCCCGCGGGGAGATCGTCGGATCGCCCGCGGTCGCCGACGGCCTGGTGCACATCGGCAGCCGGGACCACTCCCTGCACACCGTCGACCTGGCCACCGGGCGGCTCCGCTGGGAGCTCGGCACCAAGGGCGAACTCACCGGGTCGCCGGTGGCCGTCGCCGGCCGGGTCTTCGCGGGCAGCAAGGACCGCTGCGTCTACGCGCTGGACTCGTACTACGGCACGGCGGTACCGCACTAGGCCCCGGCCCGCGCCGCCCCGCCTCCGCCCTGCCCCGGCCCTGCACGGCACCGCCGGGGCGGGGCGCCGGGGCGCCGGGGTCAGGGCCGCCGGGCCCCGGGGTGCCGGGCCAGCCAGCCCTCCCAGGCGGAGCCGATCATCTCGTCGACGCCGTACCGCGCCGACCAGCCGAGCTCCTTGCGGATGAGGTCGGCGGACGCGACCACCCGGGCCGGGTCGCCGGGGCGGCGCGGGGCGTTCTCCGGGGCGGTGCCGTGGCCGGTGATCCGGGCGATCGCGTCGAGCATCCCGCGGACGGACACGCCCTCGCCGCGGCCGATGTTGAGCGTCAGGCTCAGCGGCCCGTCCTCGGCGTCCAGCCGGCGCACCGCGGCGACGTGCGCGGAGGCGACGTCCTCGACGTGGATGTAGTCGCGGACGCAGGTGCCGTCCGGCGTCGGGTAGTCGTCGCCGAAGACCAGCGGGGGCAGGCCGTCGGTGAGGCGCCGGAAGACCATCGGCACGAGGTTGCTCACCCCGTCGTCGGCCAGCTCGGGCGAGTGCGCGCCCGCCACGTTGAAGTACCGCAGCGAGACCGTCGACAGCCCGTACGCCCGGGCCGCGGCCTGCAGCAGCCACTCGCCGACCAGCTTCGTCTCGCCGTACGGGTTGATCGGCGCGCACGGGGTGTCCTCGGTCACCACGTCGACGTCCGGCATGCCGTACACCGCGGCCGAGGACGAGAACAGCACCCGGCGCACACCGCCCCCGACGGCGGCGTCCAGCACCGTGCGCAGGCCCTCGACGTTCTCCCGGTAGTAGAGCAGCGGCTCCGCCACCGACTCGCCGACCTGCTTCTTCGCCGCGACGTGCAGCACACCGGTGACGCCGTGCTCCCGGATCGCCGCGTCGAGCACCCCGCGGTCGAGCGTGGAGCCGACCACCAGGGGCACCCCCGCGGGCAGCCGGCCGGGCGCGCCCGAGCTGAGGTCGTCGAGCACGACGACCCGTTCGCCGGCCTCCGCGAGCTGCCGCACGACATGTCCGCCGATGTATCCGGCGCCGCCCGTGATCAACCAAGTCATACTCGAAATCCTATGCGGCACGCGTTCGAGTCGGCTCCGGCAGTCCGGCGGGCCCGGTCGGCGCGTCCGAGGCGCGAGTTATCCGACACCCTGATAAGTACGGTCCGGTACGATCGCAGGCGGTTGTCGTCAGCGGGAGGAGCAGGTCGCGGGATGACCGCCAGCACTCCCGGCACGACGCCCGGCGCGACACCCCAGGTCAGCATCGTGGTCATCGTCTACGACGACGCCGCGCACATCACCGACGCGGTGCGCTCGGCGCTGTCCCAGGGAAGCTGCGTCGCCGAGGTCGTCGTGGTCGACGACGCCTCCACCGATGCCACTCCGGAGCGCCTGACCCGCCTCGCCGCCGCCGATCCCCGCGTGAGAGTCATCACGCGGACGGAGAACAGCGGCGGCTGCGGCACCCCCCGGAACCAGGGCCTCGCCGCCGCCCGCAGCCCGTACGTGATGCTGCTCGACAGCGACGACGTGCTCGCCCCCGACGCCGTGCGCACCCTGCTGGCGACCGCCGTCGCCGAACAGGCCGAGGTGACCGCCGGCGTCTGCGTGCGCCGCGAACTCCCGGCCGGCACCGACACCCCCTGGCAGCGCGACCTCTTCCCCGCGGTCGGCGCCCCGCCCCGCCGCTACGACGGCATCGACGCCCGCCCGGAGTTCCTCCGCGACACCCTCTGCGTCAACAAGCTCTACCTGAGGGACTTCCTCGACAAGCACCAGGTGCGCTTCGCCGAGGGCGCCGTGCACTACGAGGACTTCGTCTTCACCGCCCGCCTGTACGCCGCCCGGCCCCGCCTGGTCGCCGTCGGCGAGACGGTCTACCTCTGGCACGTCCGCCGCGAGGCCGGCCGGCAGTCGATCTCCCTGCGCCGCGACGAGGTCCGCAACTGGCAGGACCGCGTGGACGCCCACGCCGAGGCGATCCGCATCCTCGACGGGGCCGGCGCCCCCGGGCTCGCCGACGCCGCCCGCACCAAGTTCATCGACCACGACCTGCGGATGTACGTCCGCGAACTGCGGCAGAAGCCCGCCGCCTACCGCACGGCCTGGTGGCGCATCGCCCGCACCCACCTCGCCGGCTTCGGCCCCGCCCCGGCCGCCGCGGCCAGCCCGGCCGGCCGCTGGCTCAGCGACCTCCTGCTGGCCCGGCCCGAGCCCGTCGACGGCGCCGAACTCGCCCGCGCCTGCGAACTCGCCGCCAGCCCCCCGCGGCTCGCCCCGCCCTACCTCACCGACGACGACGGCAGCCCGGTGCTCGCCGCGGGCGTACCGCTCACCGGCCTCGACGCCCTGCCGCCCGGCCGGCTGCCGCTGGCCGTCGACGGCTCCCTGCGGCTCGGCCCGGTCTGCGCCGTCCGGCTGCGCGTCCACGACCCGTACGGGCTGGTGTCGGCCGCCGGGCCGATCAACGCCCAACTGGAGCTCCGCACCCGGCTCGGCCCGCCGCTGAGCGTCCGCCGGCGGCTGGAGCTCACCCCGCACGCCGACGGCGGCTGGACGGCCTCCACCACCGTCGACGCCTTCGAGCTGCGCGACGTCGGCGAGATGACCGCCTGGTCGCTGCGCGTCGGCCTCGGCTTCGCCGACGGCTCCCGCGCCGTGACCGCCGTCCGCGCCCCCGGCCTCGGCAAGCGGCACGCCGTCGTCCACCGGCCTCCGCTGCGCTTCGCCCTCGTCCAGGCGTACGGCACCACCAACGGCGAGCTCGGCCTGCGGGTCGCCGACGGCGTGCGCGGCGGCTGGGAGGTCGTCAGGGCCCGCCTGCGGCGCATCCTCGCCCGCCTCGGCTGACCGCCCCCGCACGCCGTACGGACCCCACGGGCCCCGGAGGGACGGGGCACTGCGCGCGCGGTGGGAGAATTCATGGGATTCCCACGATGCCGTGGCTCAATCGGCAGAGCACGGAACCCGCACCACCACCCTCAGCGCACCCGACGACAAGGACCCTCGCTCCATGCCTTCCAGCCAGGCGCAGCCGCTGGTCAGCGTCATCGTGATCGTCTACAACGACGCCGCCCGGCTGCCCCGGGCGGTGGCCTCCGCCCTCGGACAGTCGCTGCGCGGCCTGGAGGTGCTGATCGTCGACGACTGCTCGACCGACGACAGCCACGCCGTGGCCCTGCGGCTGGAGCAGGAACACCCCGGCCGCGTCCGCGCCCTGCGGCTGCCCGCCAACAGCGGCGGCTGCGGGGCCCCCCGCAACCACGGCGTCGCCGAGGCCCGCGGCGAGTACGTGATGTTCCTCGACAGCGACGACGAGCTCGCCGCCCACGCCGCCCGCAACCTCTACGAGGCCGGCACCCGCACCGGGGCCGACCTCGTCTCCGGCCTCAGCGTGCGCCGCTTCCTCGGCAACCGGCACGGCAAGACCGACGCCTGGTACCCGTGGATCTACGCCCGCACCCGCACCCTCGACTCCGTCGCCGAGATGCCCGACCTGCTGGTGTGGGACACCCTCTCCACCAACAAGGCCTACCGGCGGGCGTTCCTCGCCGAGCAGGCGCTGACCTTCCCCGTCGGCATCCTCTACGAGGACCTGCTGTTCTCCTCGCAGGCCTACCTCGCCGCCGCGAGGATCACCCTCATCCCCAACCGGGTCTACTGGTGGGACGTCGCCCCGCCCACCAAGGGCGAGCGCTCGCTCTCCAACCGGCGCCACGAGATCCGCAACTTCACCGACCGGCTGGAGATCCACCGCCGGATCGACGCCATGCTCGCCGACCGCGGCATGACGGAGCTGAAGTACCGCAAGGACGTGAAGTTCCTCAAGCACGACCTGGTGCTGCACCTGCGCGACCTGCCGTTCCTGCCGGAGGACTTCCGCAAGGAGTTCGCCGGGCACGCCCGCAGCTACCTCACCGGGCTCGCCCCCGAGGCGTACGAGGAGGTCGGCAGCCCGCAGCGGGTCTGCGCCTACCTGCTCGGCCAGGACGACTGGGACAACCTGCTGCCCGCCGTCGACACCCTCATCAACCGCGACAAGCTCGCCGCGCCGCTCACCGAGCAGGACGGCCGGGTCTACTTCTGCCCCGAGCACCTCGACGACCCCGAAGGCCGCCGGGTGCTCGACGTCACGGCCCACGGCTACCACGCGACGCCGCTGCGCAAGCTCTTCCTGCGCAACCGGCTCACCCGCTACGCCGCCGGCCCGGCGGGCGTCGAACTCGCCGGGCGGATCGTCAACCCGCTCGGCCGCATCCCGTCGGACGCCAAGCTCTCCGCCCGGCTGCTGTTCTCGCCGCGCCGCAAGGGCATGAAGTCGTTCACCTTCCCGGTGGGGGAGGTGCGGCACGACGGGGACGGCATCGCCTGGAGCGCCACCGCCGACCTCGGCCGCCGGCTGCGGCCGCTCGGCGTGCTCGACGCGGTGTGGGACGTGCGCTGCGTGCTGACCGTCAACGGCGAGCGCACCACCACCCGCCTCACCGTCGGCGACACCGACCTCACGGCCCCGGCGGCACCCGCCGTCCGGCCCCGGCTGACCCGGCTCACCGGCGACCGCCTCACCCCGCAGGCCACCGCCCGCGGCCACCTGGCCTTCGAGCTCACCGCCGAGGGCGCGGCCGCCCGCCGGGGCACCGACCTGATCGAGCGCGCCCTGCGCGGCGAGGCCTCCGCCGTCGCCAACGCCGCCGCCGACCGGGCCCGCCGGACGGTGCGCGGAGCCCTGGAGCTGCGCCGCACGCTCAACAACGGCGACACCAAGCTGAAGGTCTACCACCAGCTCCTGCAGAAGCTGCCGGTGGTGAAGGGCCAGGTCGTCTTCGAGAGCCACCAGGGCCGGCAGTACAGCGACAGCCCGCGCGCCGTCTACGAGGAGCTGGTGCGGCGCGGCGCCCCGATGAAGGCGGTCTGGTCGTACGCGCGGAGCACCGAGGGCTTCCCCTCCGGCGCCACCCTGGTGCGGCGCTGGTCCTGGCCGTACCTGCGGGCCCTCGCGCAGGCCGAGTACTGGGTCGACAACCAGGGCTTCCCGCACCGGCTGCGCAAGCGCCCGGAGACCACCTACATCCAGACCTGGCACGGCTCGGCGCTCAAGAAGATGGGCTTCGACCTGGCCGCGCTCAAGCGGCAGACGCCGGTGCAGCAGGCCGAGTACCTGGCCGGGCTGAACCGCTTCGACCACTTCGTCGTGCGCTCCGAGCACGACGTGCGCACGCTCGCCCCGGCGTACCGGATCGGCGAGGAGCGGCTGCTGCGGGCCGGCTACCCGCGCAACGACGTGCTGCTGCGCGAGGACGCCGCGAAGGACCGGCAGCTGGCCGGCGAGCTCGGCATCGACCTGTCGAAGCCGGTGGTGCTGTACGCGCCGACGTTCCGCGCCGACGCCCGCGGCAGGGTCCGGGCGTTCGAGCTGCCCTTCGACGTGGAGGAGTTCGCGGAGCGCTTCGGCGACCGGATGACGCTGCTGGTGCGCTGCCACTACCTCAACAAGGTGGTGCTGCCGCCGTCGGTGCGCGGGCGGGTGATCGACGTCTCCGACGTCCAGGAGGTCACCCCGCTCTACCAGCTCTCCGACGCACTGATCACCGACTACTCCTCGCTGATGTTCGACTACGCGCTGCTGGACCGGCCGATGCTGTTCTTCGCCTACGACTGGGAGGAGTACGCCGACGACGTCCGCGGCACGTACTTCGACCTGCTGAGCGAGGCGCCGGGACCGGTGCTGCGGGAGCCGGGCGAGCTGTTCGCGGCCCTGGCCGAGCTGGAGTCGGTGGGCAAGGAGTACGCGGACGCGCGGCGCGACTTCGCGGCGGCGTACGGGGAGTACGACCGGGGCGACGCGGCGGCGCGGGTCGCCGACCTGATGTTCGGCGCCGGCAAGCACGAGCGGGAGGCGGGCGCGTGAGCCGCGACATCTTCATCGTCAGCAACAGCGTCGACGAGCTGGGCGGCGTGGCCAGCTGGTCGCACCGGATGGCCGGACTGCTGACCGGCCGCGGGCACCGGGTCGAGCTGATCGGCATCACGCCCGCCGTGCTGCACAAGGACTTCGGCGACGACCTCCCGTACGGCATGACCACCCTCCACACCGGGCAGCCGCCGGCGGCGTGGACGCCCCGCTTCCCGTGGCAGCAGCTGGACGTGCGCGCCCGGCGGCGGCAGGCCGCGCGGGCCGCCGGGATGCGGGAGGCCGCCGGGCGGATGAGCGCGATGTTCCGCGCCGCCCGGCCCGGTGCGGTGGTGATCGTCACCCAGGTGTGGGCGATGGAGTGGGTGGCGCTGGCCGACCTGAAGGGCCTTCAGGTGATCGGCATGAGCCACGAGTCGTTCGAGACGTGCAGGGCGTCCTCCCGGTTCGGCCGGGTGCAGCGGTACTACGCGGACGTCGACCGGCTGGTCGTGCTCACCGACGAGGACGCCGACGCCTGGATCCGCCAGGGCATGAACTCCACCTGCGGCATCCCCAACCCGCTGCCGTTCGCGCTGCCGGAGACGGTCGAGCCGGCCACCCGGACGGTCGTCTCCATCGGCCGCCTCGCCCAGGAGAAGGGCGTCGACCTGCTGCTGGAGACCTGGGCCGAGGCGGTCGCCGACCGGCCCGGCTGGCAGCTGAGGATCTACGGCCTCGGCGAGGAGGAGGACGCGCTCCGCGCGCAGTGCTCCGCGCTCGGGCTGGACGGGTCGGTCGAGTTCGCCGGCCGGACGGACGACGTGCCGGGGGCGCTGGCCGGGGCAGGGGCGTTCGTGCTGTCCTCGCGCGGCGAGGGCTTCCCGATCTCGCTGATGGAGGCCATGGCCTGCGGCGTGCCCTGCGTCGCCTTCGACTGCGCGCCCGGTGTGCACGAGATCGTGCGGGACGGCGAGGACGGGCTGCTCGCCCCGGTCGGCAACACCGCGGCGCTGGCCCGGCAGCTCGGCCGGCTGATGGACGACCAGGAGCTGCGCGACGCGATGGGGGAGCGGGCCCGCGAGGCGATCGTGCGGTACGCCCCGGACCGGGTGCTGGACCGCTGGGAGGAACTCTTCGCGCTGCTGGAGGCGTGACCCGGCGGGTGCGGCGGGTGCGGTTCCTCGTCCGGGACGGCAGGTACGGCAGGTGCGGCAGGTGCGGCGGGGGTGGCGGGTGCGGCGGGGGTGGCCGGCCGGCGGCGGGCCCCGCGGGCGGGGGTCTTCCGGGCGCGCCGGTCCGGTGAACCGGACATACAGGTGAAATGCTGACAAAGCCATCTCACCTGTCGCATCCGTGCACACCTCCGGAGGAACCCCGGTGCGCCCGAAGAAGGAACCGACCCGCCCGTACCCGGCCGGACCTCGCCCCACCGGGCCGAAGCTCTGGTCGTACGGCGCCGCCCTGGCGCTGGCCGGACTCGTGGCGACCGGGTGCACCAGTGCGGCCGCCCCGCAGTCCGGGGCGTCCGGCTCGGCCTCCCGTTCGGCGTCCGCCACCCGGTCCGCCACCGGCAGCGCCTCTGCGGGGACGGGTGCCCCGGTCGCCGGGGGCGTCGAGCTGCAGAACGCCTACCAGCGGGTCATCGCCGACGTGCTGCCCTCGGTCGTGCAGATCACCACGGCGGACGGCCTCGGCTCCGGCATCGTCTACGACACCAAGGGCGACATCGTCACCAACGCCCACGTCGTCGGCACCGCCACCACCTTCACCGTCACCCTGGCCAACAGCACCAAGGGCCTCGACGCCACCCTCGTCGGCAGCTACCCCGAGTCCGACCTGGCGGTCATCCGGCTCACCAGCGTGCCCGGCGGGCTCAAGCCCGCCGTCTTCGCGAACTCCTCCACGGTCGAGGTCGGGCAGATCACCCTCGCGATGGGCAGCCCGCTCGGGCTCGCCAGCAGCGTCACCCAGGGCATCGTCTCGGCGACCGGGCGCACCGTCACCGAGCCCGCCAGCGGCAGCGCGGCGGGCGCGACCATCAGCAACATGGTGCAGACCTCGGCCGCCATCAACCCCGGCAACAGCGGCGGCGCCCTCGTGGGCCTGGACAGCAAGGTCATCGGCATCAACACCCTCGCCGCCGTCGACCAGGAGCTGAACGGGGGAGCCGCGCCCGGCATCGGCTTCGCCATCCCGTCGGTCACCATCACCAGCATCGCCGACCAGCTGGTCAAGGACGGCAAGGTCACCGACTCCGGCCGCGCCGCCCTCGACATCACCGGACGCACCTACTTCGACGCGAACTTCCAGCCCGCGGGCGTCGCCGTCGTCAGCGTCCTCCCCGGAGGGTCCGCCGCCACGGCCGGCATCCAGGCCGGCGACGTCATCACCGCGCTCGGCGACACCCCCGTCACCACCATCGCCTCGCTCACCACCGCGCTCGCCCAGCTCACCCCGGGCGAGCAGGTCACCGTGACCTACACCCGCGACGGCACCACGCGTACCGCCCAGGCCACCCTGGACACCCTCAAGACCGCCTGACCCGCACCCCCGGGCCGGGCCCGGCGGCCGCACCGCGCAAGGGAGGCGGCCGCCGGGCCCTCCACCACGGCCCCTCCACCACGGGCCCTCCGTCAGCCGCGTGCCGTCCGGGTGCGCCACGGCAGCTCGACGGTGACCGCGGTCGGACCGCCCGCCGGACTCTCCACCGCGAACACCCCGTCGACCGCGCCGACGCGTTCGGCCAGGCCCGCCAGCCCGCTGCCCCGCCCGCGGTCGGCGCCGCCGTGGCCGTCGTCCTGCACCACCAGCAGCAGCCGGTCGTCGGCCCGCCGGACGTCCACCGTCGCGGAGTGCGCGCCGGAATGCCTGGAGACGTTGGTCAGCAGCTCGCTGACGGTGAAGTACGCGATGCCCTCCACCGCGGGGTCCGGCCGGTCGGTGCCGTTGAGGTCGACGTGCACCCTCACCCCGCCGGGCACCGTGCAGCGCGCCGCGACGGCCGAGAGCGCCGCATCCAGGCCCCGGTCCGTCAGGACCGCCGGGTGGATGCCCCGGGCCAGGTCGCGCAGCTCCTGCAGGGCCAGCTTCACCTCGCCGTGCGCGCTGCCCACCATCCGGGCCGCCGCGGCGACCTCGTCCGCCGTGCCCGCCTCGCCCAGCTTCTCCTTCGCCAGGCCGAGGTCCATGGCCAGCGCGACCAGCCGGGCCTGCGCGCCGTCGTGCAGGTCGCGCTCGATCCGGCGCAGGTCCGCCGCCGCCGTGTCGACCACCGCCCCGCGGTCGTCCTCCAGCTCCCGCACCCGCACGCTCAGCGCGTTCGGGCAGAGCAGGCTGCCGACGAGCATCCGGTCGAGCGCGGCCAGGCCGCCGATCGCCCACGGCAGCACCGGCCACCCCACGATCAGCAGCACCAGGGTGAGGGCGAAGCCGATGATCCCCCAGGGCAGCAGCAGCACGCCGTACACGGCGGAGCGCCAGCTCAGGGAGTCCGTCAGCCCGGCGACGATCCGGCCCGCCACCCCCGTCCGCGCCGGTGTCAGCGGGCCCGGCTCGGCGACGTCCGAGCCGAGTGCGTGACGGGCCCTCCGCCGGGCGACCGACCCCAGCCACCGGCTGCCGGCCAGGCCCGCGGCCAGCACCGGCAGGCCGATCACCGTCAGTGCCAGGCCCAGGCCGACCGTCAGCGTCACCACCGTGAGGACGAACCCGGCGATGCCGAGCGGCAGGTTCAGCAGCAGGTGCTGCACCTGCAGCCAGAGCCGCGGCCCGTACAGGGAGGGCCGGGCCGCCTCCGCCTCGCGGTCAGCCAGGTCCTTCATCGTGCGTGCACCTGCCCCTTCGATGTCGTCCCCGTCCCCGGGGAGCAGCGGACCCGGGCACCCCCGTGGCGCCCGGTGCCCCGCTGCCGGACCAGCATCGCGGTCCGGGGGGCCGCCGTGCCATGGTGCTGGGTGCCGTCCCCGGAGGGGGGTTATCCCCACCCGGGGGACGGCAGCCCGCTCCCGTGCCGCCCGGGGCCGGTGTCCAGCATGTGGCTGCCCGCTCGGGCGGGTGCAGGAGTACCTCAGCGGTGCATTTAGACTCACGCCTTAGCGTTGGTTATGGGTGTGCAAAGAGTTCGGATCCCGCCGGTCACACGGCGGCCCGGCCGAGGTGGAGGCGAACGCATGGAGGGGCAGCTGGCTGCCGCCGGCAGTGCCGGTGCGGCCGCGGGCGACGGCTACTTCGACGCGTACGCGGCGGTGGGCCTGATCGCCCTCGTCGGCGTGCTGTTCGTCGCGGTCTCGTTCACCGCCAACCGCCTGCTGCGTCCGGTGGTCCACTCGCCGGAGAAGCT
The DNA here is from genome assembly GCF_045862635.1 of Kitasatospora sp. NE20-6. Taxonomy (NCBI): domain Bacteria; kingdom Bacillati; phylum Actinomycetota; class Actinomycetes; order Kitasatosporales; family Streptomycetaceae; genus Kitasatospora; species Kitasatospora sp. NE20-6. Next base: position 176,267 of record NZ_BPRL01000011.1, read on the forward strand.
GCTGGCGTACGAGTGCGGGGTCGACCCGGTCGGCGAGGGGTGGGCCCACACCCACGTCCGGTACTACGTCTACGCCTTCCTGTACGTGATCTTCGCGGTCGACGCGATCTACCTCTTCCCCTGGGCGACGGTCTTCGCCGCCGCCGGGTACGGGGCGGCGACGCTGGTGGAGATGTTCGTCTTCATCGGCTTCCTCGCGGTCGGACTGCTCTACGCCTGGAAGAAGGGCGTTCTGGAATGGACGTGACCCACGGCCACGCGCACGGCGGCTCCGGCGGCCCCGTGCCGCTCGGCATCCCCGACCCGGCCACCCCCGGCGCCGTCGGGACGCGCCGCCTCGGCCCGCTCGCCCGGCTCGCGCCGGACCCGGTCAAGGTCGTGCTCAACTGGGGCCGCCGCTACAGCCTCTGGTGCTTCAACTTCGGCCTCGCCTGCTGCGCGATCGAGTTCATCGCCGCGTCGATGGCCAAGCACGACTTCATCCGGATGGGCGTCATCCCGTTCGCGCCGGGCCCCCGCCAGGCCGACCTGATGATCGTCTCCGGCACCGTCACGGACAAGATGGCGCCGGCCGTGAAGCGCCTCTACGAGCAGATGCCCGAGCCGAAGTACGTCATCTCCTTCGGCGCCTGCTCCAACTCGGGCGGTCCCTACTGGGACTCGTACTCCGTCACCAAGGGCGTCGACCAGATCATCCCCGTCGACGTCTACGTGCCCGGCTGCCCGCCGCGGCCCGAGGCCCTGCTCCAGGGCATCCTCAAGCTCCAGGAGAAGATCGCCGCCGAGTCGCTGCCGCAGCGCTACGCCGCGCCGGCCTCCGCGCTCCGCCGCGGGCTGGTCGCCGGACCGGAGGGCGCGCAGTGACCACCCCCGAGCCCACCCCGGCCGGAGCCGCTCCCGAGGGCCCGCCCGAGGCCGCGGCCCCCGTGGAGCCGCCGGCCGGGCCGACGCCGGCCGAGCGCACCGCGGCGGCGGTCGGCCCCTGGGCCACCGCCTCCGAGGCCTACGGCCTGCTGACCGTCGACGTGCCCGCCGAGCACTGGACCGAGGCGCTCACCACCGCCCGCGACACCCTCGGCCTCACCTACTTCGACTGGCTGAGCGCCGTCGACGAGCTCGCCGAGGGCTTCTCCGTCGCCGCGCACCTCGCCGAGGTCGGATCCCCCGGCACCGTGCGCCACCTGCTGCTGCGCACCCGGGTGGCGCGCGAGAAGGCCGCACTGCCGACCGCCGTCGGCGTCTACGCCGGTGCCGGCTGGCACGAGCGGGAGACGCACGAGATGTTCGGCATCGAGTTCCCCGGCCACCCGCACCTGGTGACCCTGCTGCTGCCGGACGGCTTCGAGGGCCACCCGCTGCGCAAGGACTTCGTGCTCGCCGCCCGCGTCGCCAAGGCCTGGCCCGGCGCCAAGGAGCCGGGCGAGTCGGAGGGCGACGGCCCGGCCCGGCGCAAGATGCAGCCACCCGGCGTGCCCGACCCCAACGAGTGGGGCCCGCTCAAGGGCACCCTGCCGCCGATCGCGGAGCGTCCCGCCCGCGGTGCGGCCCGCACCCCGCGGGCGGCCGGCGCAGGCCCCCGGGCCGCGGCCGGCGCGGCAGCCGGTGCCGCCGCTGCGGCGCCCGGGGCCGAGGGCGCGCCCGTCCGGGCCGACCGGCCGCGGCGCACGCGCTCGATCAGCGACGGTTCGGTGAGCCAGGCCGCGGAGGACGCCGGGCAGACCCCGGCCGCGCCGGCCGGTGAGCGCCCGCGCCGACCGGCCCGCACGCAGTCCGCGGACGCCCCCTGGCACGCGCCCGTCCCGGCGCACGAGGCGCCGGAGCCCGCCGAGGGCGCCCCGGCACCGGCGGCACCCGACGCACCCGCGGCACCCGCGGCACCCGACGTACCGGACACCCCCGAAGCCCCGGACACCCCCGAGGCCCCCACCCAGGACGGAGACGGCGCGTGACCCTGATCGACACGCTGCTGCGCTGCGTCGCCACCCTGATCGTCTTCCTGGTGCTGCCGCTGGTGATCGGCCAGACCGAGCACAAGGTGATGGCGCACATGCAGGGCCGGCTCGGCCCGATGTACGCGGGCGGCTTCCACGGCTGGGCGCAGCTCGTCGCCGACGGCGTGAAGTTCGTGCAGAAGGAGGACATCGTCCCGGCGGGCGCGGACCGCAAGGTCTTCCGGATCGCCCCGGCGGTGGCCCTGCTGCCGTACCTGGTGGTGCTGCTGGCGATCCCGGTCGGCCCGGACGGCTTCGTCGGGCAGACGGTCGACGCCGGCATCTTCTTCGTGCTCGCGGTGATGGGCATCGGCGTGCTCGGCTCCCTGATGGCGGGCTGGGCCTCGGCCAACAAGTTCTCCCTGCTGGGCGGCCTGCGCACGGCGGCCCAGCTGATGTCGTACGAGCTGCCGATGCTGCTGGCCGCCGCCTCGGTGGCGATGGCGGCGGGCACGGTGGCGCTGCCGGAGATCGTGGACGCCTTCCACTGGTGGTGGATCCCGTGGCAGGCGATCGGCGCGTTCGTCTTCTTCACGGCCGGGCTGGCCGAGCTGCAGCGGCCGCCGTTCGACATGCCGATCGCCGACTCGGAGATCATCTTCGGCGCGTACACCGAGTACACCGGCCTGCGGTTCGCGCTGTTCCTGCTCTCCGAGTACGCGGGCATCCTGGTCGTCTCCGGGCTGACCACGGTGCTGTTCCTCGGCGGCTGGCACGGACCGCTCGCGGACTCGCTCGGCTGGCTGTGGACGCTCCTCAAGACCTTCGCGCTGGCCTTCGTGGTGATCTGGCTGCGGGTCACCTATCCCCGTCTGCGCGAGGACCAGCTGATGCGATTCGCGTGGACGGTGCTGATCCCCCTCGCGCTCGTCCAGCTCGCCCTCACCGGCATCGTCAAGGTGGCGATCTCCTGATGGCTCCCCACATCGACCGCGTCCCCGGCAGCGGCCTGGCCAAGGGCCTCGCCGTGACCCTCCGCACCATGATGCGCAGGACCGTCACCGCGCAGTACCCCGACGTGCAGCCCGTGCTGCCGCCGCGCTCCCGCGGCGTCATCGCGCTGCTGGAGGAGAACTGCACGGTCTGCATGCTCTGCGCCCGCGAGTGCCCGGACTGGTGCATCTACATCGACTCCCACAAGGAGACGCTGCCCGCCGCCGACCCGAACGCCCGCGCCCGCACCCGCAACGTGCTCGACCGCTTCGCGATCGACTTCTCGCTCTGCATGTACTGCGGCATCTGCATCGAGGTCTGCCCCTTCGACGCGCTCTTCTGGTCGCCCGAGTTCGAGTACGCGGAGACCGACATCCTCGACCTCACCCACGAGCGGGACCGGCTGCGGGAGTGGATGTGGACGGTGCCCGCGCCCCCCGCGCTCGACCCGGCCGCCGAGGAGCCCAAGGAGATCGCCACCGCCCGCAAGGCGGCCGAGAAGCTCGCTGCCGCCGCCGCCGCTGCGGCCGCCGCGGCCGCCGAGGCCGGTGAGGACGCATGACCGCCCTGCTCGCCGCGGCAGGCCCGCTGGAGCCCGCCGCACGCTCCTTCCTCTCCCCGACCGGGGCCGAGGTCGTCTTCCTGCTGGTCGGCCTGGTGGTGCTCGGCGCCGCGGTGGTGTCGGTGACGACGAAGCAGCTGGTGCACGCCGCCCTGTGGCTGGTCGTCGCGCTCGGCGGTCTGGCCGTGGAGTTCCTCCTGCTCACGGCGGAGTTCATCGCCTGGGCGCAGGTGCTGATCTACCTCGGCTCGGTGGTCGTGCTCGTGCTGTTCGGGCTGATGCTGACCCGGGCCCCGATCGGCCGCTCCCCCGACGCCGACTCCGGCAACCGCTGGGTGGCGCTCGGCGTCGCCCTCGCGGCCGCCGGCACCCTGGTGACCCTGGTCACGGACGCGTTCCGCACCAGCTGGATCGACCTCGGCGGGGGCGGCGGCTCCACCCGCGCCACCGGCGAGTACCTCTTCCGGCACTGGGTGCTGCCCTTCGAGGCACTGTCCGTGCTCCTGCTCGCCGCCCTCGTCGGCGCCGTCGTGCTGTCCCGGAACAACTCCGCCCGGCTGCCCCGGCCGCGCGCCGGGAAGCTGCGGGCCGGCAAACCGGTCGGCCGCCCCGCCGCACCGGCGCCGTCCACCGCCCCGACCGCCCCCGCGCAGGAGCGCTGACGCCGATGCACCTCGTCTACCCCGCCGTCCTCGCCGCGCTGCTGTTCTGCGTCGGCGTCTACGGCGTGCTCGCCCGGCGCAACACCGTGCTCGTGCTGATGTCCGTCGAGCTGATGCTCAACGCCGTCAACCTCAACCTCGTCGCCTTCGACGCCTGGCTGCGCGACGCGGTGCACGCCGGACAGGCCCTCACCCTCTTCACCATCACCGTCGCCGCCGCCGAGATCGGGCTCGGTCTCGCGATCGTGCTGCTGGTCTTCCGCACCCGCGGCACCGCGGACGTCGACCGGCTGACCGCGCTCGGCGACCCGGCCGAGGCCGCCGCGCCCGAGCCCGGGGCCGGCGCCGCCCCGTCGACCCAGCCGGAGGGCCAGGCCGCATGAACCTCGCCCTGCCCGTCCTCGTCCCCGCGCTGCCCGCCCTGGGCGCGGCCGCCACCCTCGCCACCGGCCGACGGCACCCCGGCCTCGCCCGTCCGCTGGCGGTCCTCCCGGTCGCCGTGTCGGCGGTGCTCGCCCTCGTCGTCGCCCTGCAGCTCGGCACCGGCCACACCCTCGACGCCTCGACCCGGCTCGCCCCGACCGGCGGCCCCGGCATCGCGCTCTCCGTCCACCTCGACGGCTACAGCTCGCTGATCTCGGTGCTCGTCGGCCTCGTCGCCACCTGCGTGCAGGTCTACTCGACGGCCTACCTCAAGGACGACCCCCGCTACCCCTCGTACGCGGCGCTGGTCTCCCTCTTCACCGCGGCGATGTTCCTGGTCGTCTACTCCGGCGACCTCATCATCCTGCTGGTCGGCTGGGAGATCATGGGCATCTGCTCGTACTTCCTGATCGGCCACCACTGGGAGACCGAGGACGCCCGCTCCGCCTCGCTGAAGGCGTTCCTCGTCACCAAGCTCGGCGACGTGCCGTTCCTCTTCGGCATCTTCCTGCTCGGCGCCGACGCGGGCAGCTTCGGCATCACCGACGTGCTGACCGCCGCCACCGACGGCAGGCTCGGCCACCCCACGCTGATCGCCCTGCTGCTGCTCGCCGGCGTGGCCGGCAAGAGCGCGCAGTTCCCGCTGCACACCTGGCTCCCCGACGCGATGGCGGGCCCCACACCGGTCTCCGCCCTCATCCACGCCGCCACCATGGTCGCCGCGGGCATCTACCTCGTGGCCCGGCTGCTGCCGGTCTTCCTGCTCTCCGGCGCCGCGCTGGTGGTGCTGGCCGTGATGGCCGCCGTCACCATGGTCGGCTCGGCGCTCTGCGCCCTCGCCCAGGACGACCTCAAGCGGGTGCTCGCCTACTCGACCGTCGGCCAGCTCGGCTACATGGCCGGCGCGCTGGCCTCCGGCGACCGCGAGGCCGCCGTCTTCCACCTGGTCGGCCACGGCGCCTTCAAGGCCCTGCTCTTCCTCACCGCGGGCGTCGTCATCCACGCCGCGCACACCAACTCCCTCAGCGCGATGTCCGGCATGCGCGACCTGCGCCGACGGGTGCCGGACGCCTACTGGACGATGGGCATCGGCCTCGTCGCCCTCGTCGGCCTGCCGCCGTTCAGCGGCTTCTTCACCAAGGAGTCCGTGCTCACGGCGGCCGAGCACGCCGCGCACGGCGAGGCGCTGACCAACGGCGTCGGCCCGGCCGCGGCCGTCCCCGAGGCGGCCGGCTGGATCGTCCTGGTCTCCGCCGCCCTCACCGCGCTGCTCACCGCGGCCTACGCCACCCGGCTGTGGCTGGTCGCCTTCCACGGCCGCGCCGGGGCACCCGCCGCCGCCCCGGCCGCCGACGGCGCCCCGTACTCCCCGGAGATCGACGAGGCCGACCCGGCCACCGCCGAGCCGTCGGCGATGCGCTGGCCGCTGTGGGTGCTCGCCGTGCCGACCATGGCCTTCGGCGTGACCAGCCTGCGCAGCGGCTGGCTGCCCGCCCTCCTCGACGGCGGCTCGCTGCGCCCCTCCCTCACCACCTCGGTCTTCGGCACCGGCCTGGCCGTGGTCGGCATCCTCGTCGCGTACGCGGCGTGGCGCACCGCCACCGCCCGGCAGGCCGCCCGCCCGGCCGCGGCCGGGCGCGTGCCCGAGCAGGCCGGGCCGCCCCCGGCCGAGCGGCTGCCCGCCGACCCCGGACGGCTGCTCCTCGGCCCGCTGCACCGCTCCGCGCAGCACGGTTTCGGCGTCGACCGGCTCTACAGCGCCGTGTTCGTCCGCCCGACCGCGGCCGCCGCCCGGCTGGTGCGCTTCCTCGACCGCGAGGTCGTCGAGACGTACGTCCGCGGCACCGGCACCGGCGCGAACGCCCTCGGGTGGCTCGTGCGGCGCGCCCAGAACGGCAACGCCCAGGCGTACCTGAGCGCCCTCCTGGCCGGGGCCGTCGTGCTCGCCGTCCTCGTGGCGGTCGGCACATGACCCTGCCGACGCCCCGCCACCCGCGCACCGCCCGCAGCACCCGCACCGTCCGTACCGCCGAGCCGGCCGCAGCCCGACCCTGGAGCCCCCGATGAACGCAGTCCTCATCGCCCTCCTGCTGCTGCCGCTCGCCGGCGCCGCCGTGACGCTCGTCCCCCTCGGCCCCGACCGGGCGACCGCCGACCGGCGCGCCCTGCGCCTCGGCACCGCCGTGACCGGCGCGGTGCTCGTGCTGACGATCGCCCTCGCGGCCGGCTTCGACCACGACGAGCCGGCCCGCATGCAGGCGGTCACCGACACCGCCTGGATCCCCGCGCTCGACGTCCGCCTGCACCTCGGCGTCGACGGCATCTCGCTGCCGCTCCTCGTGCTGACCTCGCTGCTCACCTTCCTCTGCGCGGTCTACTCGACCCGGCGGCTGCCCTCCGGCGAGGGCGTGCCGACCGCACAGGCGTTCACCGGCCTGCTGCTCCTGCTGGAGGTCGGCATGCTCGCCACCTTCGCGGTGCTCGACCTGGTGCTGTTCTTCGTGGCCTTCGAGGTCGTGCTGATCCCGATGTACTTCCTGATCGCCCGCTGGGGCAGCGGTGCGAAGGTGCCGTCCGCCAACCGCTTCATCCTCTACACCCTGCTCGGCTCCGCGGTCATGCTGCTGGGCTTCCTGCTGATCGGCACCGACGCCGGCACCTTCGACATGACGGAGCTGGCCGCCGCCCACGGCAGCGGCCTGAGCCACACCACCCAGGTGGTCGCCGCGCTCGCGATCCTCGCGGGCCTGGCGGTGAAGGCGCCCGCGTGGCCGCTGCACAGCTGGCTGCCCGACGCGCACACCGCGGCGCCCACGGTCGGCTCGGTGCTGCTCGCCGGCGTGCTGCTCAAGATGGGCACGTACGGCCTCGTCCGGGTGCTGCTGCCGATCGTGCCGGAGGGCACGGCCACCTTCGCCCCCTACCTGGGCGCGCTCGCCGCGGTCGGCATCGTCTACGGCTCGCTGGCCTGCCTCGCGCTGGCCAGGCCCGGCGCGAAGGGCGACCTCAAGCGCCTCGTCGCCTACTCGTCCGTCGGCCACATGGGCTTCGTGCTGCTGGGCATCGCCTCGCTGACGCAGACCGGCGTCAACGGCGCCCTGTTCGCCAACATCGCGCACGGCCTGATCACCGGCCTGCTGTTCTTCCTCGTCGGCGCGGTCAAGGACCGCTACGGCACCGCCGACCTCGACACGCTCGCCGGGGCCACCGGAGCGGCGCTGTACGGCCGGGCGCCGCGCATCGGCGGCCTGCTGGCCTTCGCCGCCGTGGCCAGCCTGGGCCTGCCCGGCCTGGCGGGCTTCTGGGGCGAGCTGCTCGCGATGTTCGGGGCCTTCGACCCGGCCGCGGGGCTCTCCCGGCCCGCGTTCGTGACGTACATGGTGCTCGCCGGCCTCGGCACCCTGCTGACCGCCGGCTACCTGCTCGTCGTCGTCCGCCGCGTCTGCATGGGCGACCCGAAGCAGCCCGCGGCCGTCGCCGACGTGCCCGACCTCAAGCCGTACGAGGCGGTCAGCTGGACGCCGCTCGCCGCGCTCACCCTCGCCGCGGGCGTGTGGCCGGCGCTGCTGCTCAGCCTCTCCGACCCGGCCGTCAAGCACCTGCTCGGGGGTGGCTGAGCCGTGATCAGCACCCCGCTCGGATCTCCTCTCCTGGGGCAGCCCGCCATGAACCGTCTCGCCGTCGCCGACCCGGGCGGTCTCATCCAGTCCGTCGACTGGGTGGCCGTCGCGCCGCCGCTCATCGCGGCGCTGGCCGCGCTCCTGGTGCTGGTCGCGGACCTCTTCCTGCCCGGCGCCCGGAAGAAGGCCCTCGGCTGGATCTCCGCCGCCGGCCTCGTCGGTGCCCTGGCGTCGATGCTGCCGCTGGTGCGCGGGGACGCCCGCTCGACCTTCTGCCTGCGCACCGCGGCGGGCACCGGCGCCTGCAGCTACACCGCCGACCACTTCGCGCTGGCCTTCCAGCTGCTCGCGCTCGGCGGCGCCCTGATCGCGGTGCTGCTGTCGCTGCACACCGTCGACGAGGAGCGGCTGCCCGGCGGCGAGTACTGGTTCCTGCTGCTGAGCAGCGCCGCCGGTGCCGCCCTGCTGCCCGCCTCCCGTGACCTCGCCACGCTGATCATCGCGCTGGAGGTGGCCTCGCTGCCCGCCTTCGCCCTGGTGGCGCTGCGCCGGGACGGCCGCGGCGCCGAGGGCGCCCTGAAGTTCTTCCTCTCCTCGGTGACCGCCACCGCGGTCATGCTGCTCGGCGTCGGCTTCGTGTACGCGGCGAGCGGCTCGATCCACCTGGCCGCGATCGCGGACGGGCTGGCGACGACCCCGGGGCAGCTGAAGCCGCTCGCCGAGGCCGGTGCGGTGCTCACCCTCGTCGGCTTCGCCTTCAAGGTCGCCGTCGTGCCGTTCCACTTCTGGCTGCCCGACACGTACACGAGTGCGCCGCTGCCGGTGGCCGGCTACCTCTCGGTGGTCGGCAAGGCGGCCGGCCTGGCCGGGCTCGCCCTGGTCACCACCATCGCCTTCCACCCGTACGCGCACACCTGGGGCCTGGTGCTGGCGGTGCTGGCCGCGCTCACCATGACCGGCGGCAACGTCGCGGCGCTCCGCCAGCGGCCCGGCACCCCGTACAGCGCGGTGCGGCTGCTCGCCTGGTCGTCGGTCGGCCAGGCCGGCTACCTGATCGTGCCGCTGGCCGCGGCCGGCTACGAGGGCTCGCCGCGTCCGCTGGGCGCGACCGTCGCGTACGCGCTGATCTACGGCGTGGTGAACCTCGGCGCGTTCGGCGTCGTCGCGGTCGTCGCCCGGACGTCCGGCACCCGCCTGGACGACCACCGCGGGCTCTTCGCCCGCAACCGCTGGAGCGCGCTGGCGATGGCCTTCTTCCTGCTGTGCCTGGCGGGCCTGCCGCCGGGCGTGATCGGCCTCTTCGGCAAGGTCGTGGTCTTCCGCGCCGCCGTCGACGCCGGGCTGGGCTGGCTGGCCGTGGTGATGGCGGTCAACGTGGTGATCGCGCTCTTCTACTACCTGCAGTGGACGGCGAAGCTCTTCGCGCCCGCCCCGGAGACCGCGCCGGAGACCGCCCGGGCGGCCGCGGCCGGGACGCTCCGGACCCCCGCACCGCTGGCCGCCGCGCTGGCGCTCACGGCGTGCGGCGCGGTCGTGCTGTCGGTGGTCCCGCAGCTCGTGCTGCAGGTCGTGGACGGCACCCTGTTCTGACCGCGGGACCACCCGGGCGGCCCGCCCGGGATGCGGCGGGGAACGAACGAGCGGCATCCTTCCGTTGATTCCGACGAGGGTGCCGCCACCGGGCTCCCCGCCGCACCACCACGGAGGGTCAGCCGTGCACCGCCAGCACAACGGCTTGAGGACGGCCGTACTCTTGGGCGCCCTGTCGGCGCTGATCCTGGGCATCGGCAGCCTGTTCGGCCGCGCCGGGCTGATCATCGGCCTGGTGGTCGCGGTGGTGACCAACGCGTACGCCTACTGGAACAGCGACAGGCTCGCGCTGCGCGCCATGCGGGCCCGCCCGGTCAGCGAGATCGAGGCGCCGCAGCTGTACCGGATCGTCCGCGAGCTCTCCACCTCCGCCCGGCAGCCGATGCCCCGGCTGTACATCTCGCCGACGCCCGCGCCGAACGCCTTCGCCACCGGCCGCAACCCGCGCAACGCCGCCGTCTGCTGCACCGACGGCATCCTGCAGATCCTCGACGAGCGCGAGCTGCGCGGCGTGCTCGGGCACGAGCTCAGCCACGTGTACAACCGGGACATCCTCATCTCGTCCGTGGCGGGGGCCCTGGCCTCGGTGGTGATGTTCCTGGTGAACTTCGCCTGGCTGATCCCGGTCGGCCGCAGCGACGACGACGACGGTCCGGGGCTGGTCGGCCTGCTGCTGATCATGATCCTCGGCCCGCTCGCCGCCTCGCTCGTCCAGCTGGCCGTCAGCCGCTCCCGCGAGTACCAGGCGGACGCCGACGGAGCCCTGATCACCGGCGACCCGCTCGCCCTGGCGAGCGCGCTGCGCAAGCTGGAGGCGGGCACGCAGCGGCTGCCGCTGCCGCCCGAGCCGCAGATCCAGACCGCCAGCCACATGATGATCGCCAGCCCGTTCCGGCCCGGTGAGCGCGGCGCCAGGCTCTTCTCCACCCACCCGCCGATGCAGGAGCGGATCGCCCGGCTGGAGCACATGGCCGGCCGCTGAGGTCGCTCCGCCCCTGCCCGAGGCCGGCCGCTGAGGCGGCCCCGCCCCTGCCCGTGGCCCGGTGCGGCAGCCCGGGTGACCCGGGCCCTCCTCCGCGGCGAGCCTCCGGCCGCCGCCCGCCCCGGCTGGTACTGATGGGCCGGTGACCCGTCGGCCGGCCGGCCGGCCAGGCGCGGAGGAGTGGGCGCAGTGACGATTCTGCCGACCGACACCGATCACAGACCCCGCCCACGCCCCCGGCGGCGGCGCTTCGACGAGGCCCGCCGGCCCCACCGCGGGCGCGCCCTGGTGGGCTGGCTGACCACCACCGATCACAAGCGGATCGGCACCCTCTACATGACCACCGCCTTCGCCTTCTTCCTCGTCGGCGGTGTGATGGCCCTGGTGATGCGGGCCGAACTGGCCCGGCCCGGCACCCAGATCGTCTCGAACGCGCAGTTCAACCAGCTGTTCACGATGCACGGCACGATCATGCTGCTGATGTTCGCCACCCCGCTCTTCGCCGGCTTCGCGAACTGGATCATGCCGCTGCAGATCGGCACCCCCGACGTCGCCTTCCCCCGGCTGAACGCCCTCGCCTACTGGCTCTACCTCTTCGGCTCGCTCATCGCCGTCGCCGGGTTCCTGACCCCCGACGGCGCCGCGGACTTCGGCTGGTTCGCCTACACGCCGCTCTCCGGGGCGATCCGCTCACCCGGCATCGGCGGCGACATGTGGATCATGGGCCTGGCGTTCTCCGGCTTCGGCACGATCCTCGGCTCGGTCAACTTCATCACCACGATCGTCTGCCTGCGCGCCCCCGGCATGACGGTCTTCCGCATGCCGATCTTCGTCTGGAACATCCTCTTCACCAGCATCCTCGTGCTGTTCGCGTTCCCCGTGCTCGCCGCCGCCCTGCTCTGCCTGGAGGCCGACCGGAAGTTCGGCGCCCACGTCTTCGACCCCGCCAACGGCGGCGCCCTGCTGTGGCAGCACCTCTTCTGGTTCTTCGGCCACCCCGAGGTCTACATCATCGCCCTGCCGTTCTTCGGCATCGTCACCGAGATCATCCCGGTCTTCAGCCGCAAGCCGATCTTCGGCTACGCCGGCCTCATCGGCGCCACCATCGCGATCACCGGCCTCTCGGTCACCGTCTGGGCCCACCACATGTTCGTCACCGGCCAGGTGCTGCTGCCGTTCTTCTCCTTCATGACGCTCCTCATCGCGGTGCCCACCGGCGTGAAGTTCTTCAACTGGATCGGCACCATGTGGCAGGGCTCCCTCAGCTTCGAGACCCCCATGCTCTGGAGCATCGGCTTCCTCGTCACCTTCCTCTTCGGCGGCCTCACCGGCGTCCTGCTCGCCAGCCCGCCCGTGGACTTCCAGGTCTCCGACTCGTACTTCGTCGTCGCCCACTTCCACTACGTCGTCTTCGGCACCGTGGTCTTCGCGATGTTCGCCGGCTTCCACTTCTGGTGGCCGAAGATGACCGGCAGGATCCTCGACGAACGCCTCGGCAAGGTCACCTTCTGGACGCTGTTCATCGGCTTCCACCTGACCTTCCTCGTGCAGCACTGGCTCGGCGCGGAGGGCATGCCCCGCCGCTACGCCGACTACCTGGCCTCGGACGGTTTCACCACCCTGAACACCGTCTCCACCATCGGCTCGTTCCTCCTCGGGCTCTCCGTGCTGCCGTTCCTGTACAACGTGTGGAAGACGGCCAGGTACGGCGAGAAGGTCGAGGCCGACGACCCGTGGGGCTACGGCCGCTCGCTGGAGTGGGCCACCTCCTGCCCGCCGCCCCGGCACAACTTCGCCACCCTGCCGCGCATCCGCTCCGAGAGCCCGGCGTTCGACCTCCACCACCCCGACATCGCGGAGTTCGACCGGCTGCAGAACGCCGTCGAACCCGGCAGGCCCCGCAGCTGACGGCCCGCCCGTCCGCCCGCCTGCCCGCCCTCCGGGAACCCCGGAAGAAATCTCCGCGCACGTGTCGAATCCCGCCCCGCCCGATCGACGCACAGACGGAACGCCGGAACGGCCGGCGCACACGGCCCGCACCCCGGGCCCCGGACCAGGAGACACCACCATGCGATTCATGCTGATCGTGAAGGCCGACGACGACTCCGAGGCCGGCGTCATGCCGAGCAAGGACGACATCGACGCCATGGGCCGCTACAACGAGGAACTCATCAAGGCCGGCGTGCTGCTCGCCGCCGACGGCCTGCACCCCAGCTCCGCCGGCGCCCGGCTGACCTTCCACGGCGGGAAGGCCACCGTCACCGACGGCCCCTTCGCCGAGAGCAAGGAACTCATCGCCGGATACTGGGTGATCGACGTCAGCTCCCGCGAGGAGGCCCTGCAGTGGGCGGGCCGGGCGCCGTTCCAGGACGGCGCGGTGCTGGAGCTCCGCAAGGTCTTCGAGGCCTCCGACTTCCCGCCCGAGACCGTCTCCCCGGAGGTCGCCGCCCAGGAGCAGGCCTGGCGCGACGAGCACCAGAAGCCGATCACCGGCTGACCCCGGGCCGCACGCCGACTGCCGCCGGTCGCTGTTGGTCATGGGCGGCTTGGGCGGCGCGGGCTGTGCGGTGTGCCGGGTGGCCGGTCCCCTTCCCCAACTGCTCTGATGGGGAGCTGTGACGGCCACCGACACCCACCGTGCCATCGAGGCGGTCTGGCGGATCGAGTCCGCCCGGATCATCGCGGGACTCGCCAGGCTCGTCCGCGACATCGGCCTCGCCGAGGAACTCGCCCAGGACGCCCTGGTCGCCGCCCTCGAACAGTGGCCCGGGTCCGGAGTCCCCGACAACCCCGGGGCCTGGCTCACCGTCACCGCCCGGCGGCGGGCCGTCGACCGCATCCGCCGCGAGGAGCGGCTCGCCGCCAAGCTCCGCCTGCTCGGCCACGAGCTGGAGACCGGCCCCCCGCAGCAGCCCCGGCCGGAGCAGGCCGCCCTCGCCGACGCCGTCGAGGACGACCTGCTCCGGCTGGTCTTCACCGCCTGCCACCCCGTGCTCTCCACCGAGGCCCGGGCCGCCCTCACCCTGCGGCTGCTCGGCGGCCTCTCCACCGACGAGATCGCCCGCGCCTTCCTCACCTCCGAGGCCACGGTTGCCCAGCGCATCGTCCGCGCCAAACGCACCCTCGCCCGGGCCGACGTGCCGTTCGAGGTGCCGCAGGGCGACGAGCTCGCCCCCCGCCTCGCCTCCGTCCTCGAAGTCGTCTACCTGGTCTTCAACGAGGGCTACGCCGCCACCGCCGGGGACGACTGGATGCGGCCGGCGCTCTGCGAGGAGGCGATGCGCCTCGGCCGGGTGCTCGCCGGCCTCATGCCGGGCGAACCCGAGGTGCACGGCCTCGTCGCACTCCTGGAGATCCAGGCCTCCCGTACCGCCGCCCGCACCGGCCCCGGCGGCGCGCCCGTGCTGCTGCTCGACCAGGACCGCACCCGCTGGGACCGCCTGCTCGTGCACCGCGGCCTCGCCGCACTCGCCCGCGCCGAGGCCCTCGACGACCGGCTCGGCACACCGCCGGGCCCGTACGTGCTGCAGGCCGCCATCGCCGCCTGCCACGCGCGGGCGGCGACCGCCGGCGACACCGACTGGATCCGGATCGCCGCCCTCTACGCCGCGCTCGCCGAACGCCACCCCTCGCCGGTCGTCGAGCTCAACCGGGCCGTGGCCCTCGGCATGGCTTTCGGACCGGCCACCGGCCTCGACCTGGTCGACCGGATCGCCGCCGAACCGGCCCTCCGCTCCTACCACCTGCTGCCCGGTGTCCGCGGCGACCTGCTCGCCCGGCTCGGCCGGCACGAGGAGGCCGCCGCCGAGTTCGCCCGGGCGGCCGGCCTGACCCGCAACTCCCGCGAACGCGGCGTCCTGCTCGCCCGCGCCGCCGACAGCACCCGCGCCGCCGACACTGCCCGCGTCGCGGACCCCGCGGCCGGCGGCGGGCGGGACGGTGGCACGCGGCGCGGGGAGAGCGGCGAGCCCGGCCCCGTACGGTGACCCGGCCCGGCAGACTGGTGCGACCGGGTGGAGGGGGAGCAGGGCCATGGGGGTACGCGACACCGCGCAGGACATCGGCCGCAGGGCGGGCGCCGCGATCGGCGCCGCCGCGCACACCGGCCGGGGGAAGGCCCGCAACGTGGTCGGCGAGGGCGACTGGGTGCGCCGCGCCCTCGCCTCCCTGCCCCCGCCCGAGGCGCCCGCCGCGGAGGAGTGGGAGGTGTCGATCGCCGCGCTGATCGGCCGCCACCCCCGGGTGCCGGGCCCGGCCGTACGGCTGCTGCACCTGCTGGACGGCTTCGGACAGGTCTCCGTAGGCCCCGAACGCGTCGGCTTCGACGGGGACGACGTCGCCTGGGAGAAGGTGCAGGAGCTCAGGCTGCACTCCACCCTCGACCTGCTGCCCGACGTGGTCGTCGGCAAGGAGGTCGACCGGATCAGGGAGTTCCTGCCACCCGTGCCGGGCCGCCGATGGGTCGTCACACGGGCCGCCGAGGGGCTGGTCACCCTGGTGCTGGCGGCCGTCGAGGCGGCCGAGCGCGAGGACCTGCTGCTGCCGTGCGAGATCGTCCACCGCGGTCTGCTGGGCCGGACGAAGCAGCTGAACGGCGGCCTGTTCGCCGCCGCCGTGCTCGCGCTGCTCCCGGCGGCCTCGGAGAGCCTGATCGCCACCGCGAAGGCCCGCGGCATCCCGGTGGTCGCGGTCGACCCGGACGGTGTCCGTGCCGACCGCGCCCAGCGGCTGCGGTCCACCTCGGCGGCGCTGCGCGACCGCCTCGGCGCCCTGCGGGCCTCCTCCGCGGAGGAGGCCCCCGTGCTGCCCGGGCCGTCCGCACCGCCGTCCCCGGAGAAGTCACCGCTCCCCGCGCCCGCGCCGGGCACGGGGGCGGAGGTGGGGGCGGAGGTGGAGCCTCAGGAGAGCGGCGGGTGCGGCTGAGACGGGCGTCAGGACGGTGCTGCCGCCGCCGTGCCGTCCTCGGCCGCCTCGGCCGATTCGGCGGCTCCGGCCGTCCCGGACGCTGCGGCTACGGGTGCGGGTGCGGGTGCGGCGGGGGTGCGCTGCTCGGCCGGTGCCCACCGCTTCCGTACCAGCGCACCGATCCGGCCCGCGGCGGGTTCGGTGTACCGCGCGGCGAGTGGTCCGACGACGACCAGGATCAGTACGTACGCGGTGGCGAGCGGTCCGAGGTCGGGCTCGATGCCCGCGGTGACCGCCAGCCCCGCGATGACGATCGAGAACTCGCCACGGGCGACCAGCGCCCCGCCGGCCCGCCACCGGCCGCGGACGGCGATGCCGGCCCGCCGGGCGGCCCAGTACCCGGTGGCGATCTTCGTCAGGGCGGTGACGACGGCGAGGGCCAGCGCGGGCAGCAGCACCGGCGGGATGGACGCCGGGTTGGTGCTCAGGCCGAAGAAGACGAAGAACACCGCGGCGAAGAGGTCGCGGAGCGGGCTGAGGAGCACGTGGGCACCCTCGGCGGCCTCCCCGGAGAGCGCGATGCCGACCAGGAACGCCCCGACCGCGGCGGAGACCTGCAACTGCTGCGCCACCCCGGCGACCAGCAGCGTCAGGCCGAGCACCACCAGCAGCAGCTTCTCCGGGTCGTCGTGCGAGACGAACTTCGAGATCAGACGCCCGTAGCGCAGCGCCACGAACAGCACGGCGCCCGCGGTGGCCAGCGCGATGGCGAGCGTGATGCTGCCCGCCAGCAGGCCGGCCCCGGCGAGCAGTGCGGTGAGGATCGGCAGGTAGAGGGCCATCGAGAGGTCCTCCAGCACCAGGATGCTGAGGATCACCGGCGTCTCCCGGTTGCCGAGCCGCCCGAGGTCGCCCAGCACCTTGGCGATCACGCCCGAGGAGGAGATCCAGGTGACCCCGGCCAGCACCACGGCCGCGACCGGCCCCCAGCCGAGCAGCAGGCCCATCGCCGCACCCGGCAGCGCGTTGAACGCGAAGTCGACGGCGCCGGCGGGGTACTGCTGCTTCAGGTTGGTCACCAGGTCGGCGGCGGTGTACTCCAGGCCCAGCATCAGGAGCAGCAGGACGACGCCGATCTCGGCGCCGGTCGCCACGAACTCCTCGCTGGAGCTGAGCGGCAGCAGCCCGCCGTGACCGAAGGCGAGGCCGCCGAGGAGGTAGAGGGGGATCGGCGAGAAGCCGTAGCGGCTCGCTATCCGGCCGAGCAGGCCCAGGACGAGGATGATCGCCCCGAGCTCGGTGAACACGGTCGCGGTGTGCATCCGATCACTCCCTTCCCAGGATCGCGGCGGCCGCGTCGACGCCCTCGCGGGTGCCGATGACGATCAGGGTGTCCCCGCCGGCCAGCCGGAAGTCGGGGCCGGGCGAGGGCACCGCGCCGGTGCGGCGCATCACCGCGACGATCGAGGCGCCGGTGGCGGTCCGCATCCGGGTGTCGCCGAGCACCCGCCCGTTCCAGTGGGAGGAGCCGCTCAGCGGGATGCGTTCCGCTATCAGGCCCAGGTCGGTGGTGTGCAGCAGGCCGGGGCTGTGGTGGGCCGGCATCAGGGCGTCCACGAGGGCGGTCGACTCGTCCGCGGTGAGGTGCACGGAGTGCGCGCAGGCGTCCGGGTCGTCGGCGCGGTAGACGTTGAGGCTCCGTGAGCCGTCGCGGTGGGCGATCACCGACAGGTGGCGCTGTTCTCGGGTCGTCAGGTCGTACTGCATGCCCACACCGGGCAGGCTCGTCGTCCGGACACGCGGGATGGGCACGTCATCTGTCCTCTCGTCAGCGGATCCCCGGTGCGGCCGCGCCGACTGGTGCGGACCGGACCGGAGGACGGCCGTCCCATGGTAATGGAATGGTAAAGACGGTCGTCGGCCGGTATCGATGGCTGCCGGGGCGGCCCCGTGCGAGGGTGGACGGTATGAAGGTGCTCGGTTTCGTCCTCAACGTCCTCTGGCTGATCTTCTGCGGGATCTGGATGGCCATCGGCTACGCGATCGCGGGGATCGTCTGCTTCGTCCTGATCATCACCATCCCCTTCGGCATCGCCGCGTTCCGGATCGCCGGCTACGTCCTGTGGCCCTTCGGGCGCACGACGGTCGAGAAGGACGACGCGGGTGCGCCGTCCTGCGTCGGGAACGTCATCTGGCTGGTCTTCGCGGGCTGGTGGCTGGCGCTCGCGCACATCGCGACGAGCATCCCGCTCTTCCTGTCGATCATCGGCATCCCGTTCGGCTGGGCGAACCTCAAGATGATCCCGATCTCGCTGATGCCGCTGGGCCGCGAGGTGGTGCAGACGGACGAGGCGTTCGGCGGGCGCTGACCCCGTCCCGCCCCCTGGCACCGCTGTCCCCGCCCCGGCCGCTCCTCCCGCGCCGGGGCGGTGCTCCGTGCGCCGCGTTGACGGTCCGCCGGGGCGGCGCCACGCTGGTGGCACGCACAAGCCAGGCATGGGGGGCTCGACTTGTCCGAATCCGCACGCACGGCACGTACGACACGCGCGGCACGCACGGCACGCACGACGGTCCGGCGCGCGGCGGCGGTCCCGGTCGCCGCCGCACTGCTGCTCGCCGGATGCACCTCGGCCACGGGTGGCCCGCCCCCGCCCGCCGGGACGGCGACGGCGGCCACGTCCGTGTCACCCACCCCGACGGCCCCGCCGTACGGGACCGCGCTGGCGGACGGCATCGGCCCGCTGAACACCGCCCTCGGCCGGCTGTCCGCCGGGAGCACCCCGGACGCGATCGACGGCGACCTAGCGCAGGCCGAGGACGCCGCGGCCGACGCCGCCGCCGGGCTGCGGCTCGCCGTCGCGCCGGACGCCGTCGCCGACACCCACCGGCAGCTCCGCACCGCCCTGGAGCGGCTCGCGGTCGATCTGGGCGCGGTCCGCAGCGGCCTCGACGCCCACCGGCTGTGCGCGCCCTCCTCGGCGCTCGCCGAGACGGCGGCGGCCCAGGGGCTGAAGGACACCGCCGCGGCACTGTCCGCCCTCGCCTCGGCCGGCTACCCGGCCACCCTGACGGTGCCGCAGGCCGGACCCGTCCAGAACCGCGCGCTGGAGAACGGCGCCTTCGTCCGCAAGGGCCGCGCGGACGGCCACGGCGAGCTCACGGTGGACAACGGCGGAGGCGGCGACGCCGTGCTGACCCTCGTCCGCGGCTCCGACACCGCGTACTCCTTCTACGTCGTCAAGGGCCGGACGGCCAAGGTCACCGGGATCCGCGACGGCGCCTACGACGTCTACTTCACCGGCGGCTCCGACTGGGACGCGGGAACCAAACGGTTCACCCGGGACTGCAGCTTCACCAAGTTCGACGACGGGCTGGACTTCGCGACGACCAGCCGCACCTACTCCACCTGGAAGCTCAGCCTGCGCCCCGTCGTCGGCGGCAACGCCAGCACCACGAACGTCCCGGCCGACACGTTCCCCGCGCCCTGACCGGCGCCGACGGGTACGCGGCCGTGCGGGAGCAGTTCGCTGCCGTGATCACGGGCGAAGAGCCCGACCACGTGGCCCGGTCGGCGGTGCAGGTGGACGGCGGGCGGTCGTCGACCCGTGGACCGGACCGGGGACGACCGGCGGCCGGGCGCCGCGTTCGGCCACCACGTCCTGGTCATCGGCGCGTTGACCGGCGAGGAGGTCCGCCGCGCCACCGGACGGACCCTCCAGGAGCTGTACGAGGAGCGGGTGCGCGCGGCGGCCACCGGCAGCCACCGCCTCCCCGGCATCGCGTCCAACCGGAACCGGCCGGACTCCGGCGAACTC
Organism: Kitasatospora sp. NE20-6; assembly: GCF_045862635.1. Lineage (NCBI taxonomy): Bacteria > Bacillati > Actinomycetota > Actinomycetes > Kitasatosporales > Streptomycetaceae > Kitasatospora > Kitasatospora sp. NE20-6. Next base: position 195,750 of record NZ_BPRL01000011.1, read on the forward strand.
CAGCTCCTGCCCAACCACGGTGCCGTACGCGCGAAGGGGCCCGCTGAGCCGCCCGGGCCCGGGTGAATCCGGTGGACAGACCGCGCGCGCCGCGGGCAGGCTGACGGTTCCGGCCGGACCGGCCGCGCCCCGCCGCGAGGAGCCCGATGAACGCCACCCCGCCCGCCGCCCCGCCCGCCGCCCTGTCCGGCACCGCACCCGCACCCGCGGACCTGCCCGCGGACCTGCCCGAGCGCAGCCGCACGGTCGCCGAGGCGCTCGCCGCCGCGGGTGTGCCGGGCCGGATCAGGGTGCTGCCCGACTCCGCCCGGACCGCCGCGGAGGCCGCCGCCGCGCTCGGCTGCGCGGTCGGCGCGATCGCCAACAGCCTGGTCTTCGTGTGCGACGGTGCACCGCTGCTCGTCCTGACCAGCGGCGCCCACCGGGTCGACACCGCCTTCCTGGCCGCGCGGCTCGGCACCGGCCCGATCACCCGCGCCTCCGCACAGCAGGTGCGGGACCACACCGGGCAGGCGATCGGCGGGGTCGCGCCCGTCGGACACCCCGCCCCGCTGCGCACGGTGGTGGACACCGCCCTCGCCGCCCACCCCGGGCTGTGGGCCGCCGCCGGGCACCCGCACACGGTCTTTCCCGTGACGTACGACGACCTGCTGCGCCTGACCGGTGGCGAGCCTGCCCCGGTGGCGGGCGGCTGAGCGGAGCCTCAGCCCCCGGTCGCGGCCGCCGCCTCCACCGTGCTGCGGAGGCGGCGGAACTCGGCGGCGATGGCGTCGAGCGAGTAGTGCGCGTTGAGTCCGCTGGGGTTCGGCAGCACCCAGACCGCGGTGTCCCCGATCGTCGCGTCCTGCGGGCCGACCTGTGCCCGGGGGCGCCCGAACGCGGCGCGGTACGCGCCGATGCCCAGCACCGCGAGCGCCTGCGGCCGCAGGCGGGTGACCCGCTCGGTCAGCGCCGCACCGCCCTCCCGGTACTCGTCGGCGGTCAGTTCGTCCGCCCGCGCGGTGGCGCGGGCCACGACGTTGGTGATGCCGAGCCCGTACGCGGCCAGTTCGCCCTGCTCGGAGGGGTGGAGCTGCCGCGGGGTGAAGCCCGAGCGGTGCAGGGCGGGCCAGAAGCGGTTCCCCGGCCGTGCGAAGTGCCACCCCGTGGCCCCCGACCACAGGCCCGGGTTGATCCCGCAGAACAGCACCCGGAGCCCCGGCCCCGCGACGTCGGGGATCGTCGTGCCGTGCGCGGCCGCCATCTCGTCGGCCGTCGGCCGGTGCGGAGTCGTCATGCCCCCAGTCTCCTCTTTGGATAGTCAGTTCGAATATTCGGCTGACCCGACGGCGATCACCGGCGCAAAATGACGGAATGTCATACGAACTCAACGCTCTGCTCTCGACCGCCGAACTCCTCGACGTCGTGGCGGCCGAGGTCCCGGTCGCCCGGGTCGCCCGGCTGGCGCAGGGACTGGCGCTGATCCCGATGACGGACCGGCTCCATGCGGTGCTGAGCAACCCGGAGGGGCGCGACCAGCCCGGCTTCACCCGCTTCCCGGCCGGGTTCGCCCGCCGCCTGGAGGCGTGGTCGCAGGCCGGACCGATCGCCTACGTCGAGGCGGAGCTGCAGGGCGGCGGCGAGGTGCAGCAGGCCGCGGTCTGGGTGCACGGCCGGATCGCGCTCGGCCCGCTGCGGACCGGCGAGGGCGACCCGCGGCCGCCCGAGGGAGGAGCCATCTCCCAGGCGCTGCGCCGGCTCGGGGCGACGCCCGGCGAGGACGGGACCGACGAGTTCGCCGCGGTCGGGCTCGACCGCCTGCACCGTTCGGCGGACTGGCTCCCGCAGTGAACCCCCGACCGGCCCATGCCTTCGGCCGTCGGAGCGTCAGCGGACGCGGCGTCGGCTGACGGCGCGTCGGCCCGGAGTGGCGGGGGTCGGCACCGTTCGGCGTACGACCGGTGGCCGGGCCCGTCCGGGTGTCCCAACGTGGCATTCAGGCGATACGCCCTAAAGCCCGTTGAGAGGAACCGTTTCACCATGCGCACCACCTGGACGGCCGCCGCGATGACTGCAGCAGGCGCCATCACCGCAGTCACGCTCATGTCCGCCGCCCCCGCGTCGGCGGTCGACCCCGACGCCGTGCTCGCCGTCTCCTACCGCCGCCCCGCGGCCGCCGACGTGCCCCCGCTCCCCGTCCCCGCACCGGGCATCCCGGACGCGTCCGCCCTCCCCGCCCTGCCCTCGCCCCCGGCACTGCCGGGCGTGCCCTCGCTACCGGGCGTGCCTTCGCTGCCAGGGGTGCCGGACACGTCGTCACTCCTCGGCCCGCTCGACGGGGTGCTCGGCCTCCTCGGCGGCGTCCTCGCCCTGGCCGCACCGGGATCCGGCACGCCCGACACGGCCGCCCTCCAGCAGAAGGTCGACGAACTCCTCGCCGCCGTGAAGGCGATCCTCGCCGGCCTCCCCGTCCAGCTGCCCGGCCTGCGGACGCACGGCTCCTGACCCTCGCGGACACACGGCGGGCCCCCGGACCGCGCACGGTCCGGGGGCCCGCCTCCTGCCGCGGGGCGGCGAAGATCAGCGGTAGTTCACGTACTGCAGGGCGAATTCGAGGTCCTTGTCCTTGAGCAGGGCCTGCACGGCCTGCAGGTCGTCACGGCTCTTGGACGTGACACGCAGCTCGTCGCCCTGGACCTGCGCCTTGACGCCCTTCGGGCCCTCGTCGCGGATGATCTTCGCGACCTTCTTGGCGTCCTCGGTGGTGATGCCCTCCTTGACGTCCGCGAAGATCTTGTACTCCTTGCCCGACAGCTGGGGGTCCTTGGCGTCGAGTGCCTTCAGCGAGAGCCCGCGCTTGATGAACTTGCTCTGCAGGACGTCCAGGATCGCCTTGACCCGCTCCTCGCCGTTGGCCTTCATCTCGATCGTGGTGCCCGACCGGCTGATCTCGGCGCCGACGTTCTTGAAGTCGAAGCGCGTCGCGATCTCGCGAGAGGTCTGGTTGATCGCGTTGTCGACCTCCTGCCACTCGACCTTCGAGACGATGTCGAAACTGGAGTCGGCCATGGGTGTTGGTCTCCTTGGGTGCTGGCTTGACGGTCACCGCCCGGCCGCTCGGCACGGGCGCCGTCCCAGCCTATCCAGCACCGCCCCGCCCTGCCCGCGCCTGCCGGTTCACCCCCGTGATCGCCGCGTTGCCGACGGAGTGGCGAACCACCCCCCTCCATCAGGTATTGTTTACCGCGTCGAACAGGGCAGCGCCCCGGACGACGAAATCCTGGCTGGTTGCCCGAGCGGCCAAAGGGAGCAGACTGTAAATCTGCCGCGCAAGCTACGCAGGTTCGAACCCTGCACCAGCCACAGGATAAACAGAGGGCCCCTGACCAGCGGAAACGCTGGTCAGGGGCCCTCTGTGTAAGTTAATCCAGCGGGATCGGCGGAGCGGTCGTTATGGGCGGATTTTCCCGCCTTGTCTCACCTCTGTACCGGCTCCGACCAGCGCGTGTGGGACATCCGTGGGACGGTCCCGCCGGGGCCGCGCCTCACTCCCACCCTTGCAGGGCTTCGGCGATCCGCTTGTTCGCGGCCTCGGTCGCGCCGTCGAGGCACTTCGCGTAGACCCGGAGCAGGACCGCGATGCTGTGGCCCGCCCGACGGGCACACTCGGCGGGGTCCACACCGGAGTTCAGCCAGAGCGAGACACCTGCGTGCCGCAGGTCGTACGGGCGACTGGCAAGCGGTGACGCCGCCTGCTCCGGGGTGAGGGCGCTCTCCCGGGCCCTCTTCCAGACCACGCCGTACCCGCTTTCCTGCACGAGCCCGCCCCGTGAGGTGCGGAACAGTCGGCCGTCGGGGGCGACGCCGTGGGCGGCGATGTGCTCCCGGAGCAGGGCGACCAGCGCCGGTGGGATCGGGATCGGGCGGGTGTCCTTGACCGGTCGCCGGAAGCTGGCAGTTTGCCCGGCGGAGCCAGACGGCCTCGGCGGGGCGCATGCCGGCGTGATACAGACAGCCGAAGAACGCTTCCAAGTGCTGCCCACGGACCCCCTGCTGCCGGACGCCTTCGAGCAACTTCCGTACCTGCCGAGGGTTGGCCACCACGGCGGGGTCAACGGCCTCGGCCGCGGCCAGCGCGGTCCACTGCACCTGGTGCAGTGGGTTGTGCGGCAGTCTCCGTGCCTCGACGGCGAAGCCGAGTGCGTTGTGGATCTCGGCGTGGTTGCCCTGGTCTTCCGGTGCCACCCCGTTGGCGGTGCGCCGAGGGTGTCCGACGAACCCGCTGCCGTGCAGTGGCTCCCGGCCGACGAGGCCGTTGCGAGGATGGGCGATATGTACGCCATCCGGGTGCGGGACGCGCTGAACACTGGCGATCCTGCCGTGAGGGCGCATGACGGCCGTCAGCTCGTTGCCTGACAGCCCTGTGGGGCGGATGCGGGGCCTACATGCCTATGGCTGACGAACCGTAAGGTCAAGGCGGTCCGCGGCGCATTCTGTAAAGCCTCAGGTCAACCGGAACGGCAGGTTCATCCGCTGGTGTTGCCTGTTGCCTTCCTGGCGGCGACGAGGTTGCTGCGGACGATCAGGGTGTCGGGGTGGGTGTCGCCGAGGGCCTGTTCGCACTGGTCGAGGGTGGTCTCGTAGAGGGGGATGGCGCGGTCGAGGTCCCCAGCCGACAGGTAGGCGTGGGCGAGGTTGTTGCGGATGCTCAGGGTCTGGGGGTGGGTGTCGCCGAGGGCTTGTTCGTACTGGGTGAGGGTGGTCTCGTAGAGGGGGATGGCGCGGTCGAGGTCCCCAGCAGACTGGTAGGCAAGAGCGAGGTTGTTGCGGATGCTCAGGGTGTCGGGGTGGGTGTCGCCGAGGGCCTGTTCGTACTGGGTGAGGACGGTCTCGAAGAGGGGGATGGCGCGGTCGAGGTCCCCGGCGTCCTGGTAGGCAAGAGCGAGGTTGCTGCGGCTGGTCAGGGTCTGGGGGTAGGTGTCGCCGAGGGCCTGTTTGCACTGGGCGAGGGTGGTCTCGAAGAGGGGGATGGCGCGGTCGAGGTCCCCGGCGTCCTGGTAGGCAAGAGCGAGGTTGCTGCGGCCGGTCAGAGTGTCGGGGTGGGTGTCGCCGAGGGCCTGTTTGCACTGGGCGAGGGTGGTCTCGTAGAGGGGGATGGCGCGGTCGAGGTCCCCGGCGTCCTGGTAGGCGCTGGCGAGGTTGTTACGGCCGGTCAGAGTGAGGGGGTGGGTGTCGCCGAGGAACTGTTCGCACTGGATGAGGACAGTCTCGTGGAGGGGGACGGCGCGCTTGAGGTCCACGGCGTCCTGGTAGGCGCTGGCGAGGTTGTTACGGCTGGTCAGGGTCTGGGGGTGGGTGTGGCCGAGGGCCTGCTCGCGCTGGGTGAGGGTGGTCTCGTAGAGGGGGATGGCGCGGTCGAGGTCCCCGGCGTCCTGGTAGGCGTGGGCGAGGTTGTCGCGGACGATCAGGGTCTGGGGGTGGGTGTCGCCGAGGGCCTGTTCGCACTGGGCGAGGGTGGTCTCGAAGAGGGGGGTAGCGCGGTCGAGGTCCCCAGCCGCCCGGTATGCGTGGGCGAGGTTGTTATGGCTGATGAGGGTGTCGGGGTGGGTGTGGCCGAGGACCTGTTCGCACTGGGCGAGGGTGGTCTCGTAGAGGGGGATGGCGCGGTCGAGGTCCCCGGCGTCCTCGTAGGCGGTGGCGAGGTGGTTGTGGCTGATGAGGATCTGGGGGTGGGTGTGGCCGAGGACCTGTTTGCACTGGGCGAGGGTGGTCTCGTAGAGGTGGATGGCGCGGTCGAGGTCCCCAGCTGATTTGTAGGAGTGGGCGAGGCTATCGCGGCTGGCCAGGGTGTGGGGGTGGGTGTCGCCGAAGACTTGTTGGCACTGGGCGAGGACGGTCTTGTGGAGGGGGATGGCGCGGTCCAGGTCCCCGGCTTCCCCGTAGGCAAGAGCGAGGTTGTTGCGGCTGGTGAGGGTGTCGGGGTGGATGTCGCCGAGGACCTGTTCGCACTGGGCGAGGACGGTCTCGTGGAGGGGGATGGCGCGGTCCAGGTCTCCAGCCCACTGGTATGCGTGGGCGAGGTTGCTGCGGCTGGTGAGGGTGTCGGGGTGGATGTCGCCGAAGGCCTGCTCGCACTGGGCGAGGGTGGTCTCGTAGAGGGGGATCGCGCGGTCTTCGTAGCCCTGCGCGCGAAGGTGCACGGCCGCGGTGTTGTAGAGGTTGGCTGCGTGGTCGAGGCGATCGGCCGGCGTGGTGGTGGCGAGTGCGATCAGCTGGGGCATGAGAGCGTCCCACGCCGTAGTTGCGCCTGTTTCTGAAGCAGGAAGGGGACCAAGTGCCCGAACCAGGGATTCCTCCGCCTCGCGGCGGCCCGCGGGTGATCCGTCAGGTTCGGTTGGCGCAGTGGTGCGCAGGACTGTCTGGAGAAGACGGTGGACGCTGACGCTGTATTTGGTGACGGTGGCCAGGTCGTAGGCGCTGAGGAGGTCAAGGGCTTCGTGGAGATCGTCGTTGTTGGCGCCAGGAATCTCCAGGAGACTGACCGGGATGCCGTCGGGCGCGAGCCACGCCAGTGTGCGTAGGACGCTAACCGACAGTGGGTTGCGGTCGGTCAAGGCCTGGAGGGTCTGGGACCAGATGCGGGTGACGATGCGTTCGGCGTCGGCGCCCTCAAGGGTCGTGTCGAGCTTCCCACGGAGACGTCGGCGATAGGCATCGAGCCTCGAATGCAAGCGTCTACGGTAGGCATCGATACTGATGGTGGGATGTTGGTGGAGGTACGCGCCGGCCTGTTCCAGGGCGATAGGCAGGTGGCCTAGTTCGGTGGCTAGTGCTTGCGCTTCCTTGCGTTCGCGCAGGGTCGGCAGGGCCCCAGGCAGGGCGCGCGCGCACAGCACATCCACTGACCCGACTGAGGTGAGGGTGCTAAGCGGGTAGGCACGGATGGTGTGGGGCCATCCGGCGATGCGGCGGCTGGTGATCAGGTGGTGACCACTATCAAGAACCCCCAGGTAAGAGGTTAAGTCGGCTGGGTCTTCGACGTTGTCGAAGACGAGTAGCCAGTTGGGATGCCATTGCAGCCAGGTCATTGCCCAGGCCACCCGTTCGTCCTGCGCGGCGTGCCCGGCCCATGCCGGGAGGAGTTGAAGGGTGAGGTCTGCGAGGGATTGTTCGATGCGGGTGGGGGAGTCGGCTGCGATCCACCAGACGAGGGTGTAGTCCTGGCGGTGCCGGTGGGCGTAGGCGAGGGCCAGTGTGGTCTTGCCGACACCACCGGGGCCGTGGACGATCGATGCCTGAGTGATCGTGTTTCCGCCTACTTGGGTGAGGGCTGCGCGGAGCCAGGTCAAGGCGTCGTCGCGGCCCAGGCATAGCGGATACGGCGGTAAGTTTGTGAGCGCAGGGGGCGCCAAGATGTCGCGGGCCGCATTGAGGATCTCCGCCGGCAGCGTGAGTACGTCGCCGGTGATGGCCGTGCCGATGGTCTGGGCGGCGATTGACCCCGGCCCGGAGGCGTCAAAATGCGGGCTGCTCATGGGACGGGGCGGTGGATGTCGCCGGTGATGGCGGTGGTGATGGCGTGGCCAGCGATCGCGCGTTCCCCGGAAGCAGTGATCGTTACCGTGCCGGGAGCCTGTGGGGGCAGGAGTTGGGCGAATTCGTTGCGCAGATCGACGTCGTCGCGCAAGGCCCGTTTGATCTGCTGACGTAGGGCGGCGGTGGCGTCTTCGTTGTTGATTTCTTCGGCGGCCTCTTGGACGGCTTCTTCCAGCTTGGCCTGCTCGGGCTCGGGGCGCCGGTGCCAGATGGCCTGGAGGATGCGGCGGCCGAGGTTGGCGGTTGCATCAGCGGCGGCGTTCTCTGCCCTGGTGAGTACCGCGCTGCCGTAGGCGGTTAAGGCTGCGGTCACATAGGGGCTAGCCTGGCTCACCAGGTCGGTAATCTCTGCACTCATCATGTGCCCCGTTCGTGCGTTTGTGGCTGCGAAGCAGCGACGGCAGGGCGTGGGGGTCGGCGGCCGAGCTGGTTCGCGTCCCTCCTTCCAGTCGACTCCGAGACCAAGCTCACCGCAACGCGGGAGATATGCGGGAACACGCCTTGTAGAGAGTGCCGCGACGCAGGTCAGTCCGGTTCGCCGCGCGGTCTGTAAAGCCGCGGGTCAACCGGAACGACAGATTCACTCGCTTGTGTCGGTCGCTTGCTCCCTCGCTATGGCGAGGTTGTTGAGGCTGGTCAGGGTGTCGGGGTGGGTGTCGCCGAGGATCTGCTCACGCTGGGCGAGGACGGTTTCGAACAGGGGGATGGCGTGGTCCAGGTCCCCGGTTTCGTAGTAGGCGTATGCGAGGTTGTTGCGGCTGGTCAGGGTGTGGGGGTGGGTGTCGCCGAGGATCTGCTCACGCTGGGCGAGGGTGGTTTCGTGGAGGGGGATGGCGCGGTTCAGGTCGCCGGCATCGTCGTACGCGGCGGCGAGGTTGTTGCGGATGAGTAGCGTGTCGGGGTGGGTGTCGCCGAGGATCTGCTCGTCCTGGGCGAGGGTGGTTTCGAGCAGGGGGATGGCGCGCCTTATATCCCCGGCTGATGCGTAGGCGTTGGCGAGGTTGTTGCGGCTGGTCAGGGTGTCGGGGTGGGTGTCGCCGAGGGTCTGTTCGTCCTGGGCGAGGGTGGCCTCTCGGAGGGGGATGGTGCGGGCGTCGTGGCCTTGCTCGCGGAGGTGCTCTGCCGCGGTGTAGTAGAGGTCGGCCGCGCGGTCGTCCCGGTGCCCGGAGGGTCTGGTTGCGGCGAGCGCGATCAGCTGAGGCATCAGGGAATCCCAGGGTGTAACTGCATTCGTGGTTGGGGGGCTGAGCGAGCCCAGGGCTCGAACGAGTGCTTCTGCGGCGCTCTGGCGTCCCATGGGTGAGCTGTCGGGGCCGCCATGTGCAGTTGAACGCAGGACTGTCTGGAGGAGGCGGTGGACGCTGACGGTGTTCCTGGTGACCGTGGCCATGCTGTAGGCGGCGAGGAGGCCGAGGGCCTCGTGGAGGTCGTCCGGGTCAGTGTCGGGTTTTTCCAGGAGGCTGATGGGGATGTTGTCGGGGGCGAGCCAGGCGAGGGTGTGCAGGATCTGAACGGCGTGGGGGTTGCGTTCGGTGAGGGCTTGGAGGGTGTGGGTCCAGATGCGGGTGATGGTGCGTTCGGTGTCGATGCCGTCGGCGGCCTTGTCGAGTCTGGTGTCCAGGCGTCGGCGGTAGGTGTCGATGGTGATGGTGGGGTTCTGGGCGAGGTAGGCGCCGGCCTGTTCCAGGGCGAGGGGGAGATAGCCGAGGTCGGCGGCCAGGAGGCGGGCGTCCTGGAGTTCCCGGGGCGTGGGTGTGCCGCAGGCGTAGGTGCAGATGAGGTCGGCGGCTTCGGCAGGGTCGAGGGTGCCGAGGGGATGGGTGGGGATGGTGCGGGGCCATCCGGTGGCGCGGCGGCTGGTGATGAGGTGGTGGCCGCCGTCGAGGGCGCCGAGGTAGGGGGTCAGGTCGGCGGGAGTCTCAACGTTGTCGAAGACCAGCAGCCACCCGGGATGCCACTGAAGCCAGGTCGTCGCCCACGCAGTGCGTTCGTCCTGGGATGCTTTCCCGGCCCAGACAGGGAGCAGCTTGAGGGCGAGGTCTGCGAGGGATTGCTCGATGCGGGTGGGGGAGTCGGCGTTGATCCACCAGATGAGGCCGTAGGTGTGGCGGTAGCGGTGGGCGTAGGCGAGGGCGAGGGTGGTTTTGCCGATGCCGCCGAGGCCGTGGACGGTGGATGCCTGGGTGATCGCGGTCCCGCTCTGCTCGGCGAGTGTGCTGCGTAGCCAGGCGAGGTCGTCGTCGCGCCCTAAGCACAGCAGGAGAGGTGCCAGGTTGGTGAGGCGGGGCGGGGCCGGGACGTCGCGGGCGGCGGTGAGGATCTCGGCGGGCATACCGATGACGTCGCCGGTGTGGACACTTCCGATGCTGTGTGCGGCGGCAGAGCGCGGCCCGGAAGTCTCGTAGTGGGGGCTGGTCACCGGCCGGTGGGGTGGCCGTCGCCGGTGATGGCTGTGGTGATGGTGTGCGCGGCGATGGACCGTTCACCGGAGGCGGTGATCGTCACGCTTCCGGCTGCCGGTGCGGGCAGCAGAGCGGCAAGTTCCCTGAGCAGGTCGGCGTCCTCGCGCAGGGCCCGCTTGAGCTGCTGGCGTAGTGCGGCGGCGGCGTCCTCGTCGTCGGTGTTCTCGGCGACGTCGAGGACCGCGGCCTCCAGTTCGGGCGTGGAGCGGCGGTGCCAGATGGCCTGGAGGATGCGGCGGCCGAGGTTGGCGGTGGCGTCGGCTGCAGCGTCCTCCGCCCGGGTGAGGACCGCGCCTCCGTAAGCGCCCGCGGCTGCAGTCAGATAGGGGCCGGCCTGCTGCACCAGCTCCGCGATCTCCACACTCATCTTGCTCGAACCCCCCAAGCGGACACCAACTGATGTGTCATCAGCTTAGGAGCCGGACGGTCGCCGGAGGATCGTTACGGGAAACCCGTGGGGCCGGGCCTCCACAACACGGAAGAAGCCCACGTCTGACGCGTTCCGCTGCGCGGTCTGTAAAGCCGCGGGTCAACCGGAAGTGCGGGTTCCCCGGCTGAGCCGCCCGCTGGTGTTGCCTTCGCTGCAGCGAGGTTGGTGTGGGTGTAGCGGTGGGCGGTCCGTGTGGGGGGCTGTGCCGGGGGTCTGGCTCGCTGCCCGGACAGGTGGACGTGTGGGGTTGTGTCCGGGCTGTCCGGTGTCCGGGTTGGTGGTTTGACCTGCGGGAATCGGGCCGGACAGTGCCCGGACAGGTTGGAGTGGGGTGTCCGGGGCGTGTGCCGGAAGCCCGACTCGTGGACCCGGCCGAGTTCGGCGTGCGGTCTGTAAAGCCGGGAGCGCAGCTTCACCCGGTCGTGCCGCTAGCTACTTCCCTCGCTGTGGCGAGGTTGTCGCGGCTGGTCAGGGTCTCGGGATGGGTGTCGCCGAGGACCTGCTCGCAGCGGACGAGGGTGGCCTCGAAGAAGCGGATGGCGCGGGCTGGGTCACCGGCCTCGAAGTAGGCGAGGGCGAGGTTGTGGCGGGCGGTCAGGGTGTTGGGGCGGGTGTCGCCGAGGACCTGCTCGCTCTGGGCGACGACGGTCTCGAAGAGAGGGATGGCGCGGTCGAGGTTCCCGAGTTCCCGATGGGCGTAGGCGAGGTTGTTGCGGCTGGTCAGGGTGTCCGGGTGGGTGTCGCCGAGGACCTGCTCGCTCTGGGCGACGACGGTCTCGAAGAGAGCGATGGCGCGGGCTGGGTCGCCGGTCTCGAAGTAGGCGTAGGCGAGGTTGTTGCGGCTGGTCAGGGTGTCTGGGTGGGTGTCGCCGAGGACCTGCTCTCGCTGGGCGACGACGGTCTCGAAGAGAGAGACGGCGCGGTCGAGGTTCTCTGCGTCCTGGTAGGCGTGGGCGAGGTTGTTGCGGCTGGTCAGGGTGTCTGGGTGGGTGTCGCCGAGGACCTGCTCTCGCTGGGCGACGACGGTCTCGAAGAGAGAGACGGCGCGGGCCGGGTCACCGGCGGTCCGATAGGCGTGGGCGAGGTTGTGGCGGCTGGCCAGGGTGTGGAGGTGGGTGTGGCCGAGGGTCTGCTCGTACTGGGCGAGGGCGGTCTCGTGGAGAGAGACGGCGCGGGCCGGATCGCCGGCGTCCTGACATGCGTGGGCGAGGTTGTTGCGGGTGGCCAAGGTGTCGGGGTGGGTGTGGCCGAGGGTCTGCTCGTACTGGGCGAGGGCGGTCTCGTACAGAGAGACGGCGCGCGCCGGATCGCCGGCGGTCCGATAGGCGTGGGCGAGGCTGGTGCGGCTGGCCAGGGTGTTGGGGTGGGTGTCGCCGAGGACCTGCTCGCGCTGGATGAGGGTGGTCTTGTACAGGGTGATGGCGTCGTCCAGGTTCCCTGCGTCCTGGTAGGCGTCGGCGAGGTTGTTGCGGCTGATCAGAGTGTCTGGGTGGGTGTCGCCGAGATGCTGCTCGCTTTGCACGATGGTGGTCTTGTACAGAGTGACGGCACGTGCAAGGTCTCTGGCCGTGTGGTAGGCATTGGCGAGGTTGTTGCGGCTGGTCAGGGTGTCTGGGTGGGTGTCGCCCAAGACCTGCTCGCGCTGGGCGAGGGTGGTCTTGTAAAGGGTGATGGCACGTTCGAGGTCTCCGGCGTGCTGGTAGGCGTGGGCGAGGTTGTTGCGGCTGATCAGAGTGTCTGGGTGGGTGTCGCCGAGGGACTGCTCGCGCTGGGCGAGGGTGGCTTCGTGGAGGGTGATGGCGTGGGCCAGGTCGCCTGCCGCGTGGTAGGCGTTGGCGAGGTTGCCTCGGCTGGTCAGGGTGTCTGGGTGGGTGTCGCCAAGGAGCTGCTCGCGCTGGGCGAGGGTGGCCTCTCGGAGGGGGATGCTGCGGGCGTCGTGGCCTTGCGCGTACAGAAGCCGAGCTGCGGTGTCGTAGAGGTCTGCCGCGCGGTCGTCCTGGTGCCCGGGTGGTCTGGTTGCGGCGAGTGCGATCAGATGGGGCATCAGGGTGTCCCAGGGCGTGACCAAGTTGATGGTCGAAGGGACGAGCCCTCTCAGAGCCTGAGCGACTGCTTCTTCCGCTGCCCGGCGTCCGGAGGGTGAGCCGTCGGGGCCAGGCTTCGCAGCTGAGCGCAGAATCGCCTGAAGGAAGCGATGGACGCTCGTGGTGTGCCTGGTGACCGTGGCCATGCTGTAGGCGGCGAGGAGTCCGAGGGCCTCGTGGAGGTCGTCCGGGTCAGCGCCGGCGACTTCGAGGAGACCGACGGGGATGTCGTCTGGCGCCAGCCAGGCGAGCGTGTACAGGACCTGAACGGCGTGGGGGTTGCGTTCGGTTAGGGCATGGAGGGTCTGGGACCAGATGCGGGCGATGGTGCGTTCGGCATCGATGCCGTCGGCGGCTTTGTCCAGCTTTGCGGGCAGGTGCCTTCGGTACGAGTCGATGGTGATGGTGGGGTTCTGGGCGAGGTAGGCGCCAGCTTGTTCCAGGGCGAGGGGGAGGTGGCCGAGGTCTGCGGCCAGGGCACGGGCATCTAGAAGTTCTTGGGGCGTGGGGGTTCCGGAGGGTATGGCGTAAGTACAGATGAGTTCTGCGGCTTCGTGAGGGTCGAGAGTGTCGAGGGGGTGAGTGTGGATGGTGCGAGGCCAGCCGGTGGCTCGGCGGCTGGTGATGAGGTGGTGTCCGCCGTCCAGGGCACCGAGGTAGGGGGCAAGGTCGGCAGGGTTCTCGACGTTGTCGAAGACCAACAGCCAGTTGGGGTGCCATTGCAGCCAGCTAGTCGCCCATGCGGTGCGTTCGTCCTGATTCGCTTTCCCGGCCCAGGCGGGGAACAGGTTGAGGGCTAGGTCAGCGAGAGATTTTGCGATGTTGCCGGGAGTGTCGGCGTTGATCCACCAAATCAGGTCGTATTCGTGGCGGTGGCGGTGGGCGTAGGCGAGGACGAGTGTGGTCTTGCCGATGCCGCCGAGGCCGTGTACCGCGGATGCCTGCGTTGCGGCGGCCTCACGGGTGGTGGCGAGTGTGGTGCGGAGTCGGGTGAGGTGGTCGTCGCGGCCGACGCACATGAGGTATGGCGGCAGGTTGGAGAGACCGGGCGGGGCCGGGACGTCGCGGGCTGCGGTCAGGACCTCGGTGGGTAGGTTGATGACGTCGCCGGTGTGGACGTCCCTCATGTTGTGTGCGGCGACTGACCGGTTGCCGGATGCCTCGGCGTTCACGCGCTGGTTCCCGGCACGGTCGGGGGCGGGGTGAGCTGGACATGGTCGCCGGTAACGGCGGTGACGATGGTGTGTGCGGCGACGGCGCGGGTGCCGGCGGCGGTGATCGTCACGGATTCGGGTGCGGACTGGGGGAGCAGTGCGGTGATCTCGCGCAGCAGTTCAGGGTTCTCGCGCAGGGCTCGCTTGATCTGCTGGCGTAGTGTGGCGGCGGCGTCGGGGCCGTTGTCCTCGGCGGCGTCCTGGATGGCAATTTCGAGGGCGGTCTGGACGGACGCGGGTTGGCGGTGCCAGACGGTCCGAAGGATGCGGCGGCCGAGGTTGGCGGTGGCGTCCGCGGCGGCGTCCTCCGCCCGCGCCAGCACGGCCCCGCCGTACGCGCTCACCGCGGCGGTCAGATAGGGGCTGGCCTGCTCCACCAGCTGAACGATCTCCGTACTCATCCCCGTCTCCCCTCGGGTTGATATCGCCTGCTCCACAGGCTTTGTGACGGAGCGTAGAGGCATCTGGCAGGCCACTTCAGGCATTCGGTTCAACCCGGATCGAGACCTGCCCGAGGGGGCCGTGAGGACCTGCGGGACCGCGCTGGCGGTGCAGGGTGGGGGAAGGCTGCGCGAGCCTCGTGGATGGGTTCGCGGATCACTTGGGTGCCCTGGCCGGGGTGGATCGGCAGGCCGGACAGTTGGCGCCTGTGGGCTGCTGTTCGGGCATGGGCCCTGAGCTGGGAGGATGGACCGGACAGTGCCCCGGACAGTCCATCAATCCTGTCCGGCCTGGCTGGGATCACTGAAACACCCACGGGTGTTCGAGCATCTACCTCCGGTTCGGTTGACCATGGGGCACCTGTGGGATGGCGTGCTTCGAGCGGGATGAATGTGCAGGTCAGAGCGATTCGCTGCGCGGTCTGTAAAGCCGCGGGTCAACCGGAATTGCTGCTTCACCCTTGAGGGCGTCGCGTGCGCGGGCCAAGGCTGCCCGCACAGTCAGCGTGGCCAGGTGGGTGGCGCCGAAGACCTGCTCGCGCTGGGCGAGGGTGGTCTCGTGGAGGGGGCGGTCCAGGTCTCCGGCCACCTGGTAGGTGTAGGCGAGGTTCTTGCGGGTGGTCAGTAGCCGTTCGTGACTCCAGCGAGCCGCAGGGTCCTCGGGCCCGGCCAATTTCTGGATTCACGTCTGAGGAGGAGTCGCTTCGTCCTGCCTGAAGATCGATTTCAGTTGCTGAGCCAGTCCTGGAACGAGAATTTCCCGGTCTACCTCGCGATTGAAGTCGAACTCCCTGGCCAGCTGTGCGGCCAGCAGCACCGCACCAGCCTTGAGGTCTTCATCCAAGGCATCGGGAAACATTTCCTTCAGCGCCTGAATGCATGTCGCGCTTACGGCGCCGTGGTCCCACATCTAGCTCAACCCCGCAAACTTTATCGACATCCGCTGCAGCGCAATCTCTTTTAGCAGTGAGGGCAGCTGCCAAGATGGATGCCGTAGTTAAGAGCACGTATTGCCAGCCCCTCGGCCACCAGTTCTCTAACATTGGGAGGTGCGCGCAGGACCTGCGGATTCAGCATATAGCTTTCACACACCTCCTCCCAATGTATTTTGGCATTATTATTTAGCGAGTGGAAGCCTCTGTATTTAGAGGCAAAATCCCGCTCAGGCGGAGTTCCGTTCGTCTCCAAGTCATCTAGCGAGCGGCACATCCACCTGCCTCCATCTATGTTTTGAAGCCTTAACGCTCATTGAGCCCGAGCGAGGTGTCAGTATTCGGCCTCAGCGGCGGGCACCTCGGCCCGCTGGCCCCCGAGGATGTCCTCCTCCCAGTCGGCCAGCGGCTGGCCGGCACCCGGGTCGGCCTTGGTGTCACCCTTGGCGACACCGGCACGGGCCTTCAGGCCCTCCGCGACGGCGTCGGCGATCACGCGGGTCAGCAGGGTGACGGAGCGGATCGCGTCGTCGTTGCCCGGGATCTTGTAGTCGACCTCGTCGGGGTCGCAGTTGGTGTCGAGGATCGCGACGA
>NZ_BPRL01000012.1:0-200432 GCF_045862635.1 Kitasatospora sp. NE20-6
GGGCCCGGGGGGGGCGCCCCGCCGCCCCCGGGCCCTCGCCGTTCCCCCGCCCTGCCCGCCCGCACCCCCGCCCGCGCCCCCGCCGCGCCGGGCCGCCGGCACCCCCCGCCGCCCGCGTACCGGGGACCGGCCGCGCGGCGTAGGCTCGGAGCAGCGGGTCGAACCGCACCGGTCCGTCCCGCCGTCACGAACGAGGGAGACCGCGATGGGCACCGCTGCGGCACCGACCTTTGACACCGAGGCCCTGCGCCGGGGCATCGAGCGGCAGGACGCGTCGGCCCTGCTGGCGCTGTACGCCGACGACGCCGAGATCCGCATGATCGACCGCCGGACCCAGCCGAGCCACCCGATGGTGATGCACGGCCGGTCCTCGATCTCGGAGATGCTGACCGACGTGTACGGCCGGGACATGACCCACACGCTCGAACAGGTGGTCGTCGACGGCGACCACCTCGCGTTCATGGAGTCCTGCCGGTACCCCGACGGCACCCGGGTGCTGGCCACCTCCATGGCCGACCTGCGGGACGGCCGGATCGTCGACCAGACGTCGATCCAGGCCTGGGACGAAGGGTGACCGCCGGGATTCTCCTTTCCGCCCCGCCGGTGCGTCCGAGTACCCTCGCCGTATGATCCGCTCCGCGCAGGCCTCCGACGTCCCCGTCATCCATGCCATGATCCGCGAGCTCGCGGAGTACGAGAAGGCCGTGCACGAGGCCCGGGCCACCGAGGAGCAGCTGCACGACGCGCTGTTCGGCGAGCACCCCGCGGTCTTCGGCCTGATCGCCGAGGACGACACGACCGGGGAGCCCGTCGGGTTCGCGCTGTGGTTCCGCAACTTCTCCACCTGGCGCGGCACCCACGGCATCTACCTGGAGGACCTCTACGTGCGGCCCTCCCGGCGCGGCGGGGGCCACGGCAAGGCCCTGCTGACCGAGCTCGCCCGGATCTGCACGGAACGCGGCTACTCCCGGCTGGAATGGTCCGTACTCGACTGGAACGAGCCGTCGATCGGTTTCTACAAGTCCCTCGGCGCCGTGCCGATGGAGGAGTGGACGGTCTTCCGGCTCACCGACGACGCCCTCGCCGACCTGGGCGGATCCACCCGCTAGTCGCCCTTTCCCGTGATCGTGGCCGGAGATCGCGACATCGGCCCGCCCTACGCGGTAACGTCTCGGGCGGATGCGCGGCGTTCGGACTCTCCCGGGTGGGTATGACCGGTACGTACCGCACCACCCCTCGGACGAGTTGGGGCGAAGCAGTTGAGCCAAGCAAGTGGAAGTGCCGAGGCCGTCCGGCCGCAAGCACCGCGCGTCACCCAGGAGGTGAGGGTGTCCCAGATCGACGGCGAGCCCGACGTGAAGGACTTCGTGGAGGTCCGGCTGCCCGCGGCGGGGGCCTACCTCTCGGTGCTGCGAACAGCGACGGCGGGCCTCGCGGCCCGCTTGGACTTCACCCTGGACGAGATCGAGGACCTGCGGATCGCGGTGGACGAGGCCTGCGCCATCCTGCTCCAGCAGGCCGTCGCCGGCTCCGTGCTGAGCTGCGAGTTCCGGCTGGTCGGCGACTCGCTCAAGGTCACCGTCTCCGCCCCGACCACCGACGGACGCGCTCCCGAGCGCGACACCTTCGCGTGGACGGTGCTCTCGGCCCTGGCGGGCGAGGTCGAGTCCTCGGTCGCCGAGGACCGGACGGTCAGCATCAGCCTGAACAAGAAGCGCGGCGGCGCTCCGGCCCTGCCGTAGCGCCCTGCACCCGAGGGCCGTACGCGCGGGTGCCGTTCGTCAGGGACGGTGCCGGACGCGTACGGCCTCCCCGTACCGCAGGCCACTGCGGTGCAGTCAGTGAAGTGCTCCCGGAACGGAACGGGTGATCGCCATGAGTGATCTGGACCGCACAGGTGCCGCCGCGGTGCCGGCGGCCACCGCAGACGTGGCCGTACCGACCCAGGCGAGCGCTGCCCGCATCGCCGACGCCTCCCCGACCGACGACGCGTACCCGAAGGACGCCCACCGGATGACCCAACCGACCGATCCGACACCGGAGCAGCCCGCCGCCACGGCGGACGCCCCTGCGGAGGAGGAGCTGCGGACCGCCGCGGCGTTCGTCCGCAGCGCGGTGCCCGCCCAGGGCCACCGCTCGGGCGCACCGGACCGCGAGGCCGCCCGGGCCCTGTTCGTGCGGCTCTCGCAGCTGCCGGAGGGCTCGGCGGAGCGGGTCGAGATCCGCAACCAGCTGGTGCGGATGCACATCCCCCTGGTCGAGCACCTCGCCCGGCGCTTCCGCAACCGCGGCGAGCCGCTGGACGACCTCACCCAGGTCGCCACCATCGGCCTCATCAAGTCGGTGGACCGCTTCGACCACGAGCGCGGGGTGGAGTTCTCCACCTACGCGACCCCGACGATCGTCGGCGAGATCAAGCGGCACTTCCGCGACAAGGGCTGGGCGGTGCGCGTGCCGCGCCGCCTGCAGGAGCTGCGGCTGTCGCTCACCACGGCGACCAGCGAGCTCTCGCAGCGGCACGGCCGCTCGCCCACCGTGCACGAGCTCGCCGAGCACCTCGGGATCAGCGAGGAGGACGTGCTGGAGGGCCTGGAGTCCGCCAACGCGTACTCGACGCTCTCGCTGGACGTGCCGGACAGCGACGACGAGTCGCCGGCCGTCGCGGACACCCTCGGCGCGACCGACGAGGCGCTGGAGGGGGTCGAGTACCGCGAGTCGCTGAAGCCGCTGCTGGCCCAGCTGCCGCCGCGCGAGCAGAAGATCCTGGTGCTCCGCTTCTTCCGCAACATGACGCAGTCGCAGATCGCCGCCGAGGTGGGCATCTCCCAGATGCACGTCTCCCGGCTGCTCGCCCGCACCCTGGCCCAGCTGCGGGAGAAGCTCCTCGTCGAGGAGTGACCGCGCCCCTGCACGGCACGGCGGAGGCCCGAAGGGATCACCCTTCGGGCCTCCGCCGTCCGTCGTCGGTCGTCCACCGTCCGTCGTCCGCACGTTCCCGGACCGGGCGTACGGACCGGGCGTACGGACCGGGTCAGCCGGCCCGGTACAGCACGTCGGTGACCCGCGGGTGCAGCAGCGACGTGATGCCGGCCAGGCCGAGCACCGCCACGGCCACCGCCACCGCCTTCATCGCGCCGCCGACCTCCCACATGTAGTAGGCCACCGGCAGGCAGATCGAGTTGGTCAGGAGGGCCGGGCTGCGGCCCCAGCGGCGCAGGCGCAGCAGCGCGCGCCCGGCCAGCAGCGGGAAGAGCCCCATCAGCAGCAGCACCACGGCGCCGGCCTCGCTGCGTCCGAGCCACGCCTCGTCGCCGACCAGCCCGGCGACGACGTCGTAGAGCCCCCAGACGGCCAGTGCGGCGCCCTGGAGCAGGGTGATCGCCGCACCGGCGACCAACGGGGCGGGCCGGCCGCCGGAGGCGCCGGGGGCCGCCTCCTGGCCGGACGCGGGGGCGGGGGACGGCTGGGCGGTTTCTGCGGTCACCCCAGCAGGGTAGCCGCCGTCCCCCGCGTACCGACCCGTAGGCTGAGGGTCATGCGCGCTCTCCTGGTCGTGAACCCGAAGGCGACCACGACCAGTGGCCGCACCCGCGACGTGCTGATCCACGCCCTGCGCAGCGACCTGGAGCTGGAGGTCGCGCACACCGGGTACCGCGGGCACGCGGGCGACCTGGCGCGGGAGGCCGCCGAGGGCGGCGGGGTCGACCTGGTGGTGGCCCTGGGCGGCGACGGCACCGTCAACGAGGTCGTGAACGGTCTCCTGGCGCACGGCCCGTCCGACCGGGTGCCGCGGCTCGCGGTGGTGCCGGGCGGTTCGACGAACGTCTTCGCCCGGGCGCTGGGCCTGCCGAACGACCCGGTGGAGGCGACCGGCGCGCTGCTGGACGCGCTGGCCGGGCGGCGGGAGCGGTCGATCGGGCTGGGCAAGGCCTTCACGGAGGGGCACCCGGACCGCTGGTTCACCTTCACGGCGGGGCTGGGCTTCGACGCCGGCGTCGTGGGCCGGGTGGAGGACCAGCGCACGGCGGGCCGGAAGTCCACGCACGCGCTCTACGTCAACCAGGCGCTCCGGCACTATGTCACCGAGCGTGAGCACCGGCGGAACGGCCCGGTCACCCTGGAGATCAACGGCCAGGAGCCGGTGCCGGGGCTGGTGCTGTCGATAGTGTCCAACACCTCGCCGTGGACGTACCTGGGGAACCGCCCGGTGCTCCCCTCCCCCTCCGCCTCGTTCGACACGCACCTCGACATCTTCGGCATCACCCGGATGACGGCGTTCGGTACGGCTCGAACGGTCCGTCAGATCCTGCGGTCGCACACCCCTGCGGACGGCGGCCGCAACGCCTCCGGACCGACCGGAAAGCACGTCGTCTCCTATCACGACGTCCGGCACTTCACCTTGGTTTCACAGGAACCAGCCCCGTTTCAGGTCGACGGGGACCACCTTGGAGACAGGAGTCGCGTCAGTTTCACAGGCGTTCGGCGGGCACTGCGTGTGATTGTGTGACCAGAAGGGGCCTCGCCCCTTCTTCTCGAACGCGCTAGCCCCCTTCACCCCATAGAAGTACGGGCTGTGAGCTAGGCGACACCGAAGAATCAAAAATTCATTGCCGAAGGGGGTTGTATACGGGCCCGAGGTTTGCGAACCTCTACATGGCGATCGGGACGGGCCGCAGCGGAACCCGCGGCACTCCCTCGAATCGCCCGAACCCCACCTCAGCGCAGACCACCCGGGCCCGATGGGCCTCTGGTCCGTTTTGCTGTCGGGGGATTCGTGAAAGCGTTCACATTCACAAGCCGTCGATTGCGTCGGAGGGGCCACCCCCGCCGACCGGAGGAGTTGGACGACCATGGACTGGCGCCACCGCGCTGTCTGCCGCGAAGAGGACCCGGAGCTGTTCTTCCCGATCGGGAACACCGGTCCTGCTCTGCTGCAGATCGAGGAAGCCAAGGCCGTGTGCCGCCGCTGTCCTGTCATGGACCAGTGCCTGCAGTGGGCGCTCGAGACCGGCCAGGACGCCGGCGTCTGGGGCGGTATGAGCGAGGACGAGCGTCGTGCGATGAAGCGCCGCGCCGCCCGCAACCGCGCCCGCACCGCCTGACACACCGTCGCAGTACACCTGATCAACCCATGATCAAAGGCCTTGTCTCCCGCTCCACGCAGGGCCTTCCGCACGACGGGTCCCGCATCACGGCGCGACCCCGACGACGCCGGGCGGCCAGGGGCCTTGATACTGCTCACTGAGAGCAATATCGTGGACCTGGGCCGCTCACCGTGCGCAACGCACGGCCGCGTCGCCCCACACAGAGCCCCCGTTCCGGCCGACTCCCCCCGACGGCCGGAACGGGTCGAGAGGCCCTGCCGACCCACCCCCCCGGTCGGCAGGGCCTCGTTTCTGTTTCCCGGGGCTTCCGTCTCCCGGCCCCGGGCCGGAGCGGTCGGCGACACCGGGCAGGACCGGAACCACCGGAACCACCGGCCCGGCAGCCGTGGCGGCCCGGGGGCGCACACCCCGCGTGAGCCGTGGCCGGGGGGCGTGCGCCGCGGTCCTCACTTCACCGGGATCTCCAGGACGACCCGGGTGCCGCCGTCCGGCCCCGCCACCATGTCGAAGGTGCCGCCGAGCTCGCCGGTGACGAGGGTGCGGACGATCTGCAGGCCGAGGTTGCCGGACCGCTGCGGGTCGAAGTCCTCCGGCATGCCCCGGCCGTCGTCCTGCACGGTGATCAGCAGGTACTCCTCGGGCTTGACCCCGCCGTTCCAGCTCTCCGACCAGCCCATGCCGGTCGAGGGCGCCCGGCCCCGCAGGGCGCTGATCTCCAGCGTGCCGGGGGCCTTCGGGCCGAAGGCGTGCTCCAGGGCGTTCTGCAGCAGTTCGGTGAGGATCATCGCGAGCGGGGTGGCGACCTCGGCGCCGAGGATGCCGAAGCTGCCGGACCGGCGGGTGGAGACCATGCCGTCCTGCGAGAGCTCCAGGGCCATGGCGAGCACCCGGTCGGCGATCTCGTCGAAGGCCACCTCCTCGTCCAGGGTCTGCGAGAGCGTCTCGTGCACGAGGGCGATCGACCCGACCCGGCGCACCGCCTCGTCCAGCGCGGCCCGGGCGGCCTCCGAGTCCATCCGGCGCGACTGCAGCCGCAGCAGGGCCGCGACGGTCTGCAGGTTGTTCTTCACCCGGTGGTGGATCTCCCGGATGGTGGCGTCCTTGGTCATCAGCTCGCGGTCGCGGCGGCGCAGTTCGGTGACGTCGCGGCAGAGCACCAGGGAACCGGTCAGGATGCCCTTGGGCTTGAGCGGGATGGAGCGGATGGTGACGACGCCGCCCTGCGCCTCGACCTCGGTCTGCCGCGGGGCCCAGCCGCTGGCCATCTTGACCAGGGCCTCGTGCACGGCGGAGCGCGACGGCGGCGCCAACTCGGCGGTGGCGCGCCCGAGGTGACTGCCCACCAGGTCGGCGGTGAGGCCGAGCCGGTGGTAGGCGGAGAGGGCGTTGGGGCTGGCGTAGGTGACCACCCCGTCGGCGTCGAGCCTGATCAGGCCGTCGCCCACCCGCGGGGCCGCGTCCATGTCCGCCTGCTCGGCGGGGTAGGGAAACGTTCCGGCAGCGATCATCTGCGCGAGGTCGGACGCACTCTGCAGGTAGGTGAGCTCCAGCCGGCTGGGCGTACGGACGGTCAGCAGGTTGGTGTTGCGGGCGATCACCCCGAGCACCCGGCCCTCGCGCCGGACCGGGATGGACTCGACGCGGACGGGCACCTCCTCGCGCCACTCGGGATCGCCCTCGCGGACGATCCGGCCCTCGTCGAAGGCCGCGTCCAGCAGCGGCCGCCGTCCGCGGGGCACGAGGTGGCCGACCATGTCGTCGTGGTACGAGGTCGGTCCGGTGTTGGGCCGCATCTGGGCGACCGAGACGTACCGGATGCCGTCCCAGGTCGGGATCCACAGGACGAGGTCGGCGAAGGAGAGGTCGGAGAGCAGCTGCCACTCCGAGACCAGGAGGTGCAGCCATTCCACGTCGGCACCGGTGAGGGTGGTGTGGCGGCGGACGAGTTCGTTCAACGAAGGCACAGGGCGAGCCTAACCAAAACGACCGGTCCGGACCTTCCCCGCTGTTGTCCAGACCAATCGCGGCGGACCTCTGGACAAGCCGGATTGGTCTAGTCCACAATGGAGAAGCACCATGGAGACGTCCCCGCGCTCACTGCCCTGACCGCGCGAGGAAGCTCCACGGTCGGCACCGGAGACCGGGAGTCCCGCACAACTCCCGGCCACACCGGCCGCCGACGACAGCTCCGGGCTGCGGTGCCGCTTGGGTTGAGGGTCCCGACGCGGCGCCGTGGCCCGTAGTGCTGTCCGCACCCGTACGGCGCGCGCCCGCGCCGCCCGCACCACGCGAAGGAGCCCCCGGCCGAGGCCGGGGGCTCCTTCGCGTCCGCGTCAGTGCGTCTCGGTGACCTTCGCCAGGGCGCGCGGGGCGTCCGGGTCCTGGCCGCGGGCGATGGTGACCTCGTACGCGAGCTGCTGCAGCGGCAGGATCTCCAGGATCGGCTGCACCTCCTCGGGCACGCCCGGCGGCAGGGCGAAGCCGGCCGACGCCGCCTCGACCTGCGCCTGCTGACCGACGACGACCAGGTCGGCGCCGCGGCCGCGCAGGCGGTCCAGCACCGGCTGCAGGGCCTCCCCGCCCTTGCCGTCCGGCACGATCGCGATGACCGGCGAGACGTTGTCCACCATGGCCAGCGGGCCGTGCAGGAGGTCCGCGCCGGAGAACGGCGAGGCCGGGATGTAGGTGGTCTCCATCAGCTTCAGCGCCGCCTCGCGGGCGGTCGGGTAGCCGAAGCCGCGCGAGGTGATGACCAGGCGCTGCGCGAAGCGGTACCGCTCCGCCAGGGCCTTGACCTCGGGCTGGCGGGCGAGGACGGCCGCGGCGAGCTCCGGCAGGTCCTTGGCGGCGGAGCCGTCGCCGCCGCGCAGGCCCTCCACGAAGAGGTACAGCGCGAGCAGCTCGGCGGTGTAGGTCTTGGTGGCCGGGAGCGCCTTCTCCGGGCCCGCCAGGACGTCGATGTGGAACTCCGAGACCTCGGCCAGCGGCGAGCCGGCGTTGTTGGTCACGGCCAGGGTGATCGCACCGGCCTCGCGCGCCGCCTTGGTGGAGGCCACCAGGTCGGGCGAGCCGCCGGACTGGCTGACCGTGATCACCAGGCAGTCGGTGAGGTCGGGCCGGGCACCGTACGCGGTGGTGGTGGACATCGAGGTGAGGCCGGCGGGCTTGCCCAGCAGCACCTCGATCAGGTACTTGGCGTACAGCGCGGCGTTGTCGGAGGTGCCGCGGGCGGTGAGCAGCACGAAGCGCGGGTTGCGGGCGGCGATCTCGGCCGCGATCTCGCGGATCTTCGGCGCGCCCTCGTCGAGGATGCGCTGCAGGACGGCCGGCTGCTCGGCCATCTCCGCCGCCATGATCCTGCCGGGGACGGACGAGACGGTCTGCTGGTCGGACATCGGGGGTGCCTCCGTTGAGATGGTTCTACCCCGGACGGGCGGCTGCCCGGCGGGGACCTCACGGCGGCGAGTCCGCACACTCGCTGCGAATGGTGTGTCGCGTCGATCCTACGGTGCCCGGGCACCGGAAAACATTCCGGCGCCCGGGCGGCCGGTTCAGGACGGGTTGTTGATCAGCTGGTCGATGCGGGCGTCGGCGGCGGTCGTCGCGGCCTCCACCGAGGCGCCGGCGAGGATGTCGTCGAGCATCTCCACCAGCACCTTCTGCTTCTCGATCGCGGCCCAGCCCGGGGCGACCGGGGTGAACCACGCGTCCGGCACGGCGTTCGCGGCGGCCGCGGTGGCGGGCTTGGACTTCAGCGGGGCGAGCTGCGTCAGGTTGTTCGGCAGGGTGTCCTTGTCGGCGAGCACCTGCTGCGACTTGGCGCTGGTGAACATCCGGACCCAGTCCTTGGCGAGGTCCTGGACCTTCGAGCCGGCCGTGACCGCGAGGTCGGAGCCGCCGATGAAGGAGGGCAGCGGCTTGCCGTTCGGGCCGGGCATCGTGGTGACCCTGAGGACGTCCTTGAGCTTCGGGTCGCCGGAGAGCGGCTCCAGCGCGCCCGCGACCTCCCAGCCGTTGCCGTAGAGCATCGCGGTGCGGTGCTTGCCCAGCACCGCGGCCTGGTCGAGCTCGTCGGCCTTGAGGTCGCCGTGGTTGTACTTCTTCACCAGGCCGATGAAGTGCGTGACGCCCTGCCGGGACTTCGGCTCGCTCAGCGTGCCGTGCCAGCGGCCGGTGTCGTCGAAGCGGGCGATGCTGCCGCCGTACGCGGCGACGTAGGACATCGCGGCGTACCAGTAGGGGCCGGGCAGGTAGAGGGCCGAGAAGGACTTCTGGCCGCGCTTGTCGGACTGGACGCGGTCGAGCGCGGAGAGCAGCTCGTCCTCGGTGGCCGGCACCGCCTCGGAGCCGGTGGCCTCCTTGAACATGGCCGAGTTGTAGAGCGCGACGCGGGCGCCGGCGTAGTAGGGCACGCAGAAGAGCTTGTCCTGGTAGGTGCAGGTGTCGACGAGGCCGCGGATCCAGGTCTCGTTGTTGTCGTAGCTGGAGCGGTCGACCGGCGCCAGGGAGCCGTTGAGGATGTACTTCATGGTCTCGGTGTTGCCGAGTTCGACGACGTCCGGGGCGCTGTTGGCCTTCAGGGCCTCGTCCAGGTTGCCGACCTTGTCCTTCCAGGTCTGGTACCGCAGGTGCAGCTCGGCCTTGGGGTACTTGGCGGCGAACTCGTCGTTGACCTGCTGGACGAGTTCGGGCCAGGTGGTCTGGGCCTCGCCCATCAGCCAGACGGTGACGGTGCCGGTCTCGGCAGCGGCAGAGGCTGCGGCGTCCTGGCCGGCGGTGCCTCCGCTGCTGCATCCCACTGCACCGGCCACCAGGGCCGCCAAGCCGATCGCCGCCGTCAACTGCCGCTTCACGTTTCCTCCGGAGGTTCGGGGCCGATCTGCGCTCTGGTACAGACCAGTTCGCCGAGAGTGGACCAGACCACTGGGGGAGTCAACGGCGGGCCGGTGCGTACGCACCAGTCGTTGCAGACCCGTTGTCAAGCAACTGCGAAGAGTGAGCACACCCTCACCACATGCTCCATCAAGGCACTCTTAAGGCCCACTTGAGGCTGGGTTAGGGCTGGGGGCCGATCACCGCCCACCTATGCCCTTTCCTGGGGGATTCGCCGCTTTCGCCCCCTGGATGGTCCAGGCCAAGCCCGGCCGGCCACCAGAAGCGCACGGCAGTGTCAAGCGTTGATAACGGTGTGCACCGAGCCGTCGAGAACCCTTGACGGTCTTCTTTGGTACGTGCCAATCTCCAGGGCAGTTGGTCTACACCAATGGTCTACTCCACCAGGCCGGTTGCCGCTCCACCCCCGCTCTTCCGCATCCGCGTTCACCGGTGACACTCCCCCCAAGGCACGTCGCTTCAGGGCCATGGCCCAACAGCCCGGTGCCCATTCCTTGCTCATCCCTCTGGAGGATGGTTTGAACCGCAAGATCGCCGCCGTGGCCGCCATTGCCACTGTGCTCGTCGCCTCGGCCTGCTCCTCGTCCGGGTCCTCCGGTGACGCCAAGCAGGCGACGCTCAGCACGGACGGCAAGGGCAAGAAGATCACCGTCTGGCTGATGGACGACGCCCAGAAGGGCTGGCCGGCCGTCGTCGACGCCGCCAAGAAGGAGTTCACGGAGAAGACCGGCGCCGAGGTCGACATCCAGTGGCAGACCTGGACGAACTACACCACCAAGCTCGACACCGCGCTGCTCTCCGGCAACGCCCCCGACGCGCTGGAGCTGGGCAACACCCAGACCGCGAAGTACATCGAGGCCGGCTCCTTCGTCGACCTGACCGGCGTCAAGGGCCAGTTCGACAACTCGGACAAGTACCTGGACTCGCTGGCCGCCTCCGGCCAGACCCCGGACGGCTCCAAGACCTACGCCATCCCGTACTACGCCGGCGCCCGCGTCCTGATCTACCGCAAGGACCTCTTCGAGAAGGCCGGCGTCACCCAGGCCCCGACCACCCTGGCCGAGCTGAAGGACGCCCTGACCAAGGTCAAGGCCGCCAACGCCTCCACCCCGGGCTTCTCCGCGCTCTACCTCCCGGGCCAGAACTGGTACACCGCCGCCTCCTTCGGCGCCAGCACCTTCGGCGTGAAGAACATCGTCGCCAAGGCCGACGGCGACAAGTGGACCGGCACCCTGAGCGACCCGAAGTTCGTCGAGGGCGTCAAGACCTGGAACGACCTGCAGAAGGAGTTCTCGGTCGGCGGCACCACCACCGACGAGGCCACCCAGGACGCCCTGATGGCCAAGGGCAACATCGCCGCCATCGTCGGCAACGGCTGGGAGCTCGGCTCCGTCGCCGACCCGAAGACCGGTGACCCGAGCCTGAAGGACAAGCTCGCCTCCATCGCGCTCCCCGGCACCGCCGCGGGCCAGCCGACCCCGGCCTTCCTCGGCGGCTCCGACCTGGCCGTCCCGGCCAAGTCCGCCAACCCGGGCCTGGGCGCGACCTTCCTGCAGATCTACACCAACACCAAGCAGCAGACCGAGCTCGCGAAGTTCGCGATCCCGAACGCCAAGAACCTGGTCGCCGCCTACAAGGCCGCCGCGCCGGCCAACAAGGCCACCGGTGACGCCGCCGAGGGCCTGACCTGGTTCATCCCGAACTCGCCGCTGTGGTCCGGTGCCGACGAGACCGCGCTGAAGACCGCCTTCGGTGCGATCGCCGCCGGCGGCGACCCGGCCACCGAGCTCAAGAAGGTCGAGGAGACCGTGGTGAAGGACCTGAACGGCTGACGTGACTGACCGCAGGCCCGGGACGACCCGTCCCGACGGCCGGCACTGAGGGCAGGGGGTGGGCAGTCCGCGACAGATGCGGGCTGCCCACCCCTGCGCCAGGTAGCGACCAGTTCCGCGGGCCCGGGAAGGACCCTGATGAGTGTGACCACCAACGAGACCGTGCCCCGGTCCGAGACGTCCGGGCCCGCCCCCGCGCGGGAGCCGCAGCGCAGCGGCTTCCTGGCCGCGGGCCACTACATCCCGTACGCGATGATCCTGCCGGCCGCCGTGGCCCTGGTGGGCGTGCTGGCGTACCCGCTGTACAAGCTGTTCGACCTGTCGTTCCTGAACATCAACCGGTACGCGTACCTGGTCAACCCGGCGCTCGCGAAGTACATCGGGTTCGACGGCTACACCAAGATGTTCGGCGACGACCAGTTCTGGGAGGTCGTGCTCCGGTCCGTGTACTTCACGGTGGAGCTGGTGGTCCTCTCGATGGTGCTGGGCATGCTCTTCGCCCTGCTGCTCAACCGGGTCTCCGGCTGGGTGAAGATCATCTGCATCACCGTGATGATGTTCGTCTGGGCCATCCCCGCGCTCGTCACCGGCACCGTCTTCCGCTGGCTCTTCGCCTCCAACGGCGGCGTGGTCGACTACATCGGCTTCCTCTTCACCGGCGACGAGAAGACCAAGCACTACGACTGGTTCGCGGACCCCACGGTCGGCCTGTACGTGGTCGGCGCGGCCGTCATCATCTGGGGCGCGCTGCCGTTCCTGGTGCTCGGCCTCAACGCCGCGCTCACCCAGGTGCCGAAGGAGCTCCTGGAGGCCGCCACCCTCGACGGGGCCGGCCCCTTCCAGGCGTTCCGGCACGTGGTCGTCCCGGTCATCAAGCCGTTCCTGATGATCAGCGCCGCGCTCAGCTTCATCTGGGACTTCCAGGTCTTCGCGCAGATCTTCTCGCTGCGCAACACCTCCCCGGAGCCGGGCTACTGGACGATCGGCACCTACCTGTACCAGAAGGGCATCGTCGCCTCGCACTACAGCGACAGCTCGGTGATCTCGATCGTCATGATCCTCCTCATGCTGGCGGTGCTGGTCTTCTACATCCGCCAGATGCTCAAGATCGGAGCCCAGGACCGATGACCGCGACCCTCGACGTACAGGCCCAGGCCCCCGCCGCCGCCCCCAAGGTCCGGGCCAAGGCCCGTGTCACCGGCCGCAGCCGCGGCATGACGGCGTTCTGGAACACCCTCGGCCTCGGCTTCGCCGTGGTGATGGGCTTCCCGATCTACTGGATGATCATCACCACGTTCAAGACGAACAAGGACCTGATCGCCAAGGACCCGACCTTCTGGCCGAGCTCCTTCTCGTTCGACAGCTACACCACGATCTTCGACGACGCGGACTTCCTGCCGGCCCTGCAGAACACCGTGATCATCACGGTCGGCGCGGTGCTGCTCGGCCTGGTCGTCGGCTTCCTCGCCGCCGTCGCCGTCGCCCGGTTCAACTTCCGCGGCCGCAGCTTCTTCATCGTCAGCATGCTGGTCGTCCAGATGGTGCCGCTGCTGGCGATCATCGTGCCGCTCTTCGTCGTGATGAACAACGCCGGCATGACCGGCACGCTCTTCGGCGTGATGCTGGCCTACCTGGTCTTCACCGTGCCGTACGTGATCTGGACGCTGCGCTCCTTCATCGTCAACATCCCGGCCGAGCTCGACGAGGCCGCCATGGTCGACGGCTGCACGCAGTGGGGCGCCTTCTTCCGGGTCATCCTGCCGCTCACCCTCCCGGGCCTCGTCACCACCGGCGTCTACAGCTGGATCCAGGCCTGGAACGAGTTCATCGTCGCCAACGTGCTGCTCTCCACCGGCGGCCAGAAGACCTCGATGATCTGGCTCACCTTCTACGCCACCACGCCCACCCGCGGCGCGGACTACGGCTCGCAGATGGCCGGCGCCCTCATGGTGTCGCTGCCCGTGATCCTGCTCTTCGTGATCTTCCAGAAGAAGGTGTCGGCGGGCCTCACCGCCGGTGCGGTCAAGGGCTAGTCCCTCGCCCCCCGCACTCCCCGCACACCACCCACCCAGGGAAGGAACCATGGCGACTCCCGGTACGGAAAGCGTCGAACTGCTCACGGACGCCGGTGCGGTGCTCCAGCCGGGCTTCGTCGGGCTCACCACCCCCGAGTGGCTGCGCCGCAGACTGGGCTCGGGCGAGCTGGGCGGCGTCGCGCTGTTCGGCCGCAACATCCGTACCCCGCAGCAGGTCGCGGCGCTGACCGGGGAGATGTACGCCCTCAACGGCGACCTGCTCGTGGCCACCGACGAGGAGGGCGGCGACGTCACCCGCCTCGAAGTGGCGAGCGGCTCCTCCTACCCGGGCAACCTCGCCCTCGGTGAGGTCGACGACACCGACCTCACCGAGCGCGTCGCCCGCTCCATCGGCCTCGACCTCTCCTCGGTCGGCGTCAACCTCGACTACGCGCCGGACGCCGACGTCAACTCCAACCCGGACAACCCGGTGATCGGGGTGCGCTCCTTCGGCGCCGACGGCGACCTCGCCGCCCGGCACACCGCCGCCTACGTCCGCGGCCTGCAGTCCGCCGGCGTCGCCGCCTGCGCCAAGCACTTCCCCGGCCACGGCGACACCTCCGGCGACTCCCACCTCGGCCTGCCCCGGATCGACCTCACGCCCGAGCAGGTGCAGGAGCACCTCAAGCCCTTCCGCGCCGCCATCGCGGCCGGCGTGAAGTCGATCATGACGGCGCACATCCTCTTCCCCGCGTACGACGAGCGGCTGCCCGCCACCATGTCGCGCGAGATCCTCACCGGCCTGCTCCGCGAGGAGCTGGGCTACCGCGGCCTGATCGTCACCGACGGCATCGAGATGGGCGCCATCTCCGGCACCCACGGCGTCGCCGCCGGCTCGGTGAAGGCCGTCGCGGCCGGCGCCGACACCATCTGCGTCGGCGGCGGCCTGGACGACGAGGCCGCCTTCCTCTACCTGCGCGACGCCCTCGTCTGGGCCGTCCGCGAGGGCCGCCTGTCCGCCGAGCGCCTGCACGAGGCCGCCGAGCGCAACCGCGCGGTCGCCCGCTGGTCCGCGGCCGAGCGCCGCGCCCAGGCCGGCGCGCACGCCGAGCCCGGCATCGGCCTCACCGCCGCCCGCCGCGCCCTGCGCATCCACGGCGAGCTGCGGCCCGTGAACGGCGTGCCGCACGTCGTGGAGTTCTCCCCGGGCGCGAACATCGCCGTCGGCGACCAGACCCCGTGGGGCGTCTCCGGCCCGCTCGCCGAGCTCGTCCCCGGCACCACCCACACCCGGGTCGGCGCCCCCGCCACCCGCATGGAGGGCTCCGGCCTGCTGCACGTGGCGGTCGCCGCCGAGGGGGCCGACGTCGACGTACGGCCGGTGCTCGGCGCCGCGGTCAACCGGCCGCTCGTGATCGTCGTCCGCGACGTCCACCGGCACCCGTGGATGCTGCGCGCGGCCCGCGCCCTGACCGCCGCCCGGCCCGACGCCGTCGTGGTGGAGATCGGCACGACCCACGACCTCGCCGACGCCTTCGGCGCCCCCGGCGTGACCGTGCTGGCCACCCACGGCGGGGCCCGCGTCTGCGGCGTCGCCGCCGCCGAGGCGCTGGCCGGCCTCGCCCTGGGCGCGGCGTCCGCCTGACGCCCCGAAGGACGGGACCGGCCGCAGGACGGGACCGGGGCCGCCGGAGCTCCCCTCCGGCGGCCCACGCGTGCAACCATGTGCTGATACAACGACGGAGGAGCCGGTGACGGCTGCAGGGCGAGGAGTGAGAGCGGCCATGAGCGGCGACAGGGGCACGGCGGCCCTCCCGGAAGGCACCTCGGTGCCGGCGCAGTCCACGGCGGCAGCCGGCACGGCTGCGCGCGTGCCGAAGTACTACGGGCTCAAGCGCCACCTGCTGCAGCTGACCGAGACGCAGCCCGCCGGCACGCCCGTGCCGCCGGAGCGGGCGCTCGCCGCCCAGTTCGACACCTCGCGCACCACCGTCCGGCAGGCCCTGCAGGAGCTGGTCGTCGAGGGCCGTCTGGAGCGCATCCAGGGCAAGGGCACGTTCGTCGCCAAGCCGAAGGTCGCGCAGGCCCTCCAGCTCACCTCGTACACCGAGGACATGCGCGCGCAGGGCCTGGAGCCGACCTCCCGCCTCATCGAGGTCGGCTACATCAGCGCCGACGACCGGCTCGCGCCGCTGCTCGACATCAAGCCGGGCAGCCGGGTGCTGCAGATCGAGCGCCTGCGCCTGGCCAACGGCGACCCGATGGCGATCGAGGTCGCGCACCTCTCCGCGAAGCGCTTCCCGGCGCTCCGCCGCAACCTCGTCAAGCACAACTCGCTCTACACCGCGCTGCGCGAGGTGTACGGCGTCACCGTGGCCGAGGCCGAGGAGACCATCGAGACCACCCTGGCGAACCCGCGCGAGGCCGGCCTGCTCGGCTCCGACCTGGGGCTGCCGATGCTGCAGCTCTCCCGGCACTCGTTCGACGCCGAGGGCGCACCGGTGGAGTGGGTCCGCTCGATCTACCGCGGCGACCGGTACAAGTTCATCACCCGCCTGCAGCGCCCGGCGTGAGGATCCTGCGCCCGGTCTGATCGGACATGGCGAAACTTCGCCCGCACGTAGTGACACAGGTCACGCCGTGCCCTAAATTTCGCTGCGTCCTGTCGATCACCCAGGGTGCTGCTCGGCGGGCGCACAGCGATGTGCGCTGCGGCGCCGCAGAGGTGACACCTCTTCAGCCGGAGCCGTTCAATGTCGTCGGAAAATCCCCCGGGCGTCCTGCCCGCGGTCACGCCCGCCCGGGTGCTGGCCGGACTCTGCCTCGCCGTGCCCGTGGTGGTCATGCTCTGGGTGTCCTCGTACACCAAGGCCGACCCGGAGCTCGGCGGGGTGCCGTTCTTCTACTGGTACCAGCTGATGTGGGTGCCGGTGTCGGCGCTCTTCACGGTCGCTGCCTACCTCCTGATCAACCGCGACGAGAAGGCCCGCAAGGCCGCGCGCACGGCGGGTGAGCAGTGATGCACACCGGCATCAACGTCACCGCGCTGACCGTCTTCCTGCTCTTCTTCGCCCTCGTCAGCGTGATGGGCTTCCTCGCCTCCCGCTGGCGCCGGGCGGACGACGCCCTGCACCTCGACGAGTGGGGCCTGGGCGGCCGCAGCTTCGGCACCTGGGTCACCTGGTTCCTGCTGGGCGGCGACCTGTACACGGCCTACACCTTCGTGGCCGTCCCCGCGGCGATCTACGGCACGGGCGCGGCGGGCTTCTTCGCGGTGCCGTACACGATCATCGCCTACCCGCTGGTGTTCCTGTTCCTGCCGCGGCTGTGGTCGGTCTCGCGGGTGCACGGGTACGTCACCCCGGCGGACTTCGTGCGCGGGCGGTACGGCTCGAAGTCGCTGTCGCTGGTGGTCGCGCTGACCGGCATCCTGGCGACCATGCCGTACATCGCGCTGCAGCTGGTCGGCATCCAGGCGGTGCTGGACGTGCTGGGCGTCGGCGGCTCGGGCAACTGGTTCATGAAGGACCTGCCGCTGTTCCTGGCGTTCGCGGTGCTCGCCGCGTACACGTACTCGTCGGGGCTGCGGGCGCCCGCGCTGATCGCCTTCGTCAAGGACACCCTGGTCTACATCGTGATCATCGTCGCGGTGATCTACATCCCGATGCGGCTCGGCGGCTACGGGCACATCTTCGACGCGGCCGCGCAGAAGTTCTCGACGGTCAACCCGGCGACCGGCAAGCCGTCCGGCTCGCTGGTGCTCGGCCCGAGCGCGCACTGGACGTACGCCACGCTCGCCCTCGGCTCGGCGCTGGCGCTGTTCATGTACCCGCACTCGGTGACCGGCGTGCTGGCCTCGAAGTCCCGCAACACGGTGCGACGCAACATGGCGATCATGCCGGCGTACTCGCTGATGCTGGGCCTGCTCGCGCTGCTCGGCTTCATGGCCATCGCGGCCGGGGTCGGCAAGGGCGTGAAGGGCTTCAACGCGCAGCTCTCGGTGCCGCAGCTCTTCGAGAACATGTTCCCGGACTGGTTCACCGGCGTCGCCTTCGCGGCGATCGGCATCGGCGCCCTGGTGCCCGCCGCGATCATGTCGATCGCCGCGGCCAACCTCTTCACCCGCAACATCTACAAGGAGTTCCTCAAGCCCGGGGCCACCCCGGCGGACGAGACCCGGGTCGCCAAGATCGCCTCGCTGCTGGTGAAGGTCGGCGCGCTGGCCTTCGTCCTCACGATGGACAAGCAGTTCGCGATCAACCTGCAGCTCCTCGGCGGCCTGTGGATCCTGCAGACCTTCGTCACCATCGTCGGCGGCCTCTTCACCCGCTGGTTCCACCGCTGGGCGCTGCTCGCGGGCTGGGCCGTCGGCATGGGCTACGGCACCTGGACGGCGTACGGCATCAAGTCCGCCGCCACCAAGCACTTCGGCGGCAGCTCGCACGAGATCCCGTGGATCGGCGAGATCGGCTACATCGGCCTCACCGCCTTCGTGCTGAACCTCGCGGTCGCCGTCGTCCTCACGCTCGTCCTGAAGTCCCTCAAGGCCCCCGAGGGCGCCGACGAGACCGTCCGCACCGACTACACCGCGGACGCCGGCGACACGGCCGTGGACACCGCCCCGCAGCCCGCGACGGCGCACTGACCGCAGGGCGGCCCGGCCACGGGCGCGCCGTGCGAGACGGCGCACCGGGTCGCCCCTCGTGCGCCCTGTGCTCGCGCCGCCACCTCCGACAACACTGGAGGAGGCGGCGCGGGCACCGCGTCGGGCGCGGCTCCCCACGGGCGCGCCACCCCCACCACCCGGGGGCGCCGCCACAGCGCCGGCGCGACGGCGCGGAACGACGACGCAGACGGGGAGACGCCGATGGCCGAGGCCGGCACCATCCTGAACGGACACCGCACCGAACGCGACGGAGGGCGCCCGCTCCCGTCCGTCCTGATCGCCACCCGGCACGGCGAGTCCGTCGCCAACGTCGAGTTCCGGCGGGCCGACGAGAGCGGCGCGCTGAGCGTGCCGATCACCAGCCGCGACGCCGACATCCCGCTCACCATGCACGGCCAGACGCAGGCCCAGGCGCTCGGCCGCTGGTGGGCCGAACTGCCGCCCGCCGACCGCCCGCGCGCCGTGTGGTGCTCCCCGTACGTCCGCACGGTCGAGACCGCCCGGATCGCCCTCGCCCAGGCCTCCGGGCTCGGCGCCGTACCCGTCGGCCTGCCCGTGCGCCACGACGAGCGGCTGCGCGACCGGGAGCTCGGCGTGCTGGAGATGCTCACCCGGGCCGCCATCGAGAAGGAGCACCCGGCGGAGGCCGCCCGGCGCCGCCGGATGGGCGAGCTCTACTACCGGCCGCCCGGCGGCGAGTCCTGGCTGGACGTCGCCCTGCGGGTGCGCAGCGTGCTGCGCGACCTGTCCGAGGAGGAGGCCGGCCGGCCGGTGCTGGTCGTCGCGCACGACTGCACCGTGCTGATGCTGCGGCACGTCCTCGACCGGCTCACCGAGCCCCAGCTGATGGCCCTCGAACCCGTCGGCAACTGCTCCGCCAGCCTCTGGCGGGCCGCCGACGGACGCCTGCGGGCGGACGGCTGGAACGCCACCGGCCACCTGCCGGGGTAGCTCACCGCAGCAGGCGGCGCTCCTTCGCCGCCGCCACCGCGCCCGCGCGGGTGTCGACGCCGAGCTTGGCGTAGATCCGGCCGAGGTGCGTCTTCACCGTCGCCTCGCTGACGAACAGCGCCCGTGCGATCTCCCGGTTGCCGAGGCCCTCGGCGAGCCGGCCGAGGATCTCCAGCTCGCGCGCGGTGAGCCGGCGGGCCGGGGCGCGCATCTGGGCCATCACCCGGGAGGCGACCGGCGGGGAGAGCACGGTGCGGCCCGCCGCGGCCTCCTGCACGGCGGTGAACAGCTCCTCGGGCCGCTCGGCCTTCAGCAGGTAGCCGGTCGCGCCGGCGTCGATCGCCCGGGTGATGTCGGCGTCGGTGTCGTAGGTGGTCAGCACGAGCACGTACGGCGCGTCCGGCCCGGCGGTGATCCGCCGGGTGGCCTCGACGCCGTCCATGCCCGCGCCGAGCTGGAGGTCCATCAGCACGACCTGCGGGCGGAGCCGGGCGGCCAGCACGACGGCCTCCTCGCCGCTGCCCGCCTCGCCGACGACCTCGATGCCGGCCGCGCTGGCGAGCAGCGCGAGCAGGCCGGCGCGGACGACGGCGTGGTCGTCGCAGACCAGCAGCCGGACGGGCGCGCTCATGCCGCCCGCCCGGGGCCGACCGGCACGGCGGCGGAGACGACGGTGCCCTCGCCCGGGGAGCTCTCGACGGTGAGGGTGCCGCCGAGCTGCCGCAGCCGGGCGTGCATGGCCCGCAGTCCGTGCCCGCGCCGGGCCTCCGGCCGTACGGCGGGCGGGATGCCGCGGCCGTCGTCGGCGATGTCCAGCACCGCCTGGTCGCCCAGGTAGGAGAGCGTGAGCACGGCCGCCGAGGCGTCCGCGTGCTCCCGGACGTTCGCCAGGGCACCCTGCGCGATCCGCAGGAGGGCGGCCTGCGCGGCGGGCGGCAGCGGCGCGGGCTCGCCGTCGACGTGCAGGCGGACGGGCAGCCCGGTCTCGGCCCGCTCGCGCTCGGCGAGCGCGAGCAGCGCCCGGTCGAGGCCCCCGCCGTCGGCGAGCTCCGCCGGGGCGAGGTCGTGGACGAAGCGGCGCGCCTCGGCCAGGTTGCGGGCGGCGACGGCGGCGGCCGTCCGGACGTGCCCGCGGGCGGTGGCCGGGTCGGTGTCCCACGTGCGGTCGGCGGCCTGCAGCAGCATCTGCTGGCTGGACAGGCCCTGGGCGAGGGTGTCGTGGATCTCCGCGGCGAGCCGGCCGCGCTCGGCGAGCGTGCCCTCGCGGCGTTCGGTGGAGGCGAGGTCGCGCCGGGTGCGGACGAGGTCGTCGAGCAGCGCCCGCTGCCGCTCGGTCTGCCGCTGCATCGACAGGAACACCGCGGTGGCCAGCACCGCGACGGCGGGCGGCAGGAGCAGCAGGGTGGCGTCGGCCGGTCCGGGGAGGCGGGCCTGGCCGACCGCCACCAGCACGGTGAGCGCGCCGACCAGCGGCAGCGCGGCCCGTGCGGGCAGGGTGCGCAGCACGGTGTACACGAGCGGTACGGCGCACCAGGCGAAGCTCGGGGCCAGCAGCACGAGCACCACCCACAGGGCGACCACCAGGCCGAGGGCGGCCCGGGCGGCCGGGCGGCTGCGCAGCCGGGGGCCGGTGAGCTGGGCGGCGGCCAGCGCCGCGCCGAGGCCGGTCACCCAGGGGGCCGCGGGGTTGCCGGGGTGGTGGGTGAGGTAGCGGGTGAGGGCGGCGGCGAGCAGCAGCAGGAAGGCCGAGTCGAGGACGGCGGGGAGCCAGCGGGCGTCCGGGGTGCCGGCGCCGGCGCCGGGTGCGGGCGTCGGGGGCCGGAGGGCCTGGGGGGTCCGGGGGGCCTCGGGGGTCCGATCCATCTGCTGCGACCTGCTCCGTCTCTCGTGCGTCGTGGCGATCCTCACCCGTCCCGGGCGGCCGCGCATCATCCGATCGGCCGACCCCCCTGTCGTCCATGATGCCTGCGGAAGCGGGCCCGGGGGACGACCCGGCGGGGCCTGCGGCGGCCGGAGGATCGGGGTGTGGCGGTGGCCGTACGGGCCCCGCCGGTGATCGCAGGAGGAGCGGAACCATGCGGAAGACGTCGGTGAGGGCCCGGGTGCTCGGCGGTGCGGTGGCGGTGGCGGCGCTCGGTGCGGGCACGTTCGGTGCGGTGTCGGCGAGCGCGGACACGGCGGGCGGCGCGGCGGCGGGCGGCGGGGCCCCGGCGGCGGTCGCGGTGGACGGCCGGAACGTGGTCACCTCCTCGCACCTGTCGGTGGACGCGGCGACCCGGGCCGCCCAGGCGGCGCTGCACGCGGCGGAGAAGGCCGGGCAGCGGGTGTCGGTGGCGGTGGTCGACCGCAACGGCACCACCGTGGTCACGCTGCGCGGTGACGGCGCGGGCCCGCAGTCGCCGGAGTCCGCGGTGCGCAAGGCGTTCACGGCGGTGTCGTGGAACGCGCCGACCTCGGAGCTGGCCGGGCGGCTCGCGCAGGCCCCGAACCTGAAGGACATCCCGGGCACGCTGTTCCTGGCCGGCGGCGCCCCCGTGCAGGTGCAGGGCGCACCGGTGGCGGGGATCGGCGTGGCGGGTGCGCCGAGCGGCGACCTGGACGAGCAGTTCGCCCGGGCCGGGGCGGCGGCGGTCGGCCGCTGAGCGGCCCTCCGCGGCGGTCAGACGCCCGGCAGGGGCACCTCCTGCCGGGCGTCCGGCGTGCCGGCGGGCCCGGCGAACGCCCGCCGGTACGCCTGCGGTGTGGTGCCGAGCCGGCGGCCGAAGTGGTGGCGCAGGGTGGCCGCGTTGCCGAAGCCGCAGCGGGCGGCGACCGCGTCGACGGGTTCGTCGGTGCCCTCCAGCAGCCGCTGGGCGAGGAGGATGCGCTGGCCGGTCAGCCAGCGGTGCGGGGTGGTGCCGGTCTCCTGCCGGAAGCGGCGGGCGAAGGTGCGGGGCGACATGTGGGCGAGGGCGGCGAGGCTGTCGACGGTGGCGTCCTGGTCGAGGTGGCGGCGCATCCGGTCGAGGACGCCGGTGAGGGAGTCGACCCCCGGTTCGGGCAGCGGCCGGCTGATGAACTGCGCCTGTCCGCCCTCCCGGTGCGGGGCGACGACCATCCGGCGGGCGATCGCGCGGGCGACCTCGGCGCCCTGCAGCTTGCGCACGAGGTGGAGGCAGGCGTCGATGCCGGCGGCGGTGCCCGCGGAGGTGATCACCGGGTCCTCGTCGACGTAGAGGACGTCGGGTTCGACGGTGGTGAGGGGGAAGCGGCGGGCCATCTCGGCGGCGTGCCTCCAGTGGGTGGTGGAGCGGCGGCCGTCGAGGAGGCCGGCGGCGCCGAGGAGGAAGCTGCCGCTGCAGATGGAGAGGGCCCGGGCGCCGCCGTCGACGGCGGCGCGCAGGGCGTCGACCAGCACGGGCGGGTAGGTGTCGCGCAGGCCGGTGGCGGTGAGCACGACGAGGTCGGCGCCGGCGAGGCGTTCGGGGCCGTACGGGACGTCGACGGAGAAGCCCGCGTGGGTGCGCTTGGGCCCGGGGGTGTCGGAGACGAGGCCGAATTCGTAGACGGGCAGGCCTTCCTCGGCCCGGTCGAGTCCGAACACCTCGCAGGCCACGCCGAGTTCGAAGGGGTGGACGTCCTCCAGCACGACGGCGACGACGTTCTTCAGCATGGCTCCAGCATGGCGCTGGCAGGATTTCGATGCAAGTGGTCTTTCCTGCCACTCGTCGGTGCCGCGGCACCCGGCCAGAGTGGGGACATGACCTCCTCGATGCTCACCGACGCGACCGTCCTCCTCTCCGTCATCGGCGGCTTCGGCCTGATCGGCGCCCTCGTCGGCCGCGACGTCGACCGGAACTCCCGCCAGGGGCGCGACAACTGGCACCGTCCCGGCGGGTACCCGGCCGACCCGGACCTCCCCGGCCGCCTGCACGACACCCCGGCCGGTCCCGGCGTCCCCGGCGGCGGCAGACTGGACGGATGGACATCGTCATCCGCCGGGCCCTCGCCGAGGACCTCGCAGGGGCCGGAACCGTCACGGTCGAGGCCTTCGTCGCCGGCGGCCACACCGCGCCCGGCAGCGCCTACGCGGCCCGCCTCCGTGACGCCCGTCCCCGCAGCGAGGAGGCCGAGCTCCTCGTCGCCGTCGACCCGGCGGACGGGCGTGTCCTCGGCAGCGTGACCTTCGCCCCCGGCGGCACCCCCTGGGCGGACGTCGCCGGGCCGCACGAGGGGGAGATCCGGATGCTCGCCGTCGCCCCGTCCGCCCGCGGCCGGGGCGTCGGGGCGGCGCTCGTCACGGCGGCGGTGGACCGCAGCCGCGCGCTCGGACTCGCCGGCATGGCCTTCTCCACGATGGCGGACATGTCCGCCGCCCACCGCCTCTACGAGCGGCTCGGCTTCCGCCGCAGCCCGGACCGCGACTGGTCGCCCCGGCCGGGCCTCGGGCCGCTGATGGTGTACTCACTGACCTTCTGACGGCTGGGCCCGGCCCGTCCGGCGGACACGCAGCGTGTCCGCACGGGCGGGCCTCCGTTGTGCCGTCGCGGCCGGGCGCCATCAGGACGACACGTAACGTGCACAAGATATGGGGGCACATCAACGAGCGACCACTACATGTATGCTCACTCTCGCTGTCGACGCAGGGGAATCCGGTGGAAGTCCGGGACTGCCCCGCAACGGTGAGCGGCCCGCGACGCCGGGGACCGCACAGTCCGAGGACCTGCCGACGGTGTGCCACACGGCTTCCCCGCAGATGCCTTGAAGCACAGCAGTACCGTCCAGGCCACGCGGGTGGGCCGGGTAGACGACGCACGCCCCTTCGCGGTCCGGCGTGCCGTCCTCCCCTGCCACGCGCGGTCCGGGCAACGCCGCCGTCCGCTGCCGCCACAGGAGAGAGTGCGCCTTGACCGTCGCTGCCTCAGTCACCCTGCCCTCCCAGGGATCTGCCGGATCCGACCGGCCCGACCCCGGTGCTGCTCTGCTCCGGCTGCTCACCGACCGCAGCACCGATCTCCCCCAGGTGGACCCCGGCCACGTCGCCGCCGCCGCGCTGCGCGGCCGCCACGCCGGTTCGGACTTCGCCGAGCTGCGCGGGCTGGCCGTGGAGGCCGCCGCGTCGATGATCGCCGAGGACCCGCAGTACTCGAAGCTCGCCTCCCGGCTGCTCGCCCTGGAGATCCAGGACGAGGCCGTCTCGCAGGGCGCGGTGTCCTTCGCCGCCTCGGTCGCCGTCGGCCACGCCGAGGGCCTGATCGGCGACACCACGGCCGCCTTCGTCGCGAAGCACGCCGCCGCCTTCGACGCCCTGATCGACCGGCAGGGCGACGACCGCTTCGAGTACTTCGGCCTGCGCACCGTGCAGTCCCGCTACCTGCTGCGCCACCCGATCACCCGCAAGGTCGTCGAGACCCCGCAGCACTTCCTGCTGCGCGTCGCCGCGGGCCTCGCGGTCGGCGACACCGCGCAGTCGGTGGCCGAGGTCGCCGAGCTGTACCGGCTGATGAGCCGCCTGGAGTACCTGACGTCCTCGCCGACGCTCTTCAACTCCGGCACCAGGCACCCGCAGATGTCGTCCTGCTACCTGCTGGACTCGCCGCTCGACAACCTCGACTCGATCTACGACCGGTACGCGCAGATCGCCCGGCTCTCCAAGCACGCCGGCGGCATCGGCCTGTCGTACTCGCGGATCCGTTCGCGCGGCAGCCTGATCCGCGGCACCAACGGCCAGTCCAACGGCATCGTGCCGTTCCTGCGCACCCTGGACTCCTCCGTGGCCGCGGTCAACCAGGGCGGCCGGCGCAAGGGCGCCGCCTGCGTCTACCTGGAGACCTGGCACGCCGACATCGAGGAGTTCCTGGAGCTCCGCGACAGCACCGGCGAGGAGGCCCGCCGGACGCACAACCTCAACCTGGCGCACTGGATCCCGGACGAGTTCATGCGCCGGGTCAACGCGGACGCCGACTGGTCGCTCTTCTCCCCCGCCGACGTGCCGGAGCTCGTCGACCTGTGGGGCGCCGACTTCGACGAGGCGTACCGCAAGGCCGAGCAGGCGGGCAAGGCGGTGCGCACCATCCCCGCGCAGACCCTGTACGCCCGGATGATGCGCACCCTGGCGCAGACCGGCAACGGCTGGATGACCTTCAAGGACGCCTCCAACCGGGCCGCCAACCAGACCGCGCTGCCCGGCCGCACCGTGCACTCGTCCAACCTGTGCACGGAGATCCTGGAGGTCACCGACGACTCCGAGACGGCCGTCTGCAACCTCGGCTCGGTCAACCTGGGCGCGCACGTCGCCCCCGGCGCCACCGCCGCCGACCTGCTGAACGCGATGGACTGGGACCGCCTGGACGCCACCGTGCGCACCGCGGTGACCTTCCTCGACCGGGTCATCGACATCAACTTCTACCCGACCACCGAGGCCGGCACCTCCAACTCCCGCTGGCGGCCCGTCGGCCTGGGCATCATGGGCCTGCAGGACGTCTTCTTCCAGCTGCGGATCGACTTCGACTCCGCCGAGGCGGCGGCCCTCTCCACCCTGATCTCCGAGCGCATCATGCTCACCGCGTACGAGCGCTCCGCGGACCTCGCCGAGCAGTTCGGCCGCCACGAGGCGTACGGCGAGACCCGCGCCGCCCGCGGCGAGCTGCACATCGACCACTTCGGCTCGGCCACCCCGCGGTGGACGGAGCGCTGGGAGGCGCTGCGCACCCGCATCGCCGCGACCGGCCTGCGCAACTCGCTGCTGCTGGCGATCGCGCCGACCGCGACGATCGCCTCGATCGCCGGCGTGTACGAGTGCATCGAGCCGCAGGTGTCGAACCTCTTCAAGCGCGAGACCCTCTCCGGCGAGTTCCTCCAGGTCAACCCGTACCTGGTGCGGGAGCTGAAGGCGCTCGGCGTCTGGGACCAGCAGACCCGGGACGCCCTGCGCGAGTCCAACGGCTCCGTGCAGGAGCTCAACTGGCTGCCGGCCGAGGTCCGTTCGCTCTACCGCACGGCCTGGGAGCTGCCGCAGCGCGCGCTCATCGACCTGGCCGCGGCCCGCATGCCGTACATCGACCAGAGCCAGTCGCTGAACCTCTTCCTGGCGGCGCCCACCATCGGCAAGCTCAGCTCGATGTACGCGTACGCGTGGAAGGTCGGCCTCAAGACCACGTACTACCTGCGGTCGCGCCCGGCCACCCGCATCGCGCAGGCCGCCACCGGCGCCCGCGCCGCCACCACCGCCGCACCGGTGGCCGTGCCGGCCCCGACCATGAGCCAGGAGGAGCAGGACGCCATCGCCTGCTCCCTGGAGAACCCCGAGTCCTGCGAGGCCTGCCAGTGACCACCCCGACCGACGCCGACCGTCAGAAGATGCTGCTCGACCCGGGCTTCGAGCTGACGCTGCGTCCGATGCGGTACCCGTCGTTCTACGACCGCTACCGGGACGCCATCAAGAACACCTGGACGGTGGAGGAGGTGGACCTGCACTCCGACGTCGCCGACCTCGCCAAGCTCAGCGAGGGCGAGCGGCACATGATCGGCCGGCTGGTCGCCTTCTTCGCGACCGGCGACTCGATCGTCTCCAACAACGTGGTGCTGAGCCTCTACAAGCACATCAACTCCCCCGAGGCCCGGCTCTACCTGTCGCGGCAGCTGTTCGAGGAGGCCGTGCACGTCCAGTTCTACCTGACGCTGCTCGACACCTACCTGCCCGACCCGGACGACCGCGCGGCGGCCTTCTCGGCGGTGGAGAACATCCCCTCCATCCACCAGAAGGCGCAGTTCTGCTTCAGGTACATGAACGCGGTCGACCACCTCGACTCGCTGCAGACCAAGGACGACCGCCGGGCGTTCCTGCT
Organism: Kitasatospora sp. NE20-6; assembly: GCF_045862635.1. NCBI lineage: Bacteria > Bacillati > Actinomycetota > Actinomycetes > Kitasatosporales > Streptomycetaceae > Kitasatospora > Kitasatospora sp. NE20-6. The sequence continues at coordinate 27,289 of NZ_BPRL01000012.1, forward strand.
CAACCTGATCTGCTTCGCGGCCTGCGTGGAGGGCCTGTTCTTCTACGGCGCCTTCGCGTACGTGTACTGGTTCCGCAGCCGCGGCCTGCTGCACGGCCTGGCGACCGGCACCAACTGGGTGTTCCGCGACGAGTCCATGCACATGGACTTCGCCATGTCGGTGGTCGACACCGTCCGCGACGAGGAGCCCGACCTCTTCGACGACGAGCTGGCGAAGCAGGTCACCACGATGATGGAGGAGGCCGTCGAGGCCGAGCTCCAGTTCGCGCAGGACCTGTGCGGCGACGGCCTGCCCGGCATGAACACCGCCTCCATGCGCCAGTACCTGGAGGCCGTCGCCGACCAGCGGCTCGCCCGCCTCGGCCTGCCGGTCCGCTACGGCTCCACCAACCCGTTCGGGTTCATGGAGCTGCAGAACGTCCAGGAGCTGACCAACTTCTTCGAGCGCCGGGTCTCCGCGTACCAGGTCGCCGTCGAGGGCTCGGTCTCCTTCGACGACGACTTCTAGCGCACCCCGCGCCTGCGGATCCCGCCGCCGGCGCACCTGCCGCGCACGGAGGGCCGCTCCCCCAGCTTGGGGAGCGGCCCTCCGTGCGCGGGCGCGCGTCAGTCGTTCGGCACGGTCGCGTAGCGCGGGGTGCCCTCGGCCATCTGCCGCAGCGCGTCCTTGCGGTCACGCTTGGAGAGCCGGTCGACGTAGAGGTAGCCGTACAGGTGGTCGGTCTCGTGCTGGAGGCAGCGGGCGAAGAAACCGGTGCCCTCGACGCTGATCGCCTTGCCGTCCTTGTCCTGGCCGGTGACGGCCGCGAAGTCCGGGCGGGCGAGGTCCATGTAGGCGGTGGGCACGGAGAGGCAGCCCTCGGCGGAGTCGTCGAGGACGCGGCGGCCCGCCGGAAGGTCCACCAGCACCGGGTTGACGACGTGTCCGACGTGCCGCACGCCCTCGTCGTCGGGGCAGTCGTACACGAAGACCTTCAGGTCGACGCCGATCTGGTTGGCGGCCAGGCCGACCCCGTCGGCGGCGTACATCGAGGCGAACATGTCGTCGATGAGGGCGGCGAGTTCGCCGTCGAACGCGGTCACGGTGGCGACCTCACGGTGCAGCACCGGGTTGCCGAACACGGTGATCGGCCGGGCCGATCCCCTGCCGGGTTCGGGCAGCTCGCCGACGACCTTCTGCACCGGGCTCCCGTCCTGCTCGTGGTCGTGGTCGTGGTCGTGCGCGTGCTCGTCGGCCATCGCTTGTCTTCCGCTTCCGTGGATCCGTCCGGGTGTACCGCTCAAGGGTACGGCTCCGCACGGTGCGCCGGCCCTTACCCTCGGGGTCAGCAGACCTCTTCGAGGTCACGGTAGGCGCGGGTCGCCGGGGAGGCCGCGACCCACCGGTCGAGCAGGGTGCGGACGAGCCCGGAGGGCGCGGCGATGCCGCACTCGCGCTCCACCAGCCAGGCGCTGCCCGCGCTGCCCTGGCTGAGGTGGCTCAGGTGGCCGGGGTGCAGCGGGTCGCCGTCGTCGTGCGGGTCGTGGTGGGCGGTGTGGCCGTCGTCGATGGCCATCCGGCTCTCCGAACAGGCCCGGCACAGCAGGCGCACGGAGGCCGTCCAGTCCTCGGCGGCGTACCCGGCGTCGGCGACGAACCGCTCCAGGGCGTCCCGGTCGGCGGCGGTGGCCGCCTGCAGCAGCACGACGAAGGTCGGCACCGGCGAGGGCGCCCACAGCTCGATCTCGTCGAAGACGGGGTAGGCCACGCCGTCCGCGACGCGCTCGCCGTGCGGGGCGCCGTCGTGCAGCACGACCTCGCCCCAGCGCCGCCCCGAGGACGGCAGCGGGATGGAGAGCACCTCGATCCGGGCCGGGTCCAGCCTGCGGCCCCACACCACCTCGGACTCGCCGTCCGGGGAGAGCCGCACCGGGGTGGTGCCGAGGTCGAGGTCGACCGGACCGTCCGCCGGGCCGCCCGCGCCCCCGGGGAGGCGCAGCCCGTACGCCTGCCAGGCGCGGCGGGCGAGCGGCCAGTCCTGCAGGGCGGTGGCGGTGATGCCGAGGTTCCACCAGTCCGGGGCGCCCTGCTCGCGGTCGAGGAGGGCGACGGCGCGCAGGCCGGCGGCGCGGGCCTGGTCCCAGTCGCGGCGGAACTTGTGCAGGAGGGCGAGGTTGAACCAGGAGTCGGAGAGCCAGGGCTCCAGGTCGGCGGCCATCACCAGCAGCGCGCCCGCGTCCTCGAAGCGGCCGTCGCCGATGAGCGTGAAGGCGCGGTCGGTCGTCTGCCGCCAGGTGGCCGACGGCCGGTGCCGTGCGCGGTGGAAGATCCTCACGTTCCGTCCCTGCCGTTGTCGTCCGCCTCTTCCCAGCACCTGCTCCGGGGCCGGCTGCTGCAGCGGGAACGATCCGGGGCGTCCGGGGCCCCGCATCCGGTGTTCCACGCTACGACCGCATCCAACCACGCCGGTGGTGGCCCGCGCTTCCCGCGAGGCGCTTCATTCCGGTTCGCGGACGCCGCTGCCCACTCTGGCCAACGCGTCGACCACCGCGGGGTCGTACGAGCGGCCGCGTTCGAGGCGCAGGCGCTCCAGGGCCGCGAGGCCGCCGCCGGCCTCGGAGAGGCCGTGGGCGAGGGCGTCGGTGAGGAGGTCGTCGTGGGCGTTGGCGACGCGCACGATGCGGGCGGCGAGCGGCAGGGTGCGGTCGGCGGAGCCGTCGGGCAGCCGGCAGGGGTCGGCGAGCCGGGCGACCTGGGCGCCGACCCGGCGCGGCACGCCGGTGCGCAGGATGACCTCGCTGCCCAGGCGGGCGATGCGCTGCTGCTCGGCCGCGGGGAGCAGCGCGGTGGCGCCGCCGGGCACCGGCTCGACGAGGGAGAGCTGGCCGATGTCGTGCATCAGCGCGGCGTACTCCAGGAGGGCGAGGTCGCGGGTGCCGAGGCCGAGTTCGCGGCCGATGGCGCAGGCGGTGTCCGCGACCCGGCGGGCATGCCCCGGTGGGGTGTAGCCGGCGACCTCGGTGGCGCGGGCCAGGGCCTCGATGGTCTGGCGGGTGGTGGCCCGGATGGCCGAGGCCCGCCGGAAGGAGGCCTGGGCGAGCAGCAGCGGGGTGCAGAACACCGGCAGGGCCCAGAGCCCGACCTCGCCCGCGAGGAGGCTCACCAGCATGCCGGTGGCGACGATCGCGGAGCCGATCCCGGGCAGGGAGCGCAGCTCGTCCTCCAGGGCGGCGGCGAACCGCAGGCCCGCCCGGTCGCGGTGCAGGACGGCGGCGAGGACGGCGTCGCAGAGCGCGGTGAGGGCGGCCACGCCGGTGAGGACGGCGCCGTAGGCGGGGCCGGTGAGGGGGGCCCGGTCGAGCAGCCCGCTGGTGTAGAGCGGCTGGAAGAGCAGGGCCGCGAAGGCGACGGTGAGCAGCCTCCGGGAGGCGGTGTCGGCGCGCAGGGCGTCGCGCGGGCGCTGGCCGGGGGCGCGGCGGGTGCGGACGGCGGGGACGGCGAGCGGGAGGAGGCCGACGAGGGTGCCGAGGCCGGTGACGGCGACGACCTGCAGGACGCCGTGGGCGGTGGGCAGCCCGTGGAGCGGGCCGAGCAGGGCGTACGCGAGGGCGGCGGCGGTGGCGACGGGGGCGTGCTCGCGGTCGCCCGGGAGGGTGATGCGGGCCCATTCACCGGCGGCGACGACGGCGCCGAAGGCGAGGGCCACCCTCGGCTGTGCGGCGCCGTGGCCCGCGAGGTGCAGGAGCGATACGCCCAGCAGCAGGGCGGCCGTGCCGTGGACGGCGGCCGGCCGGAGCCGGCTGCCGCCCGGGCGCAGCCTCACGAGGACCCGCCGGTGGGGATGCGGTGGCCCGGGGCGGGCACCCGCGGGGAGGGTTCCGGGACACCGAGCGGGATGTCGGGCACCTCGCCGTCCCAGCCGCCGGGCGGGGGCGGTTCGGGCTGCCAGCCGTGCTCGTCGACGGCGGAGACGAGGGCGGCGACCATGGCCGGGTCGAACTGGCTGCCGGCGCAGCGGCGGAGTTCGTCGACGGCCTCGGTGACGGGGCGGCCGCGGCGGTAGGAGCGGGTGGAGGTCATGGAGTCGAAGGCGTCGGCGACGGAGATGATCCGGGCGAACTCGGGGATGCGGTCGCCGGCGAGTCCGGCGGGGTAGCCGCGGCCGTCGAGCCGTTCGTGGTGGTGGAGGATGCCCTCGCGGGCCTCGCCGAGGAAGGCGAGGTCGCGGACGAGTTCGTAGCCGAAGACGGGGTGCACCTCGACGGCGCGGCGCTCGGTGTCGGTAAGCGGGCCGTTGCGGCGCAGCAGTTCGGTGGCGACGCCGAGCTTGCCGACGTCGTGCAGGGTGCCGGCGAAGTGGAGGGTGCGGATGCGCTCCTCGGCCATGCCGAGCTGGCGGGCGATCAGGACGGCGGCCCGGCCGACGCGTTCGCTGTGGCCGCGGGTGTAGGCGTCCTTGATCTCGACGGCCTGGACGAGGGCGCCGACCGTCGCCCGGTGGGCGTTGGCCTCGCGGTGGCCCTGGGCGAACATCCAGGCGGAGATGGAGAGTGGCAGGAGGGCGAGCACGGCCGCGAACGCGCCGTACGGGCCCTGCCAGAGCACGGCGACCATCAGGCCGCCGACGCCCTGGACGAGGGCGGGGAGGACGACCGCCCCGGTGGCGCGGGCCAGGGCGGCGGGGTGGGCGGCACGGTGCGGCGCGGTGGTGTCGAGGCTGCGCATGACGCCGACCAGGGCGGCGTTGACCAGGCAGAAGACGGCGACGGCGGCCATGGCGCCGAGCGCGGCGGAGGGGAAGCGTGCTCCGAGCAGCCGGTCCGGGCCGCCGAGCAGCCGGTGGACGGCCGAGGCGGCGAAGGCGGCGACGGCGAGCTGGGCGGCGTTCCAGAGGCGGTGCAGGTGGCGGGGCCCGCGGGGGCCGGGGGTGCGGGCGGCGAGGGCGCCGGGCACGGCGACGAGGGCCGCGGCGGCGGGCGGCAGCAGGAGGACGCCGGCGAACAGCACCGGGAAGAAGCCCCGGCCGGGCAGGGCCCGGACGGCCTCGCAGGGCTCGCGCGGGGGGAGGCGGAGCAGGCGGCGGCCGAGGCGGGCGCACGGGGTGGGCAGGCCGACGGCGAGCGACTCGGCGCAGGCGTGGAGGAAGGCGAGCAGCCCGAGCCGGGGCCAGTCCACGGGGCCGCCGAGGGGGGCGGGGGCCGGGAGGGCCAGCGGCAGGGTGCAGCAGACGGCCGCGGCCAGCACCGCGACGGCGTACCGGGCCGCCGCGCCGGTCAGGGCCTCGCTCTCGCGTTCGCCGGTGATCTCAGCCTCCCCGCGCCCGGCCCGTCCGTTCTGCGGGCCAGTGAGGAGAATAGGCCCCGGTGTGCGGGCCGGGGCGCGTGATCGGGCAACACCGCAGTCGACGGGCGTTCAGCTCACCCGAACGAGTGAAGCCGCCCGGCGCGGGGGAACCGGTGCGGGGTCGCGCGGCTCCTTCGGGTGGCTGACGGGACGACAGCAGGGGCCGCCCACCGGAGTGTTCCCGGCGGACGGCCCCTGTCGGGTCGTTCCGTGCTACTCCGCGGCGGCCGCGGCGGTGGCCCCGTGCCCGGCCCCGCCCTCGGCGGTGATCTGGGCGGCGCGCTGGCCCGCCCGGATGGAGTCGATCCGGGCCAGCACCTTGGTGCGGAGGTCGACCGGCGTGTCGTCACATCCGCAGGAGCGCTTGATCAGGGCCTTGATGGCCTGTTCGAGCCCGTACTTCTCCAGGCAGGGGGAGCACTCCTCGAAGTGCACGCGCAGCTTGGCGCAGTCGCCCTCGGCCATCTCGTTGTCGAGGAATTCGTAGAGGTGGTCGAGCACCTCGCCGCACTCGGTGTCGTGCGGATCGCCGCAGCTCATGAGCCCGCGCCCTTCGCTTCCTGCCCTGCACCGCTGCCCGCCGGGACGAGCCCACGCTCACGGGCGTAGTCCTCCAGCATGCCGCGCAACTGGCGGCGGCCACGGTGCAGCCGGGACATCACCGTACCGATGGGTGTACCCATGATGTCCGCGATCTCCTTGTACGCAAAGCCCTCGACGTCCGCCAGGTACACGGCGATCCGGAATTCCTCCGGGATCGCCTGCAGCGCGTCCTTGACGTCGCTGTCCGGCAGGTGGTCGAGCGCCTGGGCCTCGGCGGACCGCAGCCCGGTCGACATGTGCGACTCGGCCCGGGCGAGCTGCCAGTCCTCGATCTCCTCGGCCGCCGTCCGCTGCGGTTCGCGCTGCTTCTTGCGGTACGAGTTGATGAACGTGTTGGTGAGGATGCGGTACAGCCACGCCTTGAGGTTCGTGCCCTCGCGGAACTGGTGGAAGGACGCATACGCCTTGGCGAACGCCTCCTGGAGCAGGTCCTCCGCATCGGCCGGGTTGCGGGTCATCCGCAGCGCCGCCGAGTACATCGGGTCCAGGAAGGCCAGGGCGTCGCGTTCGAACCGTTCGCGGCGGGCGTCCTCGCTCTCGTCGGCGGACACGCGGAACGTGTCCTCGCCGATCGCCTCGGCCAGCTCGTCACCGGTGAGCGCACCGCTCTCCGGCAGGCTGCCGCCCGGTACGGCCTCGTCCTCGGTCCCGACGACCGGACCCACCTCCTCGGTTCTGCGGGCCGGGCCCACGGCGGGCCGACCCGAGATGGAGGATATCGGGCCGACCGGCTTCTCGCCCGCGACAACCCATTCGGACCAGTCGGGCAGCAGGGAGTTCTGGGCCGAGCGCTCCTCCGGCCGTTCGGGGCACGCGATCGAACCCATGGGCACTGCCTGCCTTTCACCGGGACTGTCCTGACGACCGTGTAACCGCACGGCGGCCCGGGGCATTCCCGGCCGGCGTCAGCGGGCGGGCAGGACGCCGTCGAGCCAGGCCGCCACGGCGGCGGTGATGCCGGCCAGCGTCTCCTCCTGGCCGACCGGCGCCCGCTTGGGCACGGCGAAGCCGTGGCTGCCGTGCGGCACCTCGACCAGCGTGTGGCCGGCCGGCAGCGCGGGGAACTCCGCGGGTGTGCCGAAGGTGTCGGCGGCGCCCTGCACGACGAGGGTGGGCAGGCCTGAGCCGAGGAGCTCCTCCAGCCGGCTCTTCTCCGGCCGGCCGGGCGGGTGCAGCGGGAAGGCCAGGGCCAGGACGGCGACGGCGCCGGTGGAGGCGCCCGTCCGGCAGGCGACCCGGGCGCCGGCGCTGCGGCCGGCGGCGACCACCGGGGTGCCGGCCGCGGTGAGCACGGCCATCACCGGCCGCCACGCCTCGTCGAGGGTCTTCGGCGCCGGGCCGAGGCGCTTCCCCGCGACCCGCCAGGGCTGCTCGACCAGCGCGACCGTGACGCCGAGCGGCGGCAGGGCGGCGGCGAGCGCCAGGAGGTCGCGGGCCTCGGTGCCGCCGCCCGCGCCGTGGCCGAGGGCGAGCACGCCGCGGGGGGCGTCGGCGGGGTGGGTGGTGATCCGCGCGTCGCCGACCGGTGTCGGCACCAACTGCTGCATGGCGGCAGCGTAGTCCCGGCGGCCGGGCGGCCCGGGGCACGGCCCCGGCGCGGCCCGGCGCGGGGCAGGTCGGTTCGGGGCAGGTCGGTTCGGACGGCCCGGCGCGGGGCAGGCCGGCGCGGCCCGGCTCGGAACGGCTCAGAACAGCGTGGTGCGGTCGTCCTCGGTGAGCTCGCGGACGAGGTCCGGCCCGTTGTTGCGGATGTTGCCGACCGCCGCGCCGACCGGGTGCACCCGCAGGGCGCCGGGCGGGGGCGGCACGAGCAGGCCGCGCAGCGCGTCCGGGTCGGTGAGGCCGGGGTCGAGCCAGGCGTCGAAGGCGCCGGGGTCGAGGAAGAGCGGCATCCGCTCGTGGATCGGCGCGAGCAGCGGTTCGGCCCCGGTGGTGACGACGGTGCAGGTCACCCGCCAGGCGAGCGGGTCGTCGGCGGGGCGGGTGCGGTCGCGCCAGAACTCGTACAGGCCGGCCAGGGCGAGCGGGGTGCCGTCGGCGCGGGAGACGAAGTAGGGCTGCCTGGGGGGCCTGCCGAGCCCGCCGGGGACGGTCTGCCACTCGTAGTAGCCGTCGACCGGGAGCAGGCAGCGGCGGGCGGCGAAGGCCTGCCGGTAGGCGGGTTTCTCGTGCACGGTGTCGGCGCGGGCGTTGATCATCTTGACCGCGGTCTCCGGCGACCTCGCCCAGGCCGGCACCAGGCCCCAGCGCAGCACCCGCAGCTGCCGCACCGGCTGCCGCGACCCGTCCCTGGGGGTGCGTTCCAGCACGGCGTAGGCGGGGTCGGTCGGGGCGACGTTCCAGCTCGGTGCGATCGCCGCGGCGGGATCCCACTGCCGGACGCCGAACATCCCGACGATGTCCTCGGGCGTGGTGGTGGAGGCGAAACGGCCGCACATGCGGGTCAGCTTGCCACGCCGTTCCCGGCCGCCGCCGGGCGATCGGCGGAAGGGGATCCGAACCGGGCGCTACCGCCGTGCGTCCTGGCATGGGAGGCTGCCGGACCGGCACGACCACGGGAGGCGGGACGGGAATGGACATCGCGGACGTGTGGCAGCAGGTGACGGGCGTCCAGCCCGACCCGCCGCAGTGGCTGGTGCTGGTCACCGCCGCCGTGGCCCTGCTGGCGGTGCTGCCCGCGCCGATATGGCGCTGGAGCCGGACGGTCGTGACGATCGCGCACGAGGGCGGCCACGGGCTGGCCGCCCTGCTGACCCGGCGGCGGCTGTCCGGCATCAGGCTGCACTCGGACACCTCCGGGCTGACGATCTCCTCCGGGCGTCCGACCGGGCCCGGCATGATCCTCACCGCGGCGGCCGGCTACCTCGCGCCCTCGCTGCTCGGCCTCGGCGGTGCCGCGCTGCTCGCCTCGGGCCGGATCACCGCGCTGCTGTGGATCGCGATCCTGCTGCTGGCCGGGATGCTCGTGATGATCCGCAACGGCTTCGGCCTGCTCGCGGTGGTGCTGACCGGCGCGCTGTTCCTCGCGGTGTCCTGGTACGCGGAGAGCGGCACCCAGGCGGCGTTCGCGTACCTCGGGGTGTGGTTCCTGCTGCTGGCCGGCGTCCGCCCGGTGGTCGAGCTGCAGCGCAAGCGGCGCTCCGGCGGGGCCCCCGACTCCGACGCCGACCAGCTGGCCCGCCTGACCGGGGTGGGCGCGGTGCTGTGGGTGACGCTGTTCCTGGTGACCGCGCTGGCCAGCCTGCTGGCGGGCGGCAGCTGGCTGCTGGAGTGGCGCACCCCGTAGCCGTCCGCGGGGTGCGTGCCCACACCACCCGCACGGCGCCCGCACACCGCCGCCACGGAAGGCGCGCAGCACCCGCGTCCGCCATTCGAATGCGCACCGGTCGGGGGACGGGCGGCCCCCTAGACTTGGCGGCATGACCGATGCCCTGTGGCCCGCCCCCGTCGCGACCGCTGCCGTGGACGCGACCGTGACCATCCCCGGCTCCAAGTCGGCGACCAACCGCGCTCTCGTACTGGCCGCGCTCGCGGACAGCCCAGGCTGGGTGCGGCGCCCGCTGCGCAGCCGCGACTCCCAGCTGATGGCGGACGGCCTGCGGGCCCTCGGCGTGACCGTCGAGGAGACGGTCAACGAGGCGAGCGGCGGCACCGGCGGCGGCGAGGCGTGGCGGGTCATCCCGGCCGCCCAGCTGCGCGGCCCGGCCCAGGTCGACGTCGGCAACGCGGGCACGGTCATGCGCTTCCTGCCCCCGCTCGCGGCGCTGGCCGACGGCCCGGTGCACTTCGACGGCGACCCGCGCGCGTACGAGCGCCCGCAGCACGGCGTGATCGACGCCCTGCGCGTGCTCGGCGCCCGGATCGACGACGGCGGCCGCGGCGGCTTCCCGCTGACCGTGCACGGCACCGGCGCGGTCGACGGCGGCGCCGTCGACGTGGACGCCTCCTCGTCGTCGCAGTTCATCTCGGCCCTGCTGCTCTCCGGCGCCCGCTACAACAACGGCGTGGAGATCCGGAACACCGGCGGCACCGTGCCCTCGCTGCCGCACATCCGGATGACGGTGGACATGGTCCGCAAGGCCGGCGGCCAGGTCGACGCACCCGAGGACGGCGGCGAGAAGGACATCTGGCGGGTCACGCCGGGCGCCCTGATCGGCCGCGACGTCGTCGTGGAGCCGGACCTCTCCAACGCCGCGCCGTTCTTCGCCGCCGCGCTGATCACCGGCGGCCGGGTGACCGTCCGCGACTGGCCGAAGCACACCTACCAGCCGGGCGACCAGCTGCGGGACATCTACACGCAGATGGGCGGCGCCTGCCGCTTCACCGACGAGGGCCTGGAGTTCACCGGCACCGGCAGGATCCACGGGATCGAGGCCGACCTGCACGACGTCGGCGAGCTCACCCCGGTGATCGCCGCGGTCGCCGCCCTCGCCGACTCCGAGTCGCACCTGTACGGCATCGCCCACCTGCGCCTGCACGAGACGGACCGGCTCGCCGCGCTCGCCAAGGAGATCAACGACCTCGGCGGCGACGTCTCGGAGACCGAGGACGGCCTGCGGATCCGTCCGCGCCCGCTGCACGGCGGCGTCTTCCACACCTACGAGGACCACCGCCTGGCCACCGCCGCCGCGGTGATCGGCCTGGCCGTCGACGGGGTACAGGTGGAGAACGTGGCGACCACCGCCAAGACCCTGCCCGACTTCCCGCAGATGTGGGCCGACCTCCTCGGCCAGGGCTGACGGGGCCGGGCAGCATGCGCCGCTACGGCAAGGACGCCGACGAGGACGACATCCGCAACCGCCCGGGACGCAAGGGCTCCCGGCCGCGGACGCGGATCCGGCCCAAGCACGAGGACGCCGCCGAGGCGATGATCCTCACCGTGGACCGGGGCCGGCTGACCTGCCTGGTCGACGCGGGCACCAGGCAGGAGCGCGAGGTCGTCGCCATGAAGGCCCGCGAGCTGGGCCGCAAGGGCGTGGTGGTCGGCGACACCGTCGGCGTGGTCGGCGACCTGTCCGGGGAGCCGGACACGCTGGCCCGGATCGTCCGGGTCGCCGAGCGCACCTCCGTCCTGCGGCGCACGGCGGACGACGACGACCCGTACGAGCGGATCGTCGTCGCCAACGCCCAGCAGCTGGCCATCGTCACCGCGCTGGCCGACCCGGAGCCGCGGCCGCGGCTCATCGACCGCTGCCTGGTGGCCGCGTACGACGCGGGCATGGAGCCCCTGCTGGTGCTCACCAAGTCCGACCTGGCGCCGGCCGCGCCGCTGCTGGAGTCGTACGCGCCGCTCGGCATCTCCTACGTGGTGACGCGGCGGGACGAGCTGGAGACGGCCGGGGCGGAGGCCGTCCGCGAGCACCTGCGCGGGCGGGCGACGGTATTCATCGGGCACTCCGGCGTCGGCAAGACCACGCTGGTCAACGCCCTGGTGCCGCTGCACCAGCGGAGCACCGGGCACGTCAACGCGGTGACCGGCCGCGGCCGGCACACCACCGTGTCGGCGCTCGCCCTGCGGCTGCCGCCGCCGCCCGGCGCGAAGCCCGGCTCGAAGAAGGCCCTCGACCCGGGCTGGGTCATCGACACGCCGGGCTTCCGCTCGTTCGGGCTGTCGCACATCGACCCGTCCCGGGTGATCCTCGCCTTCCCCGACCTGGAGCCCGGCACGGAGGGCTGCCCGCGCGCGTGCAGCCACGACGAACCGGACTGCGCACTCGACGCCTGGGTCGCGGACGGCCACGCCGAGCAGCCCCGCCTCTACTCGCTGCGCCGGCTGCTCGCCAGCCGGGAGACGCGCGAGGGCGACTGACCGCCCCCGGGCTCCCCCGCCACAGGAACGCGGCCTGTCGGAGGTGTCGGACGGCACCCGGCCGGTGATCATAGGAAAGTCGGGCCCGGATCGGGCCGGCCTTCCGAGGGGCAAGGGAGTCAGCCCGATGGCATGGGCCATGGTGATCCTCGCCGGTCTGCTGGAGACCGGTTTCGCGATCAACCTCAAACTGAGCCACGGCTTCACCCGCATCTGGCCCACCATCAGCTTCTGCGCCTTCGCCCTCGGCAGCTTCGGGCTGCTCACGCTCTCCCTGAAGTCGCTTCCGGTCGGCTCCGCCTACGCGGTCTGGACGGGCATCGGCGCGGCCGGCACCGCGATCTACGGCATGGTCTTCCTGGACGAGTCCAGCAGCACCCTCAAGCTGGTCTCGATCAGCCTGGTGATCGCGGGCGTCGTGGGCCTCCAGCTCTCCGGCAGCGGGCACTGACCGGGGCACCGACCCCGGGCACCGACCCGGGCGCCGGAACCGCACGCGTTCGACCGGCTCGGTCCGTTGTGCGAGCCGCGCCGCCCGGACGGGCGCAGGGTCGCTAGGGTTTCGGCATGGCCGATTATCACGACGATCTCCGACTCGCCCACGTCCTCGCCGACTCGGCCGACTCGGTCACCCTGGAGCGCTTCAAGGCACTCGACCTGAAGGTCGAGACCAAGCCCGACCTCACCCCCGTCAGCGACGCCGACAAGGCGGCCGAGGAGCTCGTGCGCAGCGTGCTGCAGCGCGCCCGCCCGCGCGACGCGGTGCTCGGCGAGGAGTACGGCCTGCAGGGCTCCGGCCCGCGCCGCTGGGTGATCGACCCGATCGACGGCACCAAGAGCTACGTCCGCGGCGTGCCGGTGTGGGCCACCCTGGTCGCGCTGCTGGAGGAGGGCATCGACGGCGAGCTGCAGCCCGTGGTCGGCATCGTCTCCGCCCCCGCCCTGAACCGCCGCTGGTGGGCCGCGAAGGGCCTGGGCGCGTACGCGGGCCGCAGCCTCGCCAAGGCGAGCCGCATCCACGTCTCGGAGGTCGGCCGGATCGAGGACGCCTCGCTCTCGTACTCCTCGCTGAGCGGCTGGGAGGAGCGCGGCCGGCTCGACCCGTTCCTCGACCTGACCCGCGCCTGCTGGCGCACCCGCGCGTACGGCGACTTCTGGTCGTACATGATGGTCGCCGAGGGGGCCGCGGACATCGCGGCCGAGCCCGAGCTGAGCCTGTGGGACATGGCGGCGCCGTGCATCGTCGTGCAGGAGGCGGGCGGCCGCTTCACCGGCCTGGACGGCATCGACGGACCGAACGGCGCGGACGCGGTCGCCAGCAACGGGCTGCTGCACGCCGAGGCGCTGCACCGGCTCAGCGTGTGAACGGCGTCTGACGGCCCGTCCGACGGGCGTGTTTCGGCGGGTGGTCGGCGGTGTTGCCGACCACCCGCAGTACGTCCCGGGGGTCACTGAGGTCACGGCAACTCCCTTGCAACAGCCGGACCCTACGCTCGAAGGCGCAAGGGCCGGCAGTCGCTGCCGCGCCTTCCGTTCCCCGTGCGCCCACCCCGCCGGGCCACCCGCAAGGGGGACCTCCCGACGTGCCCACGCTCCGCAGCATCCGCCACCGGCTCGCCCTGCTCCTCGTCCTGCCGACCGGCGCCCTCGTGGTCCTGGGGGCCGCAGGCACCGCCGCCCAGGCGGGCCGTTACGCCGACGCCGGACGGACCGGCGACCGGGTGGCCCTCGTGGCCGCCACCGAGGAGTTCGTCCACCAGCTCCAGCGGGAGCGCGGCCTGACGGCGGGCCTGCTCGGCGGCGAGGAGTCCTTCCGCGACCGGCTCGGCCCGCAGCGCACCGCCGCCGACCAGGCCCGGCACACCCTCGACGAACACCTCGCCGCAGGCCCGCCGGGCGCCGACCGGGTCCGCAGCGCCCTCGGCGGCCTGAGCACGCTGGCCCAGCTGCGCGGCCGGGCCGACACCGGCGCGGCCTCCCGCACCGAGGCGCTCGGCTTCTTCACCACCGCCGTCACGGCCCTCGGGACGGCCGTCCTCGCCGACCGCGACGGCACCGGCGACCGGGCGCTCCAGGACGCGCTCGGCACCCTGCGCGCGCTCGGCGACGCCACCGAGGCCGCCGCGCTGGAGCGCGGCACGCTCAACGGCGTCCTCGCGGCGGGCGCGTTCAGGAACGGCGACTACCCGGCCTTCGTCCGGATCGTCGCCGTGAAGAACGCCGCGCTCGCCCAGGTGCCGCGCACCGCCACCGCCGCCCGCGCCGACGCGCTCGACGCGGTGCTGCGCAGCCCGGCCGCGGTGACGGCGGCCGGCATGGAGCAGCAGGCGCTGGACGGCTTCGCCGCCGGCCGGCTCCCGGTGCGCGCGGACGCCTGGTGGCAGGCGGCGTCGACGCTGGTCGACGACCTGTACGCGGTGCAGTCGCAGGCCGCGGACGAGAGCCTGGCGCGTGCCGGGGAGCTGCGTGCGGCGGCCCTGCGGGCGCTGCTGCTGGACGCCGGGCTGACGCTGGCCGCGGTCGCCGGGGCGGTGCTGCTGGGTCTGCTGGCCACCCGGTCGATCACCCGGCCGATGGCGGCGCTGGTCGGCGAGGCGGAGGAGCTGGCCGACCGGGTGCTGCCGGAGGCCGTGGAACGGGCCCAGGCGGGCGGGGAGGCGGTGGCACCGGGTTCCACCGCGGCGGCGGGCACGGAGGAGCTGGAGGTGCTCGGTGCGGCCCTGGACCGGGTGGCGGGCACCGCGCTGCGGCTGGCGGTCGAGCAGTCGGTGCTGCGGCGCAACACCGCGGAGTCGCTGGCCAGCCTGGGGCGGCGCAACCAGGCGCTGGTGAGCCGTCAGCTGGGCTTCCTGTCGACGCTGGAGCGCGGCGAGCACGACCCGGCGGCGCTGGCGAACCTCTTCGAGCTGGACCACCTGGCGACCCGGATGCGGCGCAACGCGGAGAGCCTGCTGGTGCTGGTCGGCGAGACCAGCCCGCGCCGCTGGGCGCAGCCGGTGGCGCTGGGCGACGTCGTACGGTCGGCGCTGGGCGAGGTGGAGGACTACCGGCGGGTGGTGCTGCGGCAGGTCGACGACGCGGCGGTGGACGGCGGTGCGGTGGCGGAGGTCGCGCACCTGCTGGCCGAGCTGATCGAGAACGCCCTGGCCGCCTCTCCCCCGGACACGGACGTCGAGGTGTTCGCCCGGCTCCGCCCGGACGGCTGCCTGATCGCCGTGACGGACCGCGGGCCGGGCATGGACGAGGCGGCGCTCGACCGGGCGAACGCGCGGCTGGCGGGCCGGGAGAGCTTCCTGGTGGGCCGGGACGGCCTGCTCGGCCACTACGTGGTGGGCCGGCTGGCGGAGCGCCTCGGCGCGGCGGTGCGGCTCGCCGCGGCGCCGGTGCACGGGGTGACGGCGACCGTGATCCTGCCCGCCGCGCTGCTGGCGCACGCGCCGGTGCCGGCGGGCGGGGTGCGGGCATGACGGGGTTCGAGACCGGCGAGGTGGTGCGCCCGTTCGTGATCACGGCGGGGCGGACGAGGCCGGTGCGGGACGAGCTGCGGATCGAGACCCTCGTGACGGCGCCGCCGGCCGCGCTGGCCGCGCCGCTGGGCTTCGAGCGGCACCGGATCGTGGAGCTGTGCCAGTACCCCCGGTCGGTCGCGGAGCTGGCGGCGCTGCTGCCGGTGCCGCTCGGGGTGGCGCGGGTGCTGGTGGCCGACCTCGCGGCGGAGCGGTACGTGCAGGTGCACGAGCGGGCGGCGGAGGACGTGTCGGTGGCGCTGCTGGAGCGCATCCGGGACGGCCTGATGCGGCTGTGAGGCGTGGACGGGCCCCCGGGCCCGCCCGGACGTCAGGCGCTGAGCTCGGCGTTCAGCGCACCGAGCAGCCGGGCCGCCCGCTCCGCGACCTCCGCAGGTCCGGCCTCCGCGGCCCGTCGGCACCAGCCCTCCGCCTGCACCGGCTCCCCGCGGCGCAGCGCGAGCAGGGCGAGCCGCAGCGCGGCCCGCCCGTGGCCCGCGTCGGCGGCCCGGGTGTACCAGATCATGGCCTCGTTCTCGCTGTCCTGACGGGCGAGCAGCAGCCCCAGGTTGAACGCCGCGCTGCGGCTGCCCGCCTCGGCGGCACGCCGGTACCAGTGCTCCGCGCTCTGCAGCTCGCCGCGCTCGGCCGCCCGCACGCCCATCCGCACCTGGGCGCGGCGGTGGTCCGCCTCGGCCGCGACGAGGTACCAGTGCTCGACCTCGGTCTCGGAGTCGCCGCGGCGCTCCAGCACCGAGGCGAGCCGGAACGCGCCCTCCGCCGAACCGGCCGCGGCGGCCTGCCGGTAGCGTTCGAGCGCCCCGCCCGGGTTGCCGCGCTGCTCGTGCACCACGGCCAGCTGGAGCGCGGCCTCGCCGTGCCCCTCGGCCGCCGCACGGGCGTACCACTCGTGGGCCTGCGGCAGTTCGCCGCGGCCCGCGTGCAGCACCCCGAGGTTGAAGGCGCCGTCCACGCTGCCCGCCTCGGCGGCCTTGGAGAACCACGGTTCCGCGCCGGACTCCTCGCCGCGCTGCAGCAGCACGACGGCCAGCGCGTTGCACGCCTCCCGGTGCCCGGCGTACGCGGCCCGGCGGTACCACTGCTCGGCCTGCGCCTCCCGGCCGGCGGCCGCGCACAGCAGGCCGAGGTTGAAGGCGCCGTTGTGGTCGCCGGCGTCCAGGGCTGCGCGGTACCAGCGCTCGGCGTCGGCGGCCTCGCCGCGGCCGGCGTGCAGGGCGCCGAGTGCGTTGGCGGCGTTGCCGTCGCCGGCCTCGGCCGCCTCCTGCCACCACTCGGCGGCGGCCACGAGGTCGCCGGTGTCGCGCAGCAGGAAGCCGAGCGCGCACGCCGCCCGCGGTTCGCCGTTCTGCGCGGACTGCCGGTACCAGCGGGCGGCCTCGTCGAGTTCGCCGCGCTCCTCCAGCAGCACGCCGAGCCGCAGCGAGGCGCGGGCGTGGCTGCGGGCGGCGGCGGTGCGGTACCACGTCTCGGCGGTCTCCTTGTCGCCCGCCGACTCGCGCATCCGCGCCAGCCGGTACGCGGCCTCGCGGTGGCCGGCCTCCGCGGACGCCTTGAACCAGCGCTCGGCGCGGACGTCCCGCCGGTGCTCCATCAGGTCGCCGAGCGCGTAGGCCCCGAGCGGGTGGCCGTGCTCGGCGGCGAAGTGCAGCCAGTACTCGGCGGCCTCCTCCTCGCCCTGGTCGCGCAGTTGCAGGCCGAGCGCGTGGGCGGCCGGCGCGGAGCCGGCGACGGCGGCCTGCCGCCACCACTGGGCGGCCTCGGCGCGGTGGCCGCGCTGGTGCAGCAGCACGCCGAGGTTGTTGGCGGCCGCGCGCAGGCCTGCCGCGGCCGCGGACCGCAGATACGGTTCGGCGTCCTCCAGTTCGCCGCGGCGCAGCAGCAGCGCGCCGAGCTGGCTGGACGCGTTGGGGTCGCCGGCGTCCGCGGAGGCCCGGTGGCGGGTCTCCAGGGCGGCCTGTTCGCGGGCGGCGAGCGCGGTCTCGAAGCTCGCCTCCTCCTCGGGTTCCCCGGAGGGCTCGTCGGTGGTGGCCGGGTAGCGGCCGACGGCCTCGACCAGCTGCTGGGAGGAGATCCGGACGAGGCTCTCCGGGCCGGAGCTCCGCTGGGCGGGCAGGCCCTGCTGGGTGTCGTCGGCGGACTGCGCCCAGGCGTCGGTGTCGACCTCGGCGTGCACGCGTCCGGCGCGCGCGCCGCCCGGTGCGGGTCCTGCCCCCGTGTCGTTCCTGCCGATCAGCTTCATGCCGGCTCCTGCTCCCCCAGAGTGCTACGGCATCCGCCGGGGGCGCCGGTGTGAACGGCTGCAGCCCCCCTGCCCGTTCGATGGGGAGTCAACAGCCTTTCCGCATCCCCCATGTGGTCCATCGTCGCATCACCCGGAGCCCGCGTACACCGCCCCCGGGCGATGTCCGGCGGAGGCGGGCCGACGCCGGCGGGCACCGCCTCGGCGCTTTGTCGATTTCCCGACATCAGGCTGCGCAAACCCCGGCGGTGACGGCAGGCCTGGCCGACCGCGTCGATAGTACCGGAGAAGGGCCCCTCTTGATCGGAAAAACGTCAGGGCCCGGAGGGCCAGATGATCTCTGGCGGCCTCCGGGCCCTGATCTTCAGTAGCGGGGACAGGATTTGAACCTGCGACCTCTGGGTTATGAGCCCAGCGAGCTACCGAGCTGCTCCACCCCGCGTCGTTGAGTGAACAGTAGCACGGACGCGGGGTGGACGGACAATCGGTTCTCGCAGCTCAGGGGGTGGCCGACGGCGACGGCGACGCCGGGGCCGAGGGTGCCGGGGTGGCTCCGGCCGTGGACGGCTGGGCCGCCGCGGCCCGGTCGAGCGCCGCCTGGAGCGCCTTCTGGGCCTGCCCGTAGGCCGCCCAGTCGCCGGTCTTCAGGGCCGCCTGGCCGTCGTCGAACGCCTTCTGCGCGTCCTTCAGGGCCTGCTGCAGTTCCGGCGTCGTGCCCGTACCGGGCCCCGGCGCGGTCGGCCCGGGCGTGGTGGGGCCGGGCGTGGTCGGGGTGGTGGGGGCGGTCGGCGTGGTGGTGGCACTGCCCGCGGCTCCCGGGAGGACGGCGGCGAGCGCCTTCTCCAGGTTGTCCTCCAGCGCGACCTTGTCGCCGTAGACCGCCAGCACCTTCTGCAGCACCGGCGCCTTGGCGCCCCGGCCGAGCAGGTAGACCGGTTCGACGTTGAGCAGGCCGCCGCCGACCGGGAGGGTCAGCAGGTTGCCGTACTCGATGTCGGAGTCGGTGCCGGTCTTCAGCAGCGTGAGCTTGTTGGCCACCGCCTGGTCGGAGTTGAACTTCGCCTGCGTCAGCTTCGGTCCCAGCGCGCCGGATCCGCCCGGGATCTTGAGGATCCGGATCTTGCCGTAGTCCGCCCCCGGGTCCGCGGTGACGGCCATGAAGGCGGCGAGGTTGTCGCGTCCGCTCGGCACGAAGCTCGTGGAGAGCGAGAAGCTGGTGTCGGGCGCACCGGGCATCCGCAGCGTCAGGTAGTACGGCGGCTGCACGTCACCGGTGTTGGTGGTCGGGTCGACCGGCACCTGCCAGATGTCCGTGCCGTTGAAGAAGGCCGTGGCGTCGGTCATGTGGTACTGCCCGAGCAGGTCGCGCTGCACCTTGAAGAGGTCCTGCGGGTAGCGCAGGTGCGGCATCAGGGTCGACGGGATCTTCGACTTGGGCTGCACGGTGCCGGGGAAGGCCTTCATCCAGGTCTTCAGCACCGGGTCGCTGTCGTCCCACTGGTAGAGGGTGACGGCGCCGGTGTAGGCGTCGACGGTGGCCTTCACCGAGTTGCGGATGTAGTTGACCGTGTTGACCGCCGTCAGGGTGCGGCCGCGCTGGTCGGTCAGCGAGTCCTTGGTGGACTCGCCCAGGGTGGTCTTGGAGGAGAACGGGTAGCCGTCCGAGGTGGTGTAGGCGTCCAGCACCCACACCAGCTTGCCGTCCTGCACGACCGGGTACGGGTCGGCGTCGATGGACAGCCAGGGGGCGACCTTCTCGACCCGCTCCTTGGGCGTGCGGTCGTAGATGACCCGGGCGCCGTCGGTGATGGCGCCGGAGTAGAGGATCTGCGGCTCGGCGAAGCGCATCGCGTACGCGGCCCGGGTGAACGGGTTGTCCAGCGAGACGCCGCTGCCGCCGTCGTACTGGAAGGTCTGGTCGGCGCCGCTCTCCGAGGTGTAGTCGATCTCCTGGTTGGAGCCGCCCACGATCGAGTAGGTGCCGGTCTTCTCGCCGTAGTAGACGCGCTGCTTGTACTCGCCGAGCGAACCGGTGGTCGGCAGGCCGGACTCGGTGTAGACCGGGTTGCCGTTGCCGTCGACCTGGTTGCCCTTGGCGGCGACCATGCCGTAGCCGTGGGTGTACTTGAAGTGGTCGTTGATCCAGTTGCGCTGCTGCACGCCGCTGAGGTCGAGCTCGCGCAGGCCCAGCACGGTGTCCTGGTCGCCGTACCGGTCGACGTCCAGCGTCTTCGGGAAGGCGTAGTACTTGCGCAGCGCCTCGTTCTGCTGGAACGTCGGCGCGACCACGTTCGGGTCGATCAGGCGGATGTCCGCGATCGTCTGCGGGTCCGGTGCGGGCGCGTCGGACTTGGCGCCCTCCTTGGGGTCGTACTGCTGGGTCTCGGCCCCCGTGATGCCGTACGCCTGGCGGGTCGCGTCGATGTTCTTCTGGATGTACGGCGTCTCCTTGGCCTGCTCGTTCGGCTTGACCTGGAACTGCTGCACGATCGCCGGGTACACGCCGCCGATCAGCACGGCGGAGAGCGCCATCAGGCCGAAGCCGATCAGCGCCGGCGCCCAGGTGCGGCGGATCGGGGTCATGAAGAACAGCAGTGCGCAGATGACCGCGACGAAGAACAGGATGGTCTTGGCCGGCAGGAACGCGTTGGCGTCCACGTAGCGCAGACCCGTCCAGCCGTCGACGCCCTTGTACGCACCGGACTTGACCGCCAGCGCGTACCGGTCGAGCCAGTACGCGACCGCCTTCAGCAGCACGAACACGCCGAGCAGCACGGCCAGGTGGCCCTGCGCGCCGCGGCTCGCCCGGCGGCCCGGCCCCTGCAGCCGCAGGCCGCCGTAGAGGTAGTGCACCAGCGTCGACGCCAGCAGCGAGACGATCACCGCGCTGAACGCGAAGCCCAGCAGGAACTCGAACCACGGCAGGTCGAACGCGTAGAAGGCGACGTCCCGGTGGAACTGCGGGTCCTTCACGCCGAACGGTGTCTGGTTCGTCCACAGCAGCCAGGTGCGCCACTGCCCGGAGGAGGCGGCGCCGGCGACGAGGCCGACCAGCAGCGAGGCCGCCAGGAGCAGCCACTTCTTGTACGGCGCGACGCCCATCCGGTAGCGGTCCAGGCTCTGCTGCTCGACCGACATCGCGGCGAGCGGCGGCCTGAGCCGGTACGCCAGCCAGATGTTGAAGCCGACCGCGACCGCCATCAGCACGCCGAAGACGCCGAACAGGCCGGCCTTCGTCCGGAGCTGGGTGGTGAACACCCGGCTGTAGTCGACGGACTTGTACCAGAGCCAGTCCGTCCAGAAGCCGGACACCATGACGAACAGCAGGAAGAGCGCGACGAGGACGCCCGCGGTGAGCACCAGCACACGGGTGCGCCGGGAGGGCGGGCCGACTCTGGCACGGAAGCCCGGTTCGGGGCGGTCCGGCATCTGGAAAACCAAGGGGGCACCTCTGCTGTGTCGTCTGCGGTCCTAGCGGTCCTAGCGGTCCTCAGAGCAACTTAATCTGTCTTTACCTGAGTTCCCGGCGGTTTGCCCCGAGATCCGACCGTTACAGGGATCGCCTCGACCGCCGGGCCCGGACGGCATGTGAGGATGGTGTCCATGTCCGATGCACCCCTCACGCCCGCCGGCGACGGCCTCCCGCCGGCCGCCTCCCCGCTCACCCGGGCCGCCCTGGAGATCGACGAGTACGCGGCGACGCTCGGCTGGGACCTCCCGGCCCGGCTGTTCGCGCTCGTCGACACCGCCGCGCTGCGCAAGGCCGACCCCCGGCTGGCCAAGCAGCTCGGCCTGACCGCCGACGAGAGCACCGGCCTCACGCCGGTCGAGCAGGAGGAACTGCCGGCCGGTTCCGAGCTGGACCGCTTCCTGGGCACCATCGCCTGGCCGGACCAGGTGGTCGGCTGCGCGCTCGTCGTGGAGCGGCTGATGCTGCCGCCGGGTGCGGAGCAGTCCCGGCCGAAGAACGCCACCGAGAAGGAGCTGTCGGCCTGGGTCGAGAACCACCCGCAGCGCCAGGAGGTCCGCATCACGGCCGCCGTGCTGCGCGACGGCTCCCGCGAGATCGCCCTGCGGCTGCGCGAGAAGGACATCGCGCGCGAGGTGCTCACCGGCCCGGACCTGGTGCCCGGGCTCAGCGAGGCCCTGCTGTCGACCTTCTCCTGACGCCTGCCGCCGGTGTCACCGCGGGCAGGACGGCAGTCCCGCGGTGCCGCCGGCGCGGATCTTCCCCAGCGCGTCGAGCGCACCGCCCAGGGTGTCGACCTTCACGAGGGTCAGGCCGGACGGGGTGTCGCGCACGGCCTCGGCGCAGTTCTCGGACGGCGTGAAGAAGTACTCGGCCCCCTTGTCGCGGGCGGCGATCAGCTTCATCTGGATGCCGCCGATCGGGCCGACCGCGCCGTCGTCGTCGATGGTGCCGGTGCCGGCGACGAACCGGCCGCCGGTCAGGTCGTCCGGCGTGAGCTTGTCGATGATGCCGAGCGAGAACATCAGGCCGGCGCTGGGCCCGCCGACGTCCTGCAGGCCGATGTCGATGGTGAACGGGTAGGTGTGGTCGCTGCCCGGCAGGATGCCCACCACGGCCCGGCCGTCGTCGGCCCTGTCCGTGGTGATCACGACCTTCTTCCCGGCCGCGGCGGCGGCGGACGTGCCGGACCCGGTGTGCGGCACGACGGTGAACTCGACGGCTTCCCCGGGCTTGTGCCGGGTGACGAGCGCGGCCACCTGCTCCTTGGCGGTCACCGCGGTGCCGTCGACCGCCACGATCCGGTCACCCGCGTGCAGCTTGCCCTCGGACGGGCCGCCCGCCACCACCGAGGAGACGATCACCTGGGACTCCACCGGGATGTCCAGCTCCTTCAGCGCGGCGGTCTTGGCGCTGTCCTCGGAGGAGGCGAACTGCTCGGCGTTCTCCTGCTGGGCCTCCTTGTCGGTCTGGCCCTTCGGGTAGACGTTGTCGTGGGGCACCACGAGGACGTCCTTGCGCAGCCAGCCGATCACCGCGGAGATCAGGCTGGGCTCGTACTTCGCCCCGGTCACCTGGACGGTGGTCATGTTGAGGTGCCCGGTCGTCGGGTACGTCTCGTGCCCGGTGATCGCGATCACCGGTACCGAGCCGCCGCCCTTCTTCGCCTGCTCGCCCAGGGTGTTGTACGTCGGCCCGGGGCTCATCTCGGTGTACGGCACACGCATCAGCACGGAGGCGCAGAGCAGGCCTATGAGGAGCAGGGTGGCGGCGAGCATCGTCGCGGAGCGGCGTGGCATGGCTCGACAGTACGGGACCGGGGCGGGCCTGCGCTGCCCGGGCGCCGGGCTCAGCCGCGGGGCCGGTCGGCCGGGCCGGCGGTGGAGCGTTCCATCGCGGCGCGGAAGCGTTCGTGCTCGGCGAGCGAGGCCGGGTCGCCGGTGGCGCGCGGGGTGCGGGCCGCCCAGCCCGCCCAGACCATGGCGGCCAGTGCGGCGGCGACGGGGATGATCAACCAGGCGAGCGCAGCCATGTCCGTACTCCCAGCTCGTCGTGTCTATCAGCAGATTAACCGGCCGCGCTGACAACGGTGACGGCACCGTCCGGGTTACGGCCCGGATTGGGACCGGACGGGTGGGAAAGGGTGTGGAGGGGGCGGGCGCGGGTCAGCAGGCGCCGGCCCCGACCCACTCCTCCCGGCCGTCGCCGAAGACCTGGTGCTTCCAGATCGGCACCTCGTGCTTGAGGTCGTCGATCAGGCGGCGGGCCGCCTCGAAGGCCTCCCCGCGGTGCGCGCAGGAGACCGCGACGATCACGGCCTTGTCGGTGATCCCGAGCCGGCCGACCCGGTGCACCGCGGCCAGCGCCTTGACCGGGAAGTCCGCGACGATCTTCTCCGCGATCCGGCGCATCTCCTGCTCGGCCGTCGGGTGGGCGCTGTACTCCAGGGCGGCGACGGGCTCGCCGCCGTCGTGGTCGCGGACCGTCCCCACGAAGACGGTGGTGCCGCCGGCCGCGTCGTGGCCGACCGCGTCGTACACCTCGTCCAGCGACAGCGGGGTGTCGCGGATGGCGAGCAGGCGGATCGGATCGTCGTTCTCGGGCATGGTCACCATGATTCCCCATCTCCGGTGCCGTTCGGCAAGGGCTTCCGCATCACGATTGCGCCGTTCCGCAGAGCGGAACGGCTCTCAGAACCGGCGGCGCTTCCGCGCCCGCCGCACCAGCGCCGCCGTACCGACCAGCGCCACCGTGGCGCCCGCCGCGCCCAGGCTGGTCGCGGCCTCCTTGCCGCCCAGCCGGCGGCCCGCCACCGCGTGCTTGCCGGCGACCTGTGCCAGGAGCTCCGCCAGCACCTCCTCGTTGCCGTACCGCGGCCGCCACCCCGCCTCGTGCAGGCGGCTGCCCGAGACCACCCACGGGTACATCGTGTAGGCCAGGTCCCCGGCGGGGGCGGGCGTCAGGCCGAGCCGGTGCAGCCGGGCCGCCGTCCCGAGCGCGAGCGTCGCCGGCAGCTCCATCCGGCGGATCCCCGACAGGCCCTCGACGTCCTCCTGCTCCAGCCAGCCGTCGCAGCCCACCGTCATCTCGCCCTCCACCAGGCCCAGCGCCGCGTACTCCAGCGCCGAGGCCAGGTCGTCGACGTGGCAGAACTGCCAGCACGGCCGGGAACCCGCCACCACCAGCAGCCGGGGCGCCTCGAAGTGCCGGGTCAGCACGGTGTCGACACCCGGGCCGACCACCACCGCCGGCCGCAGCACGGTCACCTGCAGGCCGGGGTGCGCCCGCGGGGCGCGCCGGGCCAGGCGCTCGATCTCCAGCAGGTCGCCGACCAGCGACGCCTCCTCGGTGGCCCGCAGCTCGGAGTCCTCCGCGAGCGGCACCTCGTTGTCCGGCAGCGCGCCGTAGACCATCGCGGACGTGCAGAGCACCACCCGCGACACCCCGGCCGCCGCGGCGGCGGTCAGCACCGTCTGCGCGCCGCGCACGTTGTAGGCGCTGCGGGCGCGCGGATCGGTCTCCATCCCGAGGTCCATGGCCAGGTGGACGACCACGTCGACCCCGGCCAGGCGCTCGGCCACGGCGGGGTCGCGGACGTCCAGCACCCGCCACTGCACGCCGGGGACGTCACCCCGGCGGTCGTCGATGGCGAGCACCCGGCGCACCCCCGGCGAGCCGACGAGGCGGGAGGCGACCCGCTCGCCGAGCACACTCGCCGCCCCGGTCACGGCCACGGTCAGCGGCCTGCCGCCGTAGGCTGGAGACGGCGAACCCGCGGGGGCCGCGGTGCCGTCCTCACCTCCGGTCAGCCCAGAGCGAACGTCCGAAGGCGGGGAACTCACCGGCCATCCTCCACGGTTAGCTTATGTGCGTACGGACGAGTGTCACGTACCGTCCATCCTGCCCGAGGCACGGGCCCGGCGGTTGCACCCTGCGCCATCGGACCACGAGACCATGGACACGTCCCGCCCTTTCGCGGGTACACGACGACCCCGCCACACCTCCGCGTGACGGCCGAGCAGATCGAGGACCCCGTGAGTGACCTTCCCTTCGGATTCTCCAATCCGCCCGAGGAGCCCGAGGACGGCAAGGGCAAGAAGGACGACCAGGCCGCCGGGGGCTCCGGCGACACCCCGCAGCAGCCGTTCGGCTTCGGCGGCCCGGGCAACCCCTTCGGCGCGCTGTTCGGCATGGGCGGCGCGGCCGGCGACAACCCCTTCGGCGCGATGATGGGCGGCCTGGACCCGAACGACCTGGGTGCCGCCTTCCAGCAGCTCGGCCAGATGCTGTCCTTCGACGGCGGCCCGGTGAACTGGGAACTCGCGCAGAACATCGCCCGGCAGACCGTCGTCGCCGAGCCCGCCGAGGGCCGCAGCAAGGACCGGTCGGTCGGCGCGGCCGAGCGCACCGCCGTCACCGAGGCCGTCCGGCTCGCCGAGCTGTGGCTCGACGCCGCCACCGACTTCCCGTCCGGATCGACCACCGCCGTCGCCTGGAGCCGCGCCGAGTGGATCGAGGCCACCCTGCCGGTCTGGAAGGACCTCGTCGACCCGGTCGCCGAGCGGGTCGGCAACGCCATGGGCGGCGTGCTGCCCGCCGAGATGCAGGCCGTGGCCGGCCCGCTGATGGGCGTCATGCGCTCCATGGGCGGCGCGATGTTCGGCACACAGATCGGCCAGGCGCTCGGCGCGCTCGCCGCCGAGGTCACCGGCTCCACCGACGTCGGCCTGCCGCTCGCCCCCGCGGGCAAGGCCGCGCTGCTGCCGCAGAACATCGCCGAGTTCGGCGAGGGCCTCAGCGTGCCCGCCGACGAGGTGCGGCTCTACCTCGCCCTCCGCGAGGCCGCCCACCAGCGGCTCTTCGCCCACGTGCCGTGGCTCCGGGCGCACCTCTTCGGTGCCGTCGAGGCGTACGCGCGCGGCATCAAGGTCGACAGCTCCCGCATGGAGGAGCTGGTCGGCAACCTCGACCCGAGCAACCCCGAGGCGCTCCAGGAGGCACTGGCCGGCGGCCTGCTGCAGCCCGAGGACACCCCCGAGCAGAAGGCCGCGCTCGCCCGCCTGGAGACGGCCCTCGCGCTCGTCGAGGGCTGGGTCGACGCCGTCGTGCACGCCGCCGCCCAGCCGCACCTGCCGCAGGCCGGCGCGCTGCGCGAGACGCTGCGCCGCCGCCGCGCCACCGGCGGACCGGCCGAGCAGACCTTCGCCACCCTGGTCGGCCTGGAGCTCCGCCCGCGCCGCCTGCGCGACGCCTCCCGGCTCTGGGCCTCGCTCGCCGACGCCCGCGGCGTCGACGGCCGCGACGCCCTCTGGGAGCACCCCGACATGCTGCCCACCGCCGCCGACCTCGACGACCCGGACGGCTTCGTGCACCGCGCCGAGGAGGGCGGCATCGACTTCTCCGCGCTCGACAAGCTGCTCGGCGACGCCGCCCGCGGCGACGGCACCGGGGCCACCGGGGGCAAGGACGCCGCCGGGAACGACCCCGGCACGGACGAGGACGGCACCGGCACGGAGGACGGCAGGTGACCGGGCTCCACCACGACGCCGTCCGCACGCTCGACGCGTGGGCCGTCGCCGACCCCGCGCAGGACCGGCTCCGGCAGGACTACCTGGCGCACCTCGCCGAACGGCCCGACGGCCTGTGGCGGGAGTGCCTGCCCGCCCACATCACCGCCAGCGCGGTCGTCGTCGACCCCGCCGGCGGCCGGGTGCTGCTCACGCTGCACCCCAAGGTCGGCCGGTGGCTGCAGATGGGCGGCCACTGCGAGCCGGGTGACGCCACCCTCGCGGCCGCGGCCCTGCGCGAGGCCACCGAGGAGTCCGGCATCCCCGGCCTGACGCTGCTGGCCGACGGCGGCCGGCCCACCCCGGTCAAGCTCGACCGGCACCAGGTGCGGTGCACCGGCAAGGACCGGCCGGAGAACACCCACCTCGACGTGCAGTACGTGGCGATCGCCCCCGCGGGGGCCCGCGAACTCATCAGCGAGGAGTCGCTGGACCTCCGCTGGTTCGGCTACGACGAGCTGCCCGGGCTCACCGACGGCTCGGTGCGCACCCTCGTCGGGCTGGCCCGCACGCTGACCTGATCCGGCCCCGCGGCGGGGGTGCGTGCGGTCAGCCGCGCGGTACCCGCCGCGGGGGCAGCAGCTCGCTGGGCTGCACGATCACGTGCCCGCGGCCGGTGAACGCCAGCTCCCAGCCCTCGGTGGCCGTGCCGCGGCGCCGCCACGCCTCGGTGTTGCTGCTCTGCGCCTGCAGCTGCACCTCCAGCCCGGACGACCAGCCGACCACCGCGTCGGCGTCGCCGTACACGTACCGGCCCGGCTCCACCGGCAGGACGAGCGGACGGCCCGAGGTCATCAGCACCAGGCTGCCGGTGCCGGAGAACTCCAGGCACCGGGAGCCGACGCCCGCGATCCGGTCGCCGTTCTCGATCGCCACGGTGTGCCAGGCCAGCGAGGTGTCCAGCGCCAGCACGTAGGAGTTGGTGACCACCAGCCGCTCGTCGCGCAGCGACAGCACGTGCAGGTGCTGCGCCAGGTTGGCGAGGTAGACGGTGCCGGTGCCGGAGCAGCTCATCATGTCGAGCACGCCCGCGTCGCGCCGCGGACCGCGGCGGTTGCCGGTCTGCGGCGACCAGCTGGTGAAGGCGACCTTGCCGACGTGCGCGACCATCGCGCCGCTGCGGGCGAGCACCTTGGACTGGCCGTCCAGCGACACCCGCAGCATCTGCGGGTTCTGCAGGGCGAAGCGGTCGGTGCCGGTGCCGGCGGTGTGCGCCAGGAGGGGGCTCTGCACGGAAGGACTCCTCGAACTCGGTTCTCAGCCGCGGATCTTGAGACGGTCGGCGGTGTCCTCGCTGGGCTGCACGACGACGAAGCCCGAGCCGCGGAAGCCGAGCTGCAGGGCCTCGCCGCTGCCGCGGCCCACCAGCGCACCGACCTTGACCGTCCGCCGGGTGCGCACCTCCAGCCCGGTGGTCCAGGCGACCAGCGCGTCCGGGTCGACGTACGTCTCGGCCTCGGTGCAGTCCAGCACCACCGGCACGCCGCGGGAGGTGACGGACACCCAGCCGGTACCGGCGACGGTCGCGTTGTACAGACCGGTGCCGGCGAGCAGGGCCGCGCCGCGCACCTTCTCCACGCTGCAGCTCAGCGCGGCGTCCATGGCCAGCAGGTGGGCGCCGTTCACCGACAGCGACTCGTCGGCGACGTGCAGGTTGAGCACGTCCGCGCCCATGTCGGCGAGGTAGAGCGCGCCGTCGCCCGTCCAGCGCAGCAGCGGGCTCCGCTCGCCCGACGCCCACTCCCCGAGCGCCCGGCGGAACGACTGCGACACCGGCTCGTACTGCAGGAAGCCGTCGTAGGCCACCATCGCCCCGGCCTTCGCGTACACGTCCGCCCCGGCCGTGAGCGCGACCCGGCACATCGCCGCGCCGTGGTTGCTCATCCGCTCCGCGGTGTCGGCGGCCCGGTACGCGTCCAGCCCGCCACCCGCGAGGAACTGTGCCTGCATGACTCCTCCTGGACCTCAGACCTCGAACGGCTGGACGATGACGAAGTTCCCCGGGGCGCCGCGGAACTGCAGGCTGTACGACTCGGCCGCGTGCCCCGCGTAGGCGGACCGGCGGATCCGCACCGGCGCCGTGGTGATCACCTGCGACCCGCGGGACCAGGCCACCAGCGCCTGCACGTCGACGTACGTCTCCGGGGCCGGGGTGACCGGCAGCACCACCGGCACGCCGTTCGTCTTCACCACGACCACGCCGTGGCCGCTGAACTGCAGGGTGAAGAAACCGCCGTTCGGCAGGCCCTCGCCCTCGATCCGGCGCACCTCGTGCTCCAGGCCCGCCTCGAAGGCCAGCACCCGGTCGGAGCCGACGCAGAGCGTGTCGCCCTCCAGCCGGACGACGTGCAGGTCGCACGCCTCGTCGGCGAGGAAGACCTGGCCCTCGCCGGTGATCCGCATCAGCTTCAGCTGCTGGCCGGTCAGGTTGCCGACCAGCTTGCGCAGCATGCCGGAGCCCTCGTGCGCGAAGTCGGCCTTGCCCTGGTAGGCGACCATGCTGCCCTGCAGGGCGAGCACGTCCTGGCCCTTCGTCAGCAGGACCCGCACGAGGTTGTCGTTCTGCTTCACCCAGCCCGGGCTCTCCGGCACCTCGACGTACTTCGTCAGCGAGATGCGCACACCCACCGGGGCGCCCCCGGCCTGCTGCGGGAACGCGGCGGCGGGGACGGCCGCCGGGACGGCGACCAGCGTCGCGTCGTACGACGGCGCGGGGGCCGGGACGCTCACGGGCGGAACGGTCGGGGCGGTCGGAACGGTCTGGGCGGTCGGGACGGCCACCGGCGCGGGGGCCGCAGCGGGCGGGGCGTCCGGGGCGTCCGGCCCGGCCTCGTCGAGGGCCTCGCCGCCGAAGTTCTCCAGCAGCGCCCGCAGGCCGCCGTCGAAGCCCTGGCCGACCGCCGCGAAGCGCCACTCGCCGCCGCGCCGGTAGACGTCCGCCAGCATCACGGCGCGCTCGGTGGAGAACTCCGCGCCGGTGAAGCTGTAGCGGCCGACCTCGGTGCCGCCGGCGACGATCCGCACGTACCCGGAGGCGACCTGGGACATCTGTCCGTCGCCGTCGAGGGTCGCGGTGAGCGCCAGCTTGTGGACGGCATCCGGCACCGAGCCGAGCGCCACCGCGAACGACTCGGTGTCGCCCTCCTGCGCGCCCAGCAGACGGATCGACTGCTCGGGGCTCGCGGGCTGGTTGAAGAACACGAAATAGCGGTCGTCGCTCAGTTTCTCGTCGGCGTCCAGGCCGAAGCAGCTGATGTCGAAGACCAGCCCGGGCCCGGTGATGTGCACCCCGAGGTACAGGTCGGTGCCGGGCGTCAGCTCACTGATCCGCACCCGGGACGCCTTGGCGAGTTCTCTGGACATGGCGCGGGCCGGCCCCCTCCCGTACGGCGACTGATCCCCGCGACCCTATCCCAGGCCGGCGGGTCCGCAGCAGCCCCGGTGGACGGTGGATCCCGGAGCGGGAGGCCTCAGTCGCAGCCGTCCGCCGCCGCCCCCTGCGGGTCGGGGGCACCCGGCAGCCGCCCGGCAGCGGCCACGCCCTCCAGGTAGCCCCGCGCCCGCTCGGTGCGCGGGTACGCCTCCAGGAGCGCCCAGAAGCGGGGCCCGTGGTCCGGCACGAGGAGGTGCGCCAGCTCGTGCAGCAGCACGTAGTCGACGACGTGGCCGGGCATGCCCTGCAGCCGGTGGGAGAGCCGGATGCTGCCCTCGCCCGGGGTGCACGACCCCCAGCGGGAGTTCTGGTTGGTCACCCAGCGGACGCTGCGCGGCACCGCCCGGCCGCCGAGGTACGCCGCGGACAGCTCCCGGGCCCGCGCCGCCAGGACCTCGTCGCCGGGCACCAGGCGGCTCTCCTGGCGGGCCAGCCGGTCGAGCATCTGCGCCACCCAGCGCTGCTCCTCGGCGTGCGACATCCGCGCGGGGATCAGGACGACCGTCCGGTCGCCCTCGCGGTACGCGGAGACCGTGCGGCTGCGGCGGGCGCTGCGGCGCACCTCGACCGAGGCGGGATCGACCGGGACGGGGCCGGCCGGGGCGGGGCCGGCCGGACGCCGCCCGCCGGGCGCATCCGCGTCCGCGGCCCCGGCCTGCGGCGCCCGGACCGCCGGAACGGCATCGGACGCCGGCGCACCGGGGAGCGGTGCGCCGGGCGCCGCGGCGCCGTACCCGGAGGCAGCCCGGGAACGCCGACGCGACGACGTGGATCGGGTGTCCCGTTCGGCCGCCATGGCAGACGACGTTACCCGGGTGCACCGACAGATCCCCGGTGCCGGGCCGGAGGGGCGGGTGCAGGGATCGCGCACGTCCGGCGAACGGGGGTTGTCCACAGGGTGTACGCACCAGCGGTGTGATGATGCGACCGAGCCTGTGGACAACCCGGTGCACGACCGGCCGGGCATCGGGCATCCTGCCCTCACCGCGCCACCGACCGCCCCCGCGAGCTCCCCGGAGAACCCCGTGCGCCCGATGCTCAAGCCTGCCCTCTCCCGCCTCTGGCGCGACGAGCGGACCCTCCAGTTCGGCACCGTCCGCCGGCACGCCCGCGTCGTCGAACAGGTCGACCAGGGCATCGCCGCCTTCCTCGAACTCGTCGACGGCAGCAGGGACACCCCCGAGCTGATCGCGGCCGGCCAGGGGCTCGGCCTCGACCGCCCCGCCTGCGAGGGCCTGCTCGCCTCGCTCGCCCGCGGCGACCTGCTCGACGACGCCGAGGCCCTGGAGGCGGCGCTCGGCGGCTACCCGCCGCCCCGGCGCGAGATGCTCGGGCCGGACGCCGCCGCCCTCTCCCTCGTGCACCCGGAGCCCGGCGAGGCCGCCGACGTGCTCACCGCCAGACGCCGCACCCGGGTCGAGGTGCGCGGCGCGGGCCGGGTCGGCGCCGCCGTCGCCGCCGTCCTGGCCGCCGGCGGGACCGGCACCGTCACCGTCGTCGACCGCGGACGCGTCACCGGCCGCGACTGCGCCCCCGCCGGGCTCCCGGCCACCGACGTCGGACGGCTGCGCACCACCGCCGCCCGGGAGGCCGTCCACCGGGCCTCCGGTGCCGCCGGCGACCGGCCGCGGCCGGCCCCGGTCGGCGCCGGGCCGCCCGCCCTCGTCGTCCTCGCCCCGCGGGACGGCTCCGCCGCCTTCACCGGCTGCGCCGCCGAGGCCCACGAGCTCATGCGTGCCGGCGTCCCGCACCTCTACGTCGGGGTGCTGGAGCACCTGGGCGTGGTCGGCCCGCTGGTCGTGCCCGGTGCGACGGCCTGCGCGGGCTGCGCCTCCCTCACCCGCCAGGACGAGGACCCGGGCTGGCCGCGGCTGCTCGCCCAGCTCGACGGCCCCGGGCCGGGCCGGGCCCGCACCCCCGCCTGCGACACCGCCCTCGCCACGGCGGTGGCGGGCCTCGCCGCCCTGCACACCCAGCTCTACCTGGACGGCGTCGTGCCGCCGAGCGTCGACGGCTGGTGCGAGATCTCCGCGGCCGACGGGATGGCCCGGCGCCTCCGGCTGCCCGCCCACCCGGCCTGCGGCTGCCTGTGGCCGGCGGCCCCGGCCCCGGCGACCACGGCGGGCGGCCGACGGTGAGGGCGCCCGCGGCCGGCCCCGCGCCCCTCTCCCGTCCCGGCCGCCCCGGCGCCGACCCGCGTACCGCACGCCCGGGGCCGCGCGCCCGCGGCCCCGGCCGCCACCCCGGCCCGCCCCCGGCACGGCGTGCGGGAAACCCGCACAGGACGACCCGAATACCAGTCCGGATGATTCGCCGGACGCGGCCGAACGAGCGGGCACAATGGCGTGGTGACCACTGCCGGTGGCAGGCCACGCCCGGCGGCCCGCGCCGGAGGGCCGGCGCCGGCGATCCGACTGGAGGCACCGGGTGAGCGATCTTCCGCGCAAGGCCGTGACGCGTACCGCCCGCCTGGCAGCCCTCCCCCTCGGCTTCGCGGGCCGGGCGACGCTCGGGCTCGGCAAGCGCCTGGGCGGGCGGCCCGCCGAGGAGGTCACGGCCGAGCTGCAGCAGCGCACCGCCGAGCAGCTCTTCTCCACGCTCGGTCAGCTCAAGGGCGGAGCGATGAAGTTCGGGCAGGCGCTGTCCGTCTTCGAGTCCGCGCTGCCCGAGGACGTGGCCGGGCCCTACCGCGCCGCCCTCACCAAGCTCCAGGACTCGGCGCCCGCGATGCCGTCCACGACCGTGCACCGGGTGATGGCGGAGCAGGTCGGCACCGACTGGCGGTCGCGCTTCCGCAGTTTCGACGACCGGCCCGCCGCGGCCGCCTCCATCGGGCAGGTGCACCGGGCCGTCTGGCACGACGGCCGCCGGGTCGCCGTCAAGGTGCAGTACCCCGGCGCGGGGGACGCCCTGCTCACCGACCTCGGCCAGCTCGCCCGGCTCGCCCGGGTGCTGGGCCCCCTCATCCCCGGTATGGACATGAAGCCGCTCATCGCCGAGCTGCGCGCCAGGGTCGCGGAGGAGCTGGACTACGGGCTGGAGGCCGAGGCCCAGCGGGCGCACGCCGAGGAGTTCGCCGACGACCCGGACATCGCCGTGCCCGGCGTCGTCGACCGGTCGGGCCAGGTGCTGGTCACGGAGTGGATGGACGGCACCCCGCTGGCCCGGGTGATCGGCACCGGCACCCCCGCCGAGCGCGACCGCGCCGGTCAGCTGCTCGCCCGCTTCCTCTTCGCCGGCCCGACCCGGACCGGCCTGCTGCACGCCGACCCGCACCCCGGCAACTTCCGGCTGATCCAGGACGACGGCCCGGCGGAGGGCTGGCGGCTGGGCGTCATGGACTTCGGCACCGTCGACCGGCTGCCCGGCGGCCTGCCCGAGCCGATCGGCGCCGCCCTGCGGATGGCGCTGGCCGGCGAGGCCGGGGAGGTCTACGACATGCTCCGCCAGGAGGGCTTCGTGCGGCCGGGCATCACCCTCGACCCCGACGCGGTGCTCGCCTACCTGCACCCCATCATCGAGCCCACCCGGGTCGAGGAGTTCACGTTCACCCGGGACTGGATGCGCGCCCAGGCGGCCCGGATCGCCGACCCCCGCTCCCCCGCCTACAACCTGGCCAAGCAGCTCAACCTCCCGCCCTCCTACCTGCTGATCCACCGGGTGACCCTGAGCACGATCGGCGTGCTCTGCCAGCTCGGGGCGACGGTACGGCTGCGCGAGGAGCTCGCCACCTGGCTGCCCGGCTTCGACGGCCGGCCGCCGCGCGGCTGACCCGGCACCGGCCCCGGGGCCCCGGGCACCGACCCCGACGCCGGGCACCAGCCCCGAGGCCGACGGGCTCCGCGGCTCCGTCCGCCACCGGCTGCCCGCCCGTCCCGGGAACGACAGAGGCCGCCCCCTTCCGCAAGGGGGCGGCCTTCGGTCGTTCCGCTGTCCGTCGGTGGGCCCGGCCTCCGCAGGACGGGGCGCGCACCGGCGGCCGGTTACATCAGGGCGGCGGCAAGCGCCCTGCGGGCGCGCAGCGACGCACGTTCGGCCTTCCGCCGGAGGCGGTCGGCCCGTGCGAGGCGCGCGCCGAGGCGTTGGCGCTCGGCCTCGCGGGTTAGTTCCTGCATATGGGCGCGCGCCAGGGATTCCTGGAGGAGATGCATCTCGAAGTTCCTGTTCCGGATCTGAAGTTCGGGGGTCCGCTCGGTGAGTCGGACGGGCTGTTCGGCGAGGGGAATCATGTGGTGGTCCTGCTCGTGGTGCGTGCTCGGGAAGGGGAGGTGGGCTGCGGCGTCGGCCTTGGCGGCGGCGACGCGTACGGATCGGCGCAGGGCGTTGACCGGCGGGGGCTGCTCTCCCCGTCGGACGCCCGCGGTTCCGTGACCGGAGGGCGGATCGGCGCGGTTCACGCCATGACCTCGGTCTTGCGCGGACGGCCCCGCGGCCGCTTGCGGGCCACGATCACGCCCTGGACGAAGAGCTCGCCGCCCCAGACGCCCCACGGCTCGCGCCGCTCCAGCGCACCGGCCAGGCAGGACTCCTTGACCGGGCAGGTCCCGCAGAGGGACTTGGCGTACTCGACGTCCGCCGGGGTCTCGGCGAAGAAGACCTCCGGGTCGAAGGCGCGGCACGGGACGGTCTGGCCGAGGGCGTCGGCTTCGTCGAACGAGTTGAGCTGCTGCATCAGGGTTACCTCCGGGGGGGCGGCCGGGTCGGCCTGGGTGAACGTGTCTGTCGGTACGGACGGGAGGGGCGGTGTGATGACCGTGGACACTTCTTCCTCGTCTTTTCTGTGGTTCCGGTCCGCCTGCTGGTGGGGCGGATCCGGAGGCCCCGAGGGGCCAGGGTTGTCATGACGTACCGGACAAACAGAAGGGCCGCGGATCCCGGTTGACGGGTTCCGCGGCCCTGGAGACCGACCTGAGGGTTCCTCAGGTTCGTTCACTCCAGGGTTCCGGGCCGCGGAAGGCCCCCATCCGGACGGATCCGGCTCCCTTGCGGGCGGCCTCGGCCTGGTTGATCAGCTGCTCGTCCTGCTCGGCCCCGGCACCGGAGACCCGTGCATAGCCGCCATGAATGGCTGCTGCTGCCACTGCCTTCGGTGCCTGGGTCGGTCGCTCGTCGCGCATCGCAAGACCGCGGTCGAACGTCGCCCAGTCGCGGGACAGACCCGTCTCGAAGGAGGCGCCGCCGAAGCCAGTGAAGCCGTGGCCACTGACAGTGGGGACACCGGTGCCGTCGAGACCCAGCCCGTTGCCGGCCACCAGGACCGCGCCGCACAGCGGGGCGACGGTCGAGGAGCCACGGGTGCCGAACTGCGAGACGGCGCCCGAGGGCATGGCGATAACGGTCTGGCCAGTCAGTTTGGTGATCGTCTTCGTGGTTTCCACTGTCTTCGCCTCCTCTCGGCGTCTCGCGGTGCCCGGTTCCCCGGGTTCCGGTGTTCGGATGTCGGTCGGTCCTGCAGGTGGTGCGGTGGTGCGGGAGAGCTTGGTCGTGGACGGACGGCGCGCGAAAGCCTGCCTTTCACGGCCTTGCGATCTCGTCCCCTTGACCGCTCCGGCAGGCTATTGCGCGCGGCGCACGGCGCGCAAACTATTTTTCCGGCGAGTTCCGGGTGATGTCCACGAGCGGCTCAGGCCGACCCGGTCGGCTCCCCC
The DNA here is from genome assembly GCF_045862635.1 of Kitasatospora sp. NE20-6. Taxonomy (NCBI): domain Bacteria; kingdom Bacillati; phylum Actinomycetota; class Actinomycetes; order Kitasatosporales; family Streptomycetaceae; genus Kitasatospora; species Kitasatospora sp. NE20-6. Next base: position 62,907 of record NZ_BPRL01000012.1, read on the forward strand.
GCGGGCTCGTCCCCGGGTTCGTCCCCGGGCTCCTCCCCCGCACACAACGAGAGCACGGCGGCGCCGTACTTGTCCAGCTTCATGGCACCCACCCCGGAGATCAGGGCGAGTTCGCGCTCGCTCCCGGGCACCTCCTCGGCGATCGCCATCAGCGTCGCGTCGGTGAACACCACGTACGCGGGGGCGCCCTGCTTCTTGGCCTGCCGGGCCCGCCACTCGCGCAGCCGCTCGTAGAGCGCCTCGTCCATCGAGGAGGGGCAGTCCTCGCAGCGGCGCAGCTTGCGCTCGACCGCCTCGGTGAGGGTGCGGCCGCAGACCCGGCAGGTGACCGGGCCGCGCGGGGCGCGCCGCCCCGCCGCACGGCCCTCGCCGTGCTCGACGCCGCCGCGCCCGCCCCGGGTGCCGGCGCGCGGGCCGCCCGAGCCGGGGCGCAGGCCGTCGAGGAACCGGCTGGGCCGGCGGCTCGCGCGCCCGCCGGGGGAGCGCGAGAGCGCCCAGGAGAGCGTGAGGTGGAGCCGTGCGCGGGTGACGCCGACGTAGAGCAGCCGGCGCTCCTCCTCGACCTGCTCGTCGGTCTTGGCGTAGATGATCGGCAGGGTGCCCTCGGTGAGGCCGACGAGGAAGACGGCGTCCCACTCCAGGCCCTTGGCGGCGTGGAGCGAGGCGAGGGTGACGCCCTCGACGGCGGGGGCGTGCTGGGCGGAGGCGCGGCCGTCGAGCTCCGTGACGTAGGCGGCGAGGTCGGCGGGGGCGCCCGCCGCGCGGCGGCCCGCCTCGAACTCCCCGGCGAGGCGGACGAGCGCGGCCAGCGACTCCCAGCGCTCGCGGACGGCTCCGGAGCCGGAGGGCGGGGTGGGCGTGAACCCGCGGGTCGCGAGGATCGCGCGGACCTGCGCGGCCAGGTCGGGCTCGTCGGCGGTGAGCGGGTCCGAGGCGGCGCGGGCCGCACCGCGGATGAGGAGGCCGGCCTCGCGCACCTCGGGCCGTTCGAAGAACCGCTCGGCGCCCTTCAGCTGGTAGGAGATGCCGAGGTCGGCGAGGGCCTGCTCGTACACCTCGGACTGCCCGTTGGTGCGGAAGAGCACGGCGATCTCGCTGGCGCGCACGCCGGCGTCGAGCAGCTTGCGGATGCGCTGCCCGGTGGACTCGGCCTCGGTGGGCTCGTCGGGGTGCTCGACGTACTCGGGCTCGGGGCCGGCCTCGCGCTGCGAGACGAGCTCCAGGCGGTGCTGGGCGGCGTGCCCGCGGGCCTGGGCGAGCAGGCCGTTGGCGAGGTGGACGACCTGCGGGGTGGAGCGGTAGTCGCGGACGAGCTTGACGACGGTGGCGTCGGGGTGCCGGGTGCGGAAGTTCAGCAGGTAGTCGGGGGTGGCGCCGGTGAAGGAGTAGATGGTCTGGCTGGCGTCGCCGACCACGCAGAGGCCGGCGCCCCCGGCCGTCCACTGGTCGAGCAGGCGCTGCTGCAGCGGCGAGACGTCCTGGTACTCGTCGACGGTGAAGTGCTTGTACTGGGCGCGGACCTGCGCGGCGATCTCCGGGCGGTCCTCCAGGATGGCCGCGGTGAGCAGCAGCACGTCCTCGAAGTCGATGACGCCGCGGTCGCGCTTGGTCTGCTCGTAGGTGGCGTAGACGCGGGCGATCTCGGCCGGATCCCGCGGGGCCTCGCGGCCGGTCTTCACGACGGCGGCCGGGTAGTCGTCGGGGACGATCTGGGTGACCTTCGCCCACTCGATCTCGCCGGTGAGGTCGCGCAGCTCGGTGCGCTGGACGCGCAGGCCGGTGCGGGCGGCGGACTCGGCGACGAGCTGCACCTTGCGCTCCAGCAGGCGCGGCACGTCGCCGCCCACGGCGCGCGGCCAGAAGTACTGGAGCTGGCGGAGCGCGGCGGAGTGGAAGGTGCGGGCCTGGACGCCTTCGGCGCCGAGCTGGCGGAGGCGGCCCCGCATCTCGCCGGCGGCGCGGGCGGTGAAGGTGACGGCGAGGACCTGCTGCGGCTGGTAGACGCCGCTGCGGACGCCGTAGGCGATGCGGTGGGTGATGGCGCGGGTCTTGCCGGTGCCGGCGCCGGCGAGGACGCAGACGGGGCCGCCGAGGGCCGTGGCGACCGCGCGCTGCTCGGGGTCGAGCCCGGCCAGCACGGCGTCCGCGTCGGCGGGGGCGCCGCCGTACGCGGCGTAGGGGTCGTGCGGGCCGGACATGCCCGAGAGCTCTTCCTGCATGGCATCCATCCTCTCAGTCCGGCGCGCGCCGCGGACCGGGGCCGCCATCCTGGCAGGCACCGCCGACGGTCGGCCCCGGTCGTCCACAGGCCCGGGGCCACCGGGCCGCGGCGGTAGGACGATCACCCCGGGGTGCGGCGTGTGGCGTGCGGCACGCGCCCCCGCGGGTGCGGAATGACGGCCGCATGCCGCGCGTTGGGATCCTCGACCGTACGCCCCCCGTCCGAAGGAGTCCCCCGCCATGTCCGGCACCGTCACGATGTACAGCACGTCCTGGTGCGGCTACTGCAACCGCCTCAAGAGCCAGCTGGAGCGCGAGGGCATCGCCTACACCGAGGTGAACATCGAGCTGGACCCGGCCTCGGCGGACTTCGTGGAGTCGGTCAACAACGGCAACCAGACGGTGCCGACCGTGCTGGTCACCCCGAAGAGCGGCGGCGAGCGGGTCGTGATGACCAACCCGAGCCTGCGCCAGGTGCAGGCGGCGCTGGCCGGCTGACGGCGCGTCCGGGGCCCCGGCGGGCGGTGTCCGCCGGGGCCCCGTCACGTGTGCGGGCGGCGGGTCAGGCGGACGCCCCGGCGGTGGCCCTCGTCCCGGCGGCGGCCGGCACCGGGCCGAGCCCGTAGAGCAGCCGGCAGCGGTCCGCCGCGTAGCGGGTCTCGACGACCCGGACGGGTCCGCGGTCGTCGTGGGTGACCCGGGTCTGCACCATCAGCGGCACTCCGGGGCCGACCTCGAACCAGGCGGTCTCCTCGGGGCCGGGCATCCGCGCGACCAGGTGGTCGACGGCGGAGGACTCGGCGCGGCCGATCGCGGCGAGCACGGTCTCGTCGCCGCCGGGCACCGGCTCGGGCTCCATGAGCGGCGTGCCCGCCGCGAGGCCCGCCCGGTAGTGGCTCTCCTCGATGGAGTACGGCTCACGGTCCGTCAGCCGCAGCTGGCGCCGGACGACCACGGCCTCGCCGGGCGCCATGCCGAGCAGTTCGGCGACGTCGGCGCGGGCGCGCACGACGAGCATCTCGAAGTCGCAGCCGAGCCGGCGGCCGGCGGCGACGGCCTCGTCCGCGTAGACGGCGGTGGGCCCGGCCAGGCAGTCGTCGGCCCCGGGGCCGGGTGACGGGCCGTAGACGCGGTGGTCCAGCAGCGGCTGGTGCTTCAGGTAGGTGCCCTTGCCCTGGAGGCGGATCAGCCGCCCCTCGTTGACGAGCACGTCGACCGCGAGGCGCACGGTGTTCCGGGCGACTCCGTAGTGGTGTTCGAGTTCGGTCTCGACGGGCAGCTGGGCGCCTCCCTGCCATTCGCCGGATTCGATCCGGCGGCGCAGGTCGGCCGCGAGGCGCTGATACTTGGGGGCGGGTACGCCGGCTCGGGGGATCGTCACCCCCGTGAATCTAGCCACGCGGCTCCGCGCATTTCAGGGAAACCGGACAACAGCGCCGCCTGCGGTGTTCTGCGGGCGCCGATCGGCGGCGCGCGCCGCCGGATGCGCCCCGTCGGGGCGCAGACCCGCAGGTCGGGGACGGGGTGCCCCGGCGGGGCGGGGCGCGGGGTCCGCCCGGAATGCGGGGCGGCGGCGCGGGCCCGGTCGGGCGTGGTCCGCGGCGGCCGGGACGTGCCGGATTCCGGAGAACGGCCGCCCGGGAACGGAAGCGCGCAGGGGCGCGCGGTCGATGACCGCACGCCCCTGCGTCATTTCCGGCAGGTCGCCCGACCGGTCACCGTCCGGCCGTCCGACCGGTCACCGGCAGGTCGCCCGACCGGTCACCAGCGGGCCGCGGCGGGCAGCGGTTCGCCGTACCAGAGCTCGACGAGGTGGCGGGCGATCGAGATGCCGGACGGCGGCAGGATCTCCCCCGCCGCCATGCCCGCCGCCAGCTCCTCGCGGGAGAACCAGCGGGCCTCCGACAGCTCCTCGCCGTCCACCGTGATCGTGGTGCCGGACGGCTCGGCGACGCCCATGAAGCCCAGCATCAGGCTGGACGGGAACGGCCACGGCTGGCTCGCCACGTACGCGACCTCGCCGACCCGGACGCCCGCCTCCTCCAGCACCTCGCGGGCCACGGCCTGCTCGATCGACTCGCCGGGCTCGACGAAGCCCGCCAGCGTCGACCAGCGGCCCTCCGGCCACAGCGCCTGCCGGCCCAGCAGGCAGCGGTCCTCGCCGTCGGTGATCAGCATGATCACCGCGGGGTCGGTCCGCGGGTAGTGCTCGGCCGCGCAGGAGGTGCAGCGGCGCACGTGCCCGGCGCCCGCCTTCTCGGTGGGGTGGCCGCAGCGCGAGCAGAAGCTGTGCAGCCGGTGCCAGTGCTCCAGCGCCACCGCGTGCACGAGCAGGCCCGCGTCGCGGTCGGAGAGTGCCGCGCCGACCTCGCGCAGGCCGGCCGGGCGGGCGTCGCCGTCGAGCCGGCCCGGCAGGCTCTCCCCCGCCAGGGCGAAGTAGGAGACGCCGTCCTCGTCGGTGCCCAGGTAGAAGCGGTCACCGGCCTCGGGGGCCTCGAAGGAGGGCATCAGCACGAGTTCGGTGCCGAGCTCGGTGTCGACCACGAAGGCCTCGCCGCCGGAGATCGGCAGCACCTTGGTGGCGGGGTGGCTCCAGGCCGCGGCGAGCCACGGCTCGTCGAGGCGGTGGTGCGCCGCCCGGTCGACGCCCGCGCGGGCCAGGGCGAGGTGCTTGGTGTCGGATACGCCGCTCAACTGGATCCATCCCCGTCCGAGGTCAGCATGGTTCGATTCGTCCGCATCGCCGCCGCCGCCGCGGCGGCCGCCCGCCCGCTCACCGCGGCCAGCTGTCGGCGAGGTCGCCCCACAGGTACGCCGACGTCTCGACGCCCTTGCGCAGCAGGTCCAGCTCGACCTTCTCGTCGACCGAGTGCCAGCCGTCCGAGGGCACCGAGATGCCGAGGAAGAGCACCGGCGCCCCGAGCACGTCCTGCAGGTCCGCGGCCGGGCCGGAGCCGCCCTCGCGGGTGAAGAGGATCTTCTGCCCGAACGCCCGGCCCATCGACCGGACGACCGCCTGCAGCGCCGGGTGGTCGAGCGGGGTCAGGCAGGGGCGGGTCGCGCCAGGGAAGACGATCTCGTGGCGGACGCCCTCCGGCACCTGCTCGGCCACCCACGACCGGACGGCCTCGCGCACCTTCTCCACCTCCTGCCCGGCGACCAGCCGGAAGGACAGCTTGAGGTGCGCCTCGGACGGCACGATGGTCTTGCCGCCGGGGCCGGTGTAGCCGCCCCAGATGCCGTTCACCTCGGCGGTCGGGCGGGCCCAGACGCGCTCCAGGGTGCTGTAGCCGGCCTCGCCCTGCGTGCCGTAGGACTTGGCGACCCGCAGCCACTGCGCCTCGTCGAAGGGCAGCTCGGCGATGAGTTCGCGCTCACGCGCGGTCAGCTCGACCACGCCGTCGTAGAAGCCGGGCACCGCGACCCTGCGGTCGCCGTCGTGCAGTGCGGCGGCCAGCGAGGCGGCCACCTCCGCCGGGTTGGGGACGGCGCCGCCGAAGGAGCCGGAGTGGATGTCGGTGTCCGGGCCGAAGAGGTCGACCTGGCAGTCGGCCAGGCCGCGCATGCCGGTGCAGACGGTCGGCGTGGTCTCGGACCACATGCCGGTGTCCGAGATGATCACCACGTCGGCGGCGAGCCGCTCGGCCTCGCGGCGCACCAGGGCGGCGAAGTTCGGCGAGCCCGACTCCTCCTCGCCCTCGACGAGCAGCTTGAGGTTGACCGCGGGCGCGGTGCGGCCGGTGGCGGCGAGGTGGGCGCGCACGCCGAGGGTGTGGAAGAGGACCTGCCCCTTGTCGTCGGCGGCGCCGCGCGCGTACAGGCGGCGGCCGATCACGGTCGGATCGAAGGGCTCGGTGGCCCAGCCGTCCTCCTTCGCGGCCGGCTGCACGTCGTGGTGCCCGTACACGAGGACGGTCGGCGCGGAGGCGTCCCCGGACGGCCACTCCGCGAACACCGCGGGCAGGCCGTCGGTCTCCCACACCTCGGCCACCGGGAAGCCCGTGCCGCGCAGGGCGTCCGCGAGCCATTCGGCCGAGCGGCGCACGTCGGCGGCGCGGTCGGGGTCGGCGGAGACCGAGGGGATGCGCAGCCAGGCGGCGAGCTCGTCGAGGAACGCGGGCTCGTGCTCGTCGATGAAGGAGCGGACGACGCTGTCCGGGGTTTTCGTCATACGGACGACTTTAGTTCGCCCGGACGGGTGTGCGCCGCCGTCCCCCCTGGCCCCGTCCGTTACCTCGGTCACCTCCCGCCCCACCGGGAGGTGACCGAGGACGGGGATCAGGCGGCGCGCCTCCCGAGCTCCAGCCGGGAGCGGGTGAACAGCATCGCCAGGCCGACCGCGAGCAGCGGCAGGCCGACGAAGGTGACCGCGAGGTCCCGCCACGGGAAGACGACGACCGCCTCGGCGCCGTGCCCCGCGACGGCGGACATGCCGGCCGCCTCCAGCTTCCGCAGCGCGACGGCCGGGACGACCCCGCAGACGGCGCCGAGCACCGTGCCCATGGCGGCGATCACCCCGCACTGGAAGCCGGAGAGCCGTCGCCGGATGCCGCCGGTCGCGCCGACCGCCGCCAGGGTGGCGAGGTCGCGCTGGGAGTCGGCGGCGGCGAGGCCGGTGGCGATGCCCGCGGCGCCGAGCGCGACGAGGGCGGCGAAGCCGGTGAGGGCGAGGCCGACCAGGGTCTGCTCGGAGTGGTAGCCGCGCTCGATCCGCAGGTCGGCCCGGTCGTCGGCCTTGCCGACGGCGGCGGTGGCCCGCTGCTCGGCGGCGGAGGACGGCACGGTGTCCGGGAGCCAGACGCTGCCGCTGAGCTCGGTGGTCAGGCCGAGGCGCCGGGCGGTCTCCGGGCTGACGACGGCCTGCGAGCTCGCCGCCTCGGCGGTCACGAGGACGGCCTCGACGGTGACCTTGGTGATCTTCGGCTCGGCCGGCCGCCCGTCGGGCGTCGTCCCGTCGGCGGGCCACGACGTCAGGTCGACGGTGATCCTGCCGTCCTTGCCGAGGTAGCGCGGGTCGAAGACGACCGCCTTGCCGGCGGCCAGGGCCTGCGCGCCGGCCGGGTCGTCCGCCCGGAACATGGTGTGCAGCAGCAGGCCGTCGCCCGCGGCGATCGCGGCGTCGCCGTAGATGCCGTAGCTGTAGGAGTCCCGGCAGCGCGGGTCCTGCGTGTGCCCGGCCTCCGGCGCCCCGCCGGTGGCGGTGTCCGGCTCCGGGCACCGGTTCTCCTCGGGCACCTCCACGTTGACCCCGCCGCAGCCGGACGACGTGCCGCAGCCCACGGAGTAACCGGTGCCGTAGAGGTCGGCGTGCGGGCCGAGGCCCGGCACGGCGCGTTCGACGGCGGCGCGCAGCGGTTCCAGCGCGACGCGGTCGGCCGGTCCGTCGGCGTAGACGTGCACCGCGACGGCCCCGGCGGGCAGCATCGCCTGGTACTCGCGGCGGTTCTGCTCGTCGGCGCTGGCCGTGTAGATGCCGACGGCGACGGCTCCCGCGACGGCGGCCATCACGGCGGCGACCGCGGGGGCGGTGCGGCCCCGGTGGCGGACGGCGTCGCGGAGGGCGAGCCGGGGGCTGAGCGGCAGGTGGCGGCCGAGCCGGCCGAAGAGGCCGATCAGCATCGGGGCGCAGCAGACCATGCCGAGCTCGGCGACCGCGGAGCCGCCGAACAGGCCGAGGGTGCGGACGGAGGTGTCGGTGGCGGTGCCGAACAGCGCGACCGCGGAGCCGGCGAGGACCATGAGGAGGCCGAGCACGGCGAGTCTGCGGCTGGCGGGCTTGACGGAGCCGCGTCCGGTGAGCGCCTCGACGACGTCCTGCCGGGCGGCCTGGACGGCCGGGACGACGGCCGCGAGCAGGCCGGTGACGAGGCCGATCGCGGCGACGCCGAGCAGGTCGAGCGGCTGGAGGTCGAGGTGGCCGAAGCGGCTCCCCGCCTGTTCCTCGGCCCAGGGCCGCAGCACGGCGACCATGGCGGTGGCCAGGACGACGCCGACGACGGCCCCGGCGAGGCCGAGCACGATGCCGCCGCCGAGCACGACGGCCCGGATGTGCGAGCGGTCGCCGCCGCCCGCGGCGAGCAGGCCGAGCTGGCGGCGGGAGCGGCGGGCGCCGACGGCGAAGGCCGGGCCGGCGAGCAGCACGATCTCCAGCAGGGCCATGCCGGCGACCGTGCCGAGGACGACGAGCGCCACCGGGTCTGCGCCGCCGCCGCCGTAGCGGTCCATCTCCGTGTAGTACGGCACCTGGGAGCGGGCCGGCGGGTCGAGGATCACCGAGCGCGAGGCGACGGTGAGGCCGTACGCGTTGAACTTCTGGACGGCGGGCCAGTCGAGCGTGGCGCCGGCGGGCAGCCGGACCAGCCAGGACGGGCTGCCGGAGCGCTCGCCGGCCGGGTCGAGGGCCTTCACGAGCGCGCCCGGCCGGCCGACGAGGGCGGCCCCGTCCAGCGAGTCCGGGTACTCGACGACGGCGGTGACGGTGAGCGTGCGGCCTTCCAGCCCCTTGAGGGTGGTGGTGTCGCCCTGGCGGAGTCCGGACTGGTCGAGGAAGGCCTGGGTGGCCGCGACCTCGTCGGCGGCGGCCGGGGCGCGGCCGTGCAGCAGGTTCAGCTTGCCGTGCCAGACGGGGTCGGTGAGGTCGGCCTCCGCGGTGTCGGTCCTGAGCAGGCCTTCCCTGGTGGCCGCCTGGACGCTCGGGCCGGACTGCAGCGCGACGAGGGTGGAGCCGGGCGGGAGGAGTTCGGCGGTGAGCTTCTCCGGCGGGGTCTCCTTGGCGTGCTGCTCCTGGGGGGTCTGGGCCCGCTGCTTCCCGTTGTCGTCGGAGAAGCTGCCGGAGCCCTCGCGCGGGTCGGGCGCCTGCAGCAGGGCCCGGCCCGCCGAGCCGATGTCGACGAGCGCGTCGGCCCGGCCCATCTGACGGGTGATCCGCTCGCCCGGGTCGAGGTCGGCGCTGCGGTAGACGATGTCGGCGCCGGCGACGCCGAGGACGGGCAGGGCGATCATGGCGAGGACGAGGGCGCTGCGGCCCTTGGCCCGCAGGGCGTCGCGGCGGGCGATGCGCAGGGCGGCCCGCCAGGCGGTGGGCTTCACTCGGCCGGGTCCTTCACGCTGTTGGTGGCGGCGGTGACGAGCAGGCTGGCCGCGTCGTGGCTGACGCTCTGGTCGACCACGCGGCCGTCCCGCAGGAAGACGACGCGGTCGGCCCAGGCGGCGTGCCGGGCCTCGTGGGTGACCATCATGGCGGCGGCGCCGGCGTCGCAGCGGGCGCGGAGCACGGCGAGGACGGACTCGCCGGTGGTGGAGTCGAGGGCGCCGGTGGGTTCGTCGGCGAGGACGAGCCGGCGGTCGCCGATGAGGGCGCGGGCGATCGCGACGCGCTGCTGCTGACCGCCGGACATGTCGTCGGGGAAGCGGTCGGCGAGGTCGGCGATGCCGAGTTCCTCCAGGGCGGTGACGGCCTCGCGGCGGGCGGCCCGGGTGGAGACGCCGTCGAGTTCGCGCGGCAGGGCGATGTTCTCGGCGGCGGTGAGGGCCGGTATGAGGTTGTAGTCCTGGAAGACGTAGCCGACGGCGCGGCGGCGGACCTGGGCCTGCTGCTTGCGGGAGAGCGCGCCGAGGTCGGTGCCCTCGATCAGCACCCGGCCGGAGGTGGGGCTGTCGAGTCCTCCGGCGAGCGTGAGGAGGGTGGACTTGCCGGACCCGGACGGGCCCATGACGGCGACGAGTTCGCCGGGGCGGACGGCCAGGTCGACGCCGCGCAGGGCGTGCACCTCGGCGGCGCCGTGGCCGTGCACGCGGCCGACGCCGTCGAGGTGCAGGACGGGTGGCAGGTGCTCGTGGTGGTGCGTACTCACGGTGTCCCCCTGTGAGGTCGGTGGTTCAGGTGCGGGTGCGGCGGCGCGGGGCGGTCTTCGGGGCGGGCGCCGCGGCGGGCCCCGGTTCCGGCGGCGCGGGCCGGGCGGCGTGCTGGGCGAGGCGGGTCTCGCAGTGGTCGAGCCAGCGGATCTCGGCCTCGGTCTGGAAGATGAGCTGTTCCAGGACGAGCAGCCAGGCGAGGTCTCCCTGCTGTTCGGGAGTGGCCGCGAGGGCCTGGGCCTTGAGCCGGGTGTAGTCCTGGAGGGCCTTCATGCTGTGCCGGCGCTGGCCCTGGACGACGGACTGCACGTCGACGCCGGGCACGGTGACGGCCATGGCGAGCTTGATGGCGAGTTCGTCACGGGGCGGGTTGGTGCGGGGCACCGGGGTGTCGAACCATTGGCGCAGTTCTGCGCGTCCTGCTTCGGTGACGGCGTAGAAGAGGTGGCCCTCGCCGTCCTCGCCGGCGGGCCGGACGAGGCCGTCGCGCTCCAGCCGGCCGAGGGTGGTGTAGACCTGGCCGACGTTCAGCGGCCAGGTGGCGCCGGTCCTGGCCTCGAACTCGGTGCGCAGCTGGTACCCGTAGCGCGGGCCCTGGTCGAGGAGGGCGAGGAGACCGTGACGGATCGACATACCGAGTATGTATACCCGGTATGCCCCAGCGGCTCAAGTTCCGGACCGGGTACGGTCGGGGCGTGAGCCAGCTGCGCATCGCCACCTTCAACCTGCTGCACGGGCAGCCGCTCGCGGACGACGGCGGGCCGCTGCCCTACCCCGCCGACCCCGGCGCACCGCTCGCCGACGCGGTCGCCGCACTCGACGCGGACGTCCTCGCGATCCAGGAGGTCGACCGCCACCAGCAGCGCTCCGGTCTCGTCGACCAGGCCGCCGTCGCCGCCAAGGCCATGGGGGCCGCCGACTGGCGGTTCGCCGCCGCCCTGCACGGCACGCCCGCCCCCGTCGCGGGGTGGCTGCCCGACCCGTCCGTCCGCGGCCTGCGGGTGTACGGACCCGACGAGGTCGGGACCGCCGCCGGCCTCCCCGCGTACGGCACCGCACTGCTGACCAGGCTGCCGGTGCAGCACTGGCGGGCCCGCCGGTTCGCGCCGGCGCCGTTCGGGCTGCCGCTGCGGGTGGCCGGGCGGCGCGGGCTGACCCCCGTGCCGGACGAGCCGCGGGCCGCCGTGGCCGCCGTGCTGGTGGGCGCCGGGGGATCGTTCACCGTGGTCGCCACGCACCTGTCGTTCGTGCCCGGCTGGAACGTCGCCCAGCTCGCCGCCGTCCGCCGCTGGATCGCCGACCTGCCGCGGCCGCACCTGGTGCTCGGCGACTTCAACCTCATCGGCGCGGTGCCCCGCACGGTGCTCGGCGGCGCCACCGCCCTCGACCGCACCGCCTCCCGGGAGCGGCTGCGCGCCGCGCGGGCCGCCCGCCGCGACCGCCGCGACCGGCCCGGGCCGCACCGCCGCCGCACCCGCGGGCACCGGCCCCGGCTGCACGGCTGGTACGACCTGGCCAGCACCCCCACCTACCCGTCGCACCGGCCCGCGGTGCAGTTCGACCACGTGCTCGCGGCGGGCGTGCCGAGGTCGGCGGTCGGCACCGCCGAGGCGCCGCGCACCGGCGTCTCGGACCACCGGCCGCTGGTGGTCGCGGTCAGTCTCTGACCGGCGGGGCGCCCTTCGCCAGGACCGGGCGGCCGCCCTGCACGGGCAGGTGCGGGCCGGCGGGCTCGTACTGCAGGAGCAGCATCGCCGCGTCGTCGCCGAGCTTGTGCCCGACGTGCCGCACGACGTCCTGGTGCAGGCGGTTCAGCACCTCGACCGGACCGCCCTCCGCGCAGTGCGGCAGCCGGTCGACCAGCGGGTAGAAGGCCCCGGCGCCGTCGCGGGCCTCGATCACGCCGTCGGTGTAGAGCAGCACCCGGTCGCCGGGACTGAGCGGCAGCCGCTGCACGGGCGGGCAGACGTCCGCCGGGTCGAGCACGCCCAGCGGCGGCACGGGCTCGGACGGCTCCAGCAGCCGCACCGGCTCGCCGGCCCGCAGCAGGACGGGTGCCGGGTGCCCGCAGTTGACGATCTCGGCGGTGCCGTCCGACCGCAGCCCGATCAGCACGAGGGTGACGAACTCCTCCTCGATGCCCGGGTGGTCGTTCTCGTGCAGCGCCCGGTCGAGGCTGACGGCCAGCCAGCCGGCGACCCGGTCGAGGGCGGCCTCCTGGTGCGCGGCCTCCCGGAAGGCCCCCAGCACCGCGGCGGCCGTCTCCACGGCGGCCAGGCCCTTGCCGCGGACGTCGCCGACCACCGCGCGCACCCCGTGCCGGGTGTTGACCACCTCGTACAGGTCGCCGCCGATCGAGACGTGCGCGTGCGCGGCCGCGTAGTGCACCGCCGCGCGGACGCTGCCCACCCGCTCCGGCACGGGCCGCAGCAGCACCCGGCGGGCGATCTCGGCCACCAGCCTCGCCTCGGCCAGCGCCCGCTCCTGGCGCAGCCGCAGCGTGGTGGAGACCCAGCCGATGCCGGCGACGAGCGCGATCGCGAAGACGGTGGCGCTGTGCACCGACTCGCCGAGCACCTCGTTGTAGCCGGCCATCAGGAACGCCGCGATCTCGGTCAGCACGCCGATGAGCAGCGGGTACCAGGTGCGCCGGCTGACCACCGCGGCCAGCGCCGGCACCGAGGTGAGGGCCGGTTCGACGGTGACCTCGGTGTTGCTGAAGAAGTCCAGGGAGAGCACCAGGGCCATGCCGATGAACGGCAGCGCCAGTGCGGTTCTCGGCCAGGTGCCCGTCACCCGGCCTGGGGCGGCTCCCGGGGTCGGCCCCGCGAGCCGGTCTCTGATCCATCCGGTCGCGCTCAACGTCGGTCTCTCCAGCAGAGGGTGGCCGGTGTCAGGGGACACCTGCGGTGATGACGGAAAGTCAGGGGCTGCTGCCCCTGCGGGCGGCCGGAGCGCCGGTGTGACCGGTTACCGACCCCACAATAGGCGCGAAAAGTGCACGATGCACAGGTTTCGCGCGCTCCCGTGACGGCTTGGATGCTCTGAGTGACTCATTCTTCACTATTCCCGATCAGGAGCCTGGTCAACTCTTTTCGGTCGGGAAGTCCTGACGGTCTGTCCACCCGTCCGCTGCGCACGTACAGGAACGCCGCACTGACCTGCTCCGGCTCCACGCCCGTCCGCTCGGCCCAGGCGAGGCGGTAGACCGCGAGCTGCAGCGGGTCCGCGGTCTCCTCGCGATGGGTCTTCCAGTCGACCACCTCGTACCGCCACGGATGCCGTGACCCTGCGCCACCGTCACGCTCCCGGTAGACCGCGTCGATCCGGCCGCGCACCACGCGCCCCGCCAGCAGCAGCTGGAACGGCGCCTCGACCCGGTACGGCGTCCGCCCGGCGTACGGGCTGCGCAGGAACGCCTCCTTGAGCTGCTCCAGATCGCGCTCGTCCTCGATGCCGTCGTCGTCCGCGCCGGGCAGCGCGTCCGGCTCGACGAGCAGCAGCTCCTCCACGGCGAACTGCGACTCCACCCAGCTGTGGAAACGGGTGCCGCGACGGGCCGCCGGCTGCGGCGGGCGCGGCATCGGGCGGGCCAGGTCGCGGGCGAAGCCGTCCGGGTCGGCGGCCAGCCGGAGCAACTGCGACGCGGAGAGCGACGGCGGCAGCGGCACCTCGCGCACCGAGCGCCGGGAGCGCTCCAACTCCCCTATCAGCGCGTCGAGATCGCGGTCCCAGGAGGCGATCAGCCGGGTGTCCTCGGGGGTCGTCCGCTCCGGCTCCGCGGCGGGGGCGCCCGCGAGCCGGCCCAGGACGACCTCCGCGACCCGGCGGCGGGCGTGCTGCGCGGCGGTGTCCAGCGGCAGCGGCCAGGGGGTGTCGACCGTCCGGGTCAGGGCCGGGTTCCCGGCGTCCGGCAGCGGCTCCTCGGCCCACGCCTCGACCTCGCCGTTGCCGGGCTGCTCGCTGTGCGCCCGCAGGTCCAGCAGGAAGTCGGACGGCCCGCGGCGGCGCTTCTGGCTCGGCCCCCACCAGTGCCCGGAGGCCAGCAGCAGCTCCCGCGGGCGGGTGAAGGCGACGTAGCCGAGGCGGAGCTCCTCGACCTGGGAGTGCGCGGCCATCTCCTTCTTGAACAGCCCCATGCCCTTGGCCGTCCACGGCGGGTCGACGGGCAGCGTGTCGGCGTCGCCGCGCAGCGCGTGCGGCAGCACCCGGCGGGTGCTCGTCCAGCGCTCCCGGCCCTGGCTGCTCGGGAAGGCCCCCCTGACCAGGCCGGGCACCGCGACGACGTCCCACTCCAGGCCCTTGGACTTGTGCGCGGTGAGCACCTTCACGGTGTCCTCGCCGCCCGGGAGGCTGCTGTCGAGACCCCGCTCGTACTCCTGCGCGGCCCGCAGGAACGCCAGGAACGCGGCGAGGCCCGGGTCGCCGTCCAGGTCGGCGAACCCGGCGGCGATGTCCAGGAAGCCGTGCAGGGTCTCCCGGCGCCGGGCCGCCAGCGCGGTCGGCGACGCCGACAGCTCCACCTCCAGGCCGGTGACCCCCAGCACCCGGTGCAGGACGTCCATCAGCGGCTCGGCCAGCGCCCGGCGCAGCTCGCGGACCTCCCGGGCCAGCCGGGCGAACCGCACCCGGGCCTCCGGCGAGAACGCCAGCTCGTCGGGCTGCCCGGCCTCCAGGAAGGTCTCCAGCGCGTCGGCGAGCGACACCACCTCCGTCGGGTCGGTGCCGGCCACCGCCGCGGAGAGCGCGTCGCCCTGCGTCCGCCCGGTCCGGACGAGGTCGGCGGCGCGGCGGCCGAGCAGGGCGAGGTCGCGCGGGCCGATCCGCCAGCGCGGGCCGATCAGCAGCCGCACCAGCGAGGCGTTGGCAGTCGGGTCCTGCAGCACCTCGCAGACCGCCACCAGGTCGGCCACCTCGGGCAGCTGCAGCAGCCCGCCGAGCCCGACCACCTCGACCGGCACCTCGCGGGCGACCAGCGCCGCGTGCACGTCGGGGAAGGCCGCGCCCCCGCGGCACAGCACGGCGATGCGGCCGGGAGCGGTGCCGGTGCGCACCAGGTGGGCGATCCGGTCGGCGAGCCAGCCGATCTCCTCGTCGTGGGTCGGCAGCAGGGCGCAGCGCACGAAGCCGTCCAGCTCGGCGCCGGGCGCGGGACGCAGGGCCTCGACGCCCTCGTGCATGGCGCGCAGCGGCGCGGCGAGGCCGTTGGCGAAGGCCAGCAGGCGACCGCCGCTGCGGCGGTTCTCGCTGAGCGCGAACCGGGCGGCGGGGGTGCCGTCCTGCCGCGGGAAGTGGACGGGGAAGTCGTCGAGGTTGGCGACGGAGGCGCCGCGCCAGCCGTAGATCGCCTGGCAGGGGTCGCCGACGGCGGTCACCGGATGGCCGGTGCCGCCGCCGAAGAGCCCGGCCAGCATGAGGCGCTGGGCGACGGAGGTGTCCTGGTACTCGTCGAGCAGCACGACCCGGTACTGCTCGCGCAGCAGCGCGCCGACCTCGGGACGCTCCTGCGCGAGCCGGGCGGAGGCCGCTATCTGGTCGCCGAAGTCCATGAGGTCGCCGGCCTGCTTGCGGCGCCGGTAGTCCTCGACGAGGCGCAGGAGCTCCTGGCGGGCGCGGGCGGTGCCGGGCACGGCCCGCAGGTCGTCGTTGGTGAGCTTCACCCCGGCGAGGGCGTCGAGGAGGCCGGTGTCCCAGGACCGCAGGCGCTCGGGGTCGACGAGGTGCTCGGCGAGCTCGGAGTCGAGGGAGATGAGGTCGGCGACGAGGGTGGAGAAGGTGCCGGTGAGCGCGGGGAACGGCCCCCGGGCGGCCCGCAGCACCTTGGCGGCGAGCTGGAAGCGGGTGGCGTCGGCGAGCAGCCGCACGTCGGGTTCGATGCCGAGGCGCAGGCCGTGCTCCTTGAGGAGGCGGCCGGCGAAGGCGTGGTAGGTCGAGATGTCGGGCTCGCCGAGCGCGTCGGCGTCGTCCGGGTCGGCGACGCCCGCCCGCAGCAGGGCGGAGCGGACGCGCTCGGCGAGCTCGCCGGCCGCCTTGTTGGTGAAGGTCAGGCCGAGCACCTGCTCCGGGGCCACGGCGCCCGAGCCGACCAGCCAGACCACCCGGGCGGCCATCACGGTCGTCTTGCCGGAGCCGGCGCCGGCGACGATCACGGCGGGCTCCAGGGGGGCGCCGATCGCCTGCATCTGCTCGTCGTTGAAGGGGATGCCGAGCAGGTCCCTCAGCCGGGCGGGGTCATCGAGCACAGGACGCACACCCCCCACGCTAACCGCCCGCGCGGACACTCCGGCACGGAGCGGGCGCCCGCGGCCCCGGAGCGGCCGGTCTCAGTCGACGACCTGCCGGCCGTCGCGCTGGGCGGAGCAGCTGCTGCGGAACGAGCAGCGCGCGCAGCCGTCGCCCTGGGTCGGCACGAAGCGCTCCGCGAGCACCCGGCCGGCGGCGTCGGCGAGGAGGTTCTCGATCCAGGGCTCGCCGTCGGGCGGCGCCTGCTGCTGGACCTTCGGCGCCTCCTTGTCGGTCTTGCCGGGCTCGCGCAGGTGCACGAGCTCGGCGCCGCCGGACGCGACGCCGGCGGCCACGCCCGGCAGGCCGTCGAGGGCGCCGTTGCGGACGGCGAGCTGGTAGACGGCGAGCTGCTTGTGCTCGGGCAGCGACTTCTCGGTGGGGATCTGCTTGCCGGTCTTGAAGTCGACGACGTAGGCGCGGCCGCCCTCGTCCTGCTCGATGCGGTCCATGGAGCCGCGGATCCGCACGGCGACCCCGCCGACGGTGAGGGTCAGGTCGAAGCCGTGCTCGGTGGCGACGGTGGTGCGGCCGCGCTCCAGGACGTGCCAGTGCAGGAAGCGCTCCAGGGCGGACCGCGCCTCCGTCTTCTCCTGCTGCGACTTCCAGGGGGCGTCGAAGGCGAGGGCGTCCCAGACGGTGTCCAGGCGCTCCATGAGCACGGCGAGGTCGGCCGGGCTGCGGCCGGAGCCGACCTCGTCGGCGAGGGCGTGCAGCACGTTGCCGAAGCCCTGGGCGGCGGTCGCGGTGCCGGCCGCGCGGACGTCCTTGTCGAGGAACCACTGGAGGGCGCAGCTCTCCAGCTGCTCCAGCCCGCTGCCGGAGAGCCGGACGGGCGTCTCCGGGGACCGCAGCGGGTCGGCGGCCGCGGTCTGGTCGAGCAGGCCCCACCAGCGGTCGGGGTGGGCCGCGGGCACCAGCGGGAAGCCGTCCTCGTCGGCGGCGGAGGCCAGCCGGGCGAGGCGTTCGGCGGCGGCCCGGCGCAGCTCGGGCGTCCGCGCCGGGTCGACGGTCACCGCGCGCAGCTCGGCCACCAGGGCGGCCACCGACAGCGGGCGGCGCGGCCGGTGGGTGACGTCGGCGACCGTGACCTGCGGCACCCGGGAGCGCACCGCGCCGGTGCGGGGGTCGAGCTGCTCGCGGTAGAGCTCGCGCAGGAAGCGCGACGGCTCGTCGCCGTCCTCGGCGGGGGCCTTCACGGCGGTGACGATCAGCCGGTCCTTGGCGCGGGTGGCGGCGGTGTAGAAGAGCCGCCGCTCCTCGCCGAGCAGGGCGGCCGGGGAGAGCGGTTCGGCGAGGCCGTCCCGGCCGATCCGGTCGGCCTCCAGCAGGGAGCCGCGGCGGCGCAGGTCCGGCCAGAGGCCCTCCTGCACGCCGGCGACCACGACGACCCGCCACTCCAGGCCCTTGGAGCGGTGCGCGGTCATCAGCCGGACGGCCTCCGGGCGGACGGCCCGCACGGTGAGCGTGTCGGCGGCGATGTCCTGCGCCTCCAGCTCGGCGAGCAGGTCGGGGGCGCCGCGGTGCCCGGCGACGCGTTCCTCCGCCCGGGCGGCGGTCTCGAAGAGCGCGCAGAGCGCGT
This sequence comes from Kitasatospora sp. NE20-6, assembly GCF_045862635.1. Classification (NCBI taxonomy): domain Bacteria; kingdom Bacillati; phylum Actinomycetota; class Actinomycetes; order Kitasatosporales; family Streptomycetaceae; genus Kitasatospora; species Kitasatospora sp. NE20-6. The sequence continues at coordinate 80,845 of NZ_BPRL01000012.1, forward strand.
CGAGGTCGCGGTCGGCGTTGCGGGCGGCGGCGCCGCCGCGCAGGGCGGTGCGCTCCAGGCGTTCGCGCCAGCGGCGGCTGCCGTCCCACAGCGCCCACAGGGCGTCCTCGGCGCTGCCGCCGCCGGCCAGCAGCTCCCGGACCTTGCGCAGCAGGGTGCCGAGGTCGCGGGCGCGGCGGGCGTACGCCGGGTCCATGGCGACGAGCCGCTCGGGCTCGGCGAGGGCCTCGCGGATCAGCTCCTCGGCGGGGCGGACGGCGGACGGGTCGCCGGCCTCGCGCAGGGCGGCGCGCTCCTCCTCGCGCAGCGCCCGGCCGAGACGGCGCAGGTCGGAGCCGTCGAGGCCGCCGAGCGGGCCGGTGAGCAGGGTGTGGGCGAGCTCGGCGGTGGGCCGGTCGGCGGGCTCGGCGCAGACCCGCAGGGCGAGCAGCAGCGGGGCGACGGCGGGCTCCTCGCGCAGCGGCAGGTCGTCGCCGTCGATCTCCAGCGGCACGCCGGCCGCCGCGAGGGCGCGCCGCACCCCGGGGATGGAGCGGGCGCCGGCGCGGACGAGCACGGCCATCTCGCCCCACGGCACGCCGTCCTCCAGGTGGGCGCGGCGCAGCAGGTCGGCGACGGAGTCGAGCTCGGTGCCGGGCGTCGGGTAGGTGTACACCTCGACGCCGCCGCCCTCGCGGGAGGGCAGCAGGGCACGGTGCTGGGCGAGCTTGTCGGCGGGCAGCCGGCCCATCGGCATGCGGCGGGCGAGTTCGCGGGTGGCGGCGAGGAGCACGGCGCCGGAGCGGCGGGAGACCCGCAGCACCTTCACCTCGGCGGGGCTGCCGTCGGCGCGGCGGAAGGTGTCGGGGAAGTCGAGGATGCCGTTGATGTCGGCACCGCGGAACGCGTAGATCGACTGGTCGGGGTCGCCGACGGCGACGAGGTCGCGTCCGCCGCCGGCCAGCCGGCGCAGCAGCCGCACCTGGGAGGGGTCGGTGTCCTGGTACTCGTCCACGAAGACGACGTCGTACCGCTGCGCGAGCTGCTCCGCGGCCTCGGGGCGTTCGGCGAGCAGCACGGCGCGGTGCACGAGCTCGGCGTAGTCGAGGACGCCGCGCAGGTCGAGCACGTCGAGGTAGTCGGCGAGGAAGTGCGCGGCGGCGGCCCAGTCGGGGCGCTGCACGCCCTCGGCGAAGCGGGCGAGCTCGGCCTCGCCGAGGCCCAGCTCGCGGCTGCGGGCGAGCACCGCGCGGACCTCGTCGGCGAAGCCGCGGGTGGTGAGGCAGGCCCGCAGGTCGAGCGGCCAGGAGATCCGTCCGGTGCCGAGCCGGGCGTCCTCGGCGCCGCCGGCGAGCAGCTCGCGCACCATGACGTCCTGTTCGGGGCCGGAGAGCAGGCGCAGCGGCTCGGCGGCGGCCTCCGGCTCCTGCCGGTCGCGGAGCAGCGCGTAGCAGAAGGAGTGGAAGGTGGTGGCCTGCGGGGCCGCGCCGGTGGCACCGATCCGGGCGGTCATCCTGTCCCGGAGCTCCATCGCGGCCTTGCGGCTGAAGGTAAGGACGAGGATCCGCTCCGGGTCGGTGCCGCGCTCGATGCGCCGGGCGACCGCCTCGACGAGGGTGGTGGTCTTGCCGGTGCCGGGCCCGGCCAGCACCAGGAGCGGCCCGTCGGCATGCTCGGCGACCGCCTGCTGGAAGTCGTCCAGGACGGGCGGGGCGGGCTGTGCGAGCGGGCTGCGCACCAGGCGGAATGGGGAGGTCACTGCGGTCCAGGCGGTCGTGCGGCGGTTCGTGCGACGCGTCGGGCGTCTCGGGCGGGCGTGCCGGTCGGCGTCGGCCGGTGGCGCGCGGGCTGCGGTGCCTTCCGTCGCCCCGGGGGCGGGGGTGTCCGCACCGAGCCTACGATCCTGCACCGTCAGGCCCGGCCCGCGCACCCCTTTCGGGGGATCCGCGGGCGTGACGTCCGCCTCCCCCGCCGTCCCGCGCGCCCGGCCCGCGCGCCCGGCCCGCGTGCCCGGCCCGGGCGCGCGGCACGCCCGGGCCCGGCCTAGCCGCCGTCCCAGCGGGCCGCCCGCAGGTCGACCCGCGGTTCGCCGCCGACCGTGCGCAGCGGCGTGCCCTCGGCGCGGTACTCCGGCAGCGCCCGGTGCTCGTGCCCGGGCAGCGGGCGGCCGTCCGCCCGGATGACCCGCCACCAGGGCACGCCGCCGCCGTAGAGGGCCATGACCCGGCCCACCTGGCGGGGGCCGCCCTGGCCGAGGTACTCGGCGACGTCGCCGTACGTCATGACGCGTCCCGGGGGGATGCGCTCCGTGAGATCGAGCACGGCCTCCGCGAAGGGCGGCGGTGCGCTCCCGGCCCCTGGATCGTCGGTCTGCTGTGGCATTTCTCCCCATCCGGTCGATTCCTGGGGCCCGTGCGGGCGATCCGCCGCGCCCGATCAGGCCCCTGTCCCGCACGAGACGCCGGGGCATGGCAGCATCTTCGGGGCAAGTGCGTGGGTGATACGAGGACAAGACCAGATGACCGGGACGGCAGACGTGAACGTGGACAAGGGCTCGGACGAGTCCGCCACCGACCGGTCTGCGGGCCCCGACCCCGAACCGCCGACAGTCTCGCCGCCGCGGCAGCCCGCGGGCAAGGACGACCGCGCGCCGGACGCGCACGGTGCGGAGGCCCCCGGGCCCGACGGTCCCCCCGGGGACGGGCAGGAGAACGACGGACACGTGGGGGACGGGGCCGCGGCGGTGGACGAGCCGACCGGCGAGTTCGTGGCGGTGGACGAGCCGCTGCTCGCCGCCCGGGCCCACCGCCCCACCGACCTGCTGCGCTTCCTCGCCGGCGTGCTCGGCATCATCGCGGTCTTCGTGCTCGCACAGGTCGCCGTCTCGACGACCACCGGCATCGAGACGGACATCTCCTCGAACGCCGACAAGGTGCCGAGCGTGCTCAGCACCATCGCGGCGCTGGTCTCCAGCGTCGCCGTGCTGGCGGTGCCGCTGGCCTTCGCGGTGGAGCGGCTGATCAAGCGCGACGGCCTGCGCGTCGCCGACGGCGTGCTCGCCTCGGTGCTGGCGTACGGCGTGTCGCTCGGCATCGACTGGTGGGTGGCCGCCGGTGCGCCCCCGGCGATCCGGGACGCCCTGACGCAGCTGCCGCCGGGCGGGGGCAAGACGCTCACCGACCCGGTGCACGGCTACCTGGCGCCGGTGATCGCCTACATGACGGCGGTCGGCATGTCGAGCCGCCCGCGGTGGCGGGTGGCGCTGTGGGTGGTGGTGGTGCTCAGCGGCGTCACCGAGCTGATCAGCGGGTACACGACGCCGCTGTCGCTGCTGCTCACCGTCCTGATCGGCTGGTCGGTGGCGTACGGCACGCTGTACGCGATCGGGTCGCCCAACATCCGGCCGACCGGCAAGCACCTGCTGATCGGCCTGCGCAAGGTCGGCTTCACGCCCTCGGGTGCGCACCGCGCCCCGGACGCGCCCGGGGAGACCCGCCGCTACCTGGTCACGCAGACCGACGGGCCGCTGCTCGACGTGCACGTCATCGACCGGGAGCAGCAGGCGTCCGGCTTCTTCTACCGCGCCTGGCGGCGGATCCGGCTGCGGTCGGTGGCGGTGCGGCGCAGCCCGCAGTCGCTGCGGCAGGCGCTGGAGCAGGAGGCGCTGATCGCGTACGCGGCGGCCGCGTCCGGGGCGCGGGCCCCGCAGCTGGTGGCGACCTCCGAACTCGGCCCGGACGCCGCGATCCTCGTGTACGAGAACGTCGCCGGGCGCACCCTCGACGAGCTCGCCGACGACGAGATCACCGACCAGGTGATGGTCTCCCTGTGGGACTCCGTCCAGGCCCTGCACGAGCGCCGCATCGCGCACCGCCGGCTGACGGGCGAGTCGCTGCTCGTCGTCGACGAGAAGAGCGGGGCGCTGGTGAACCTCTCCGGCGGCGACATCGCGGCCGGCGACCTGACGCTGCGCATCGACGTCGCCCAGCTGCTCACCACCTTCGCGCTGCGGGTCGGTCCGGCCCGCTCGGTGGCGGTGGCGAACCTGGTGCTCGGCGCGGACCGGGTGGCGGCCTCGCTGCCGCTCCTGCAGCCCGTCGGCATGAGCCGTTCCACCCGGGTCGACCTGCAGCGGATGACCAAGGAGCGCAAGGCCGCGGCCCGGGCGCTCGCGCTGGAGCAGGTCGCCGCGGGCGAGCGCACCCAGCAGCAGGCCGAGGAGGACATCGCGGTCGCCGGCGAGGACCTGCTGAGCCGGATCCGCGGGCAGATCCTGCAGATCGCGCCGGAGGCGCCGCTCGCCCCGGCCCGGCTGGAGCGGCTCAAGCCGAAGACGCTGATCACGGTCATCGCGCTGACCTTCGCCGCGTACCTGGCGCTGACCACCATCCAGCCCGCCCAGCTGAAGCTGTCGCAGATGGACTGGGGCTGGGCGTCCGTCGCGCTGGCGGCGGCCGCGGTCACGTACGGCGCCGCGGCGATGAGCCTCACCGGCTTCGTGCCGGAGCGCCTGCCGTTCCGGCGGACGGTCGCCGCGCAGCTGGCCGGCTCGTTCGTGAAGCTGGTCGCGCCGGCGGCGATCGGCGGCATCGCCCTCAACACCCGCTACCTGCAGAAGGCCGGGATCCGTCCGGGCCAGGCGGTCGCCAGCGTCGGCGCCTCGCAGCTGGCGGGCCTGGCCGGGCACCTGCTGCTGCTGTTCAGCTTCGGCCTGGTCACCGGCAGCCAGACCAACGGCGACCTCGGCGCCTCCCGCGCGGTGATCATCGGCGTGCTGTCGGCGTCGGTGCTGGGCCTGGTGATCGCCGCGGTGGCGCCGCTGCGGCGGTTCGTGGTCACGCGGGTGCGGTCGCTGTTCTTCGGCGTGGTGCCGCGCATGCTCGACCTCATGCAGACCCCGACGAAGCTGGTCACCGGCTTCGGCGGCATCCTGCTGCTGACGCTGTCGTTCACGGCCTGCCTGTACGCGTCGGTGCGGGCGTTCGGCGGCGAGATGACGTACTCGGCGGTGGCGGTGGTCTTCCTCACCGCCAACGCGGCCGGGTCGGCGATCCCCACGCCGGGCGGCATCGGGCCGGTGGAGATCGCACTGATCGGCGCGCTGACGGTCGGCAACGTGCCGCCGTCGGCGGCGACCCCGGCGGTCTTCCTGTACCGGCTGCTGACGTTCTGGCTGCCGGTGCTGCCCGGCTGGATCTCGTACAACCTGCTGCAGCGCCGCGGCGCGCTGTAAGGGCCCCGGGCGCGCGGAAGGGCCGCCCCGGCGGGGGCGGCCCTTCGGCACGGTGGTGCGGGTGCGCGGCTCCGCGGGTACGGCCCCGCGGGTGCGGCCTAGTAGACCGGCTTGTGCGGCTCGATCTGGTTGACCCAGCCGATCACGCCGCCGCCCAGGTGGACGGCGTCGGAGAAGCCGGCCGACTTGAGCACGGCGAGCACCTCGGCCGAGCGGACACCGGTCTTGCAGTGCAGGACGATCTTCTTGTCCTGCGGCATCTTCTCCAGCGCGTTCCCCATGAGGAACTCGTTCTTGGGGATGAGCGTGGCGCCGGGGATGCTGACGATCTCGTACTCGCCGGGCTCGCGGACGTCGATGAGGAAGATGTCCTCCTCGTCGTCGAGCCACGTCTTGAGCTGCTTCGAGGTGATGGTGGAGCCCGCGGCCGCGGCCTGGGCCTCCTCCGACACGACGCCGCAGAAGGCGTCGTAGTCGATCAGCTCGGTGACGGTGGGGCTGTCGCTGCAGAGCGCGCAGTTCGGGTCCTTGCGGACCTTGACCGAGCGGTACTGCATCTCCAGGGCGTCGTAGATCATCAGGCGGCCGACCAGCGGCTCGCCGACACCGGCGAGGAGCTTGATGGCCTCGGTGACCTGGATCGAGCCGATCGAGGCGCAGAGCACGCCCAGCACGCCGCCCTCGGCGCAGGAGGGGACCATGCCCGGCGGCGGGGCCTCCGGGTAGAGGCAGCGGTAGCACGGGCCGTGCTCGGCCCAGAAGACGCTGGCCTGGCCGTCGAACCGGTAGATCGAGCCCCACACGTACGGCTTGCCGAGCAGCACGGCCGCGTCGTTCACCAGGTAGCGGGTGGCGAAGTTGTCGGTGCCGTCCACGATCAGGTCGTAGCCGGAGAAGATCTCCATGACGTTGGAGTTGTCGAGGCGGTCCTCGTGGAGGATCACGTCGACGTAGGGGTTGATCTCCTTGACCGAGTCGCGCGCCGACTCCGCCTTCGAACGGCCGATGTCCGACTGGCCGTGGATGATCTGCCGCTGCAGGTTCGACTCGTCGACCGTGTCGAACTCCACGATGCCGAGCGTGCCGACGCCGGCCGCGGCCAGGTACATGAGGGCGGGCGAGCCGAGGCCGCCCGCGCCGACGCACAGCACCTTCGCGTTCTTCAGCCGCTTCTGCCCGTCCATGCCCACGTCGGGGATGATCAGGTGGCGGGAGTACCGGCGGACCTCGTCGACGGTGAGCTCGGCAGCCGGCTCGACCAGGGGTGGCAGCGACACGGGGACTCCGATGGTCGTCAGTTCGGTAGGTCTTTGCTACGCCAACAGTGTCACGTGCCGTTGTTATTCCGAGACGCCGGGTCCGTCATGTGAGACCGTCCGCCCCGGATGCCGAGACCCGCCCCGGGCGGGGTGAACGCCGCTGCTCAGCGGCGTCCGGTCCGACCTGCGCGGTCACACCCGGCAGGCCGTCTCCAGCCACACGTCGCCCAGCGACTCCTCCAGCGGCACCTGCGTCCGCCAGCCGAGACGGTCCCGCGCGGTACGGACGTCGGCCTGCCGCCACGGCACGGGCTCCGGCAGCAGCCGGGGCTCCGCCGGGCGGTGGTACTCGCCCGCCTGGCCCGGCACGAGCACCGGGCGGCCGTCCTCCGCCACGATCCCCTCGAACCCCGAGGCCCGGACGAGCAGATGGGCCGCGTCCCGGGCCCGCACCGCGTGCCCGCTGCCGATGTTGATCACGCCGGTGGCGGCCGACACCGCCGCCGACTGGACCGCCCGGGCGACGTCCCGGACGTCGACGAAGTCCCGGTACCCGGACAGGTCGGGCATCCGCACCTGCAGCTCGTCCTGCTCCAGCGCCCGCCGCAGGCCGTCGGCGAGCCGCCCGAAGAGCGAGGCCGACGGCGCGCCGGGCCCCACCACGTCGAACACCCGCAGCACCGCCGCGTCCAGCCCGGAGGCCAGCACCAGCTCCGTGCCGGCCAGCTTCGACACCCCGTACGGGCCGACCGGCCGCGGCTCGGTGCTCTCCGCGATCGGCGCACCGGGCTGCATCGGCCCGTACTCGGCGGCCGATCCGACGTGCACCAGCCGGGCCGGCTCCCGGCTGCGGCGGATCGCCTCGCAGACGGTGGCCACCGCCAGCGTGTTGGAGCGGATCAGCGAGCGCGAGCTGCCGTACGTGGCGCCCGCGCAGTTGATCACCACCTGGGGGGCGACCGCGTCCAGGAAGCGGGACAGCGCGCCGGGGCTGCCCGCCGTCAGGTCGAAGCGGATGTCGGCCGAGTCCCGGCGGCCGAGCACCGTGACCTGGAGGTCGGACTCGGCGAGCAGGCGGTCGGCGACCCGTCGGCCGATGTAGCCGTCGGCGCCCAGCAGCAGCACCCTCATCGGGGGTGTCCTTCCACGAGGCCCGGCCGGGTGGCGGCCGGGCTGGTTGGCAAGATCGGTGATCGGGACGGCCTCAGCCGGCCGGCCCGCCGGCGGCGGGCGCCGGATGGTGCGTCCAGGGGCGGCCCAGCAGCGACCGGACGGCCGGCAGCAGCACCGCGACCACCGCCGACGCCACCCCCAGCCGCAGACCGGCCCCGGCCTGCGGCAGCAGCGCCAGCGCCGCGCCCGTGGCGGCCGTCGCACCGGCCGCGACGGCCGTGCGGCCGCAGCGCAGCAGGACGACCGCGAGCAGCAGCAGCACCGCGAGCGCGCCCTGCCCGGCCCAGCCGGCCGGGCCCGCCAGGCCCTCCGCGCCGAGCGGCAGCAGCGCGCCGGCCAGGCCCGCCGCGGCGAACTGGACGGCCGCCGCGAACGGCAGCAGCGGCCGCATCCGGGTGCGGAACTCGTCCGCGGTCTTGGCGGCCGCGAGGTGGCTCCGGCCCGCGGCGCGCAGCCGCCGGGCGGCGAAGTCCGCGGTGCCCGCGCCGAGGGCGAGCACCACCGCCGCCGCCGGACCGCCCGCCGCCGCACCCGGCACCATCAGCAGTGCGGCCCCCAGGGCGTAGCCGGTCCGGGCCGCCGGCCGCCGGGCCGGGGCGGCGAGGGCGAGCCAGCCGATCGCGACGAGCGCCGCCGCGACGGCGGCGCCGGGGCCGAGCACCCGCAGCAGCCAGGGCACGGTGGCCAGCAGGCCGGCGGCCGGCACGTGGAGCAGGGCGGTGCCGAGGGCCCGGCCGGCCTGGCCGGGCCAGGGTGCGGCGGGCGGCGGCGGGGCGGGCGCGGCGGGGCGGCGCTCCACCCGGGCGTACAGCTCCTCGGCCAGGGCGAAGAGGTCGGTGTGCCGGTAGCGGGCCGCGGCGCGGTCGGTGAGCCCGGCGTCCTCCAGCCCGGCGGCGATCTCCAGCGGGTGCACCGCCTCCTCGCAGAGCCGGCGGTACTCGGCCATCAGGGCCCGGACGGGGTCGCCGGACGGCGTCCCGGCCGGGGTGTCCGGACCCGCGGCGGGCGGGGCGTCCGGTGGTGCGTCGGGCGGGGCAGCCGGCGGGGCGTCGGGCGGGGCGGGCGGACCGGCGGGGCGGCTCATCAGAGCGCCTCCGCGAGCACGCCGGGGGCGGACCGGCCGCCGTCCCCGGCCGGGCCCTCGGCGGGTGCGGTCACGGCGGGTGCGGTCACGGCGGGGCCGGCCTCGGTGCCGGCGCCGGCCGCCGCGGTCGGCGCGACGGTGACCGGTGCCCCCGCGACCCAGTACTCGGCCGGGCGGGCGAAGGGCCGCAGCCGCGCGGCCGCAGCCGGGAAGGCGGGCCAGCGGGAGACCAGCTCCAGGTAGATCTCGCGGAACGCCGCCGTCTCCGGCTCCACCGCGAAGCGCTCCTGGGCGCGGAGCCGGCCCGCGAGGCCGAGTCTGGCCCGCCGTTCGGCGTCCGTGAGCAGGGCGAGGCAGGCCTCGGTCAGCGCCCGGGGGCTGCGCGGCGGGACGAGCAGCCCGGCGGGCCCGACCACCTCCGGGGTGACGCCCACGTCGGTGGCGACGACCGCGCGGCCGCTGAGCATGGCGTCGGTGAGCAGCCGGGGGCTGCGCCGGGCGCGGGCGGTGAAGACGACGGCGCTGCCGGCGGCCCAGGCGTCGGCGGTGCGCGGGGGCCGCCCGGCGAAGTCGACCGCCCGGGTGACGCCGAGCTTCTCCGCGACGGCGCGGCAGTGCTGCAGGTAGCCGGGGGCCGCCTCCTCGCCGTACAGGCGCAGCCGGGCGGCGGGCAGCTCGGCGCGGACCCGGGCGAAGGCGTGCAGCATGAGTTCGGCGTCGCTGCCGGGCTCCAGGGCACCGGCCCAGACGAGGGTGGGGTGCTCGGGTTCGGCGCCGGCGGGCTCCCGGGACGCCTCCGGGGTGCCTTCGTGGACGACGCGGACGCGCGCGGGGTCGGCACCGCAGGCCTCCTGCCAGCGCCGGTCGTAGGCGCTGCCCGGAGTGAGCACCGCGGCCTGCCGGTAGGTCTCGGCGGTGAGCAGCCGGAAGAAGGAGAGGAGCAGGGCCCGGACGGGCCAGCGGTAGGGGGCGGTGCGGTAGCCGCGGTACTGCTCGCGCAGGTGCAGTCCGTGCTCGGTGAGGACGAAGGGCACGCCGTGCAGGTGCTTGGCGACGAGGGCGGGCAGGGCGGCCGGGCCGCCGCCGACGACGTGGCAGAGGTCGGCGCCGCCGAGCCCGTCCGGCCCGGTGCCGTACCAGGGGGCGGAGAGCGGCCGCAGGAGCTGTTCCAGCAGGTCGCCGGCGACGAGGACGTCCTGCAGGAGCGGCTGCCCGGCGGCGGTCTCGGCGCCGGGGGCGCGCCAGGTGCGCTCCAGCGCCCGGCGGGCCCGGCCGGAGGCGAGGAACGCGGGCAGGGCGCCGTCCTGGCCGGCGAGCTCGGCGAGGCGGCGGAGCGCGGGTCCGAAGAGTTCGCGTTCGGCGGGCCGGACGAGGGCGCGCACGAGGTCCTCGTACGCGGCGGTGCAGGCTCGGCGGCGGTGCACGGCGGGGCGCGGACCGCCGGGGCGGCGGCCCCATATCGGCAGCCGGTGGACGGCGGCCAGGCCGCGCGGCGGCGGGCCGGCCGGGCCGGGGCCGGTCCCGGCGCCGAGCAGGTAGAGCCGGAACTCGTGCTCGGCGAGCGCGCCGGCGAGGCGGCCGCACCAGCCCGCCTCGCCACGTGGGGCGATCGGACGGTCACTCTCGGTGAGCAGGGCAATGCGCACGACGACCTCCGGAGCAGTGCGACGGATCGGGATGCGACGACGCGACAGGGAGCCTGATCACCCAGTGACACCAATGCCCGGAAAGCCGGCGGAGCCGCCCGGGCACCGCTCCCGCTCCCCGCGGTCATGGTGTCCGGCTCCACCGGGCGGACGGCCCGGAACCCGCTCGGGTCCGGTGCCGGCCGCCTCTCCCCCCACACCTGTTCGGTCTGACAGCTCGAAGGTAGAGCGGAACGCCGACGACTCCTCGTCCGCGTGCGGGCATGCCACCTGAACGAGTGAAAGGGCGTGACCTGAGGCGCCGCGGCGCGTTCACCGCGGCGCGCCGACCCGGGCCGGGCGGCCGCTCAGACCTCGGCGAGCAGCTCCCGGACGGCGCGGGCCACCCGCTCCGGGTGCTCCATCATCGCGACGTGCCCGGAGTCGGGCAGCACCAGCAGCCGGGCGTCGGCGAACGCCGCGCAGGCCCGGCGGGCGGAGCGGTACGAGACCAGCTTGTCCTTCAGGCCGTACACGAGGAGGACGGGCGCCTTGACCTGGGCGGCCTGCCGCCACAGCGCCTGCTCGCCGCGCTCGGTGTAGGCGGAGACGATGCCGCGGGCCGAGCCGACGGTCGCCTGCAGGGCGTACGGCAGCCCCATGCGGCGGCGGCACTCGGCGACGGCGCGCTCGCGGCGCTCGGGCGGGATCGTGCCGATGTCGCCGTAGACGAGCCGCAGCAGGTCCTCGGTGGCCTGCTCGGCGGTGCGGCCCGAGCCGGCCGCCCGGCGGCGCAGCAGCGCGGGCACGCCGGGCACGGCGAGCACGGCGGTGGGCCAGGCGCTGGCCTGCGGGGGCATCTCGGGCAGTGCCGGGGAGATGAGGGTCAGGCTGCGGACGAGGTCGGGGCGGAGGGCGGCGAGGCGGACGGAGACCGCGCCGCCGAGCGAGTTGCCGAAGAGGTGGACGGGCCCGCGGCCCGACTTCTCCAGGTAGCCGATGACCGCCCGGACGTGGCCGGAGAGCGTCAGGTTGCCGTCCTGCGGCGGCGCCGACCAGCCGAAGCCCGGCAGGTCGACGGCCTCGCCGGAGACCTCGTCCGCGAGTTCGGCCATGAGGTCGGTCCAGTTGTCGGCGGAGCCGCCCAGCCCGTGGACGAAGAGCGCGGGCGGCAGGCCGTCCGCGTCCGCGGGCACCGCGGGCCCGACCGCCAGCACCGCTCCGGGCACCTCCACCGTGCGGTGGGCCGGGGCACCGCTCTGCACCTGCTGATCAGCGCTCATGGAGCACGATCGTAGTGATCCGCGGAGGGTACGCACCGGTACCCGGCCCGGTCTCACCCCTCGGACACGGCGCACGCTGGTCGTATTGTGGGCTCCCGACAAGCCTGTTTCTACGCTTTACTCGGCTTCCGCAGGCGCAGATCCGGTTACCGAAAAGTAGACTCAAGGCCCTGCCGGGTACGCCCAGACCGTGAAGTGAGGACCGCCGTGACGGCCATCCAGGAGGCGCAGGAGCGTCCGCGAGGTGCTCGCCTGCCGCGAAGCGCCCGCCGTGAACAGCTGCTCGGAGCCGCCCAGGAGGTGTTCGTCGCCCAGGGCTACCACGCCGCGGCCATGGACGACATCGCCGACCGCGCCGGGGTCAGCAAGCCCGTGCTCTACCAGCACTTCCCCGGGAAGCTGGAGCTCTACCTCGCCCTGCTCGACAAGCACTGCGACTCCCTGGTCGACGCCACCCGCAACGCGCTGGAGGCGACCAGCGACAACAAGCAGCGCGTGGCCGCGACGATGGAGGCGTACTTCCACTACGTCTCCAGCGAGTCGGGCGCGTTCCGGCTGGTCTTCGAGTCGGACCTGACCAACGAGCCGGCCGTCCGCGAGCGGGTCGAGCGGGCCTCGGACATGAGCGCCACGCTCGTCAGCAAGGTCATCGCCGAGGACACCGACCTGCCGGAGGCCGAGTCGAAGCTGCTGGCCGCCGGAGTCTGCGGCCTGGCGCAGATCACCGCCCGCTACTGGCTCTCGCAGGGCCGGGAGATCCCGCAGGACGAGGCCGTGCGGCTGGTGGCCAGCCTGGCCTGGCGCGGACTGAAGGGCTTCCCGATGCACCCGACCGACGGCAGCGGCCCGGCGGGCGGCGAGTAGCGATCTCCCGACCTTCGCCGCACGGCCGATCCGGTGCTCTAAGGTGAAGCCGTACGGCGCGGTGACCTCGGACATCCGTTCGAACAGCGCGCGTGAATGGCTGCAACCCGGAGGGACGGAAGCCGTGGAGGTCAAGATCGGCGTGCAGAACGCGCCCCGAGAGATCGTTCTCGAGAGCCCGCAGACTGCCGACGAGGTCGAGAGCGCGATCGCCAAGGCGCTGGAGGGCACGTCCAAGCTCCTGGTGCTGGCGGACGAGCACGGCCGCCGCATCATCGTCCCCGCGGAGCGCCTGGCGTACGTGGAGATCGGCGAGCAGGCCGTCCGCAAGGTCGGTTTCGGCACGCTCTGACGCAGGACGACGCACCCGGTGCCCCGGCCCTCCCCGTGAGGGCCGGGGCACCGTGGCGTCCGCGGACCGCACGGGTGGGATCGCCCCGTGCACGCGTACCGACCCGCACCTGCGGGTATGGCCGGGAACGAAGCACCGTGCCGTACGACCCCCGGGAGGCCGCCCGTGCTCGTCGAGACCGTCGCCTACGTCCTCATCGGCCTGGCCGTGGGTGCGGGCGCCCTCGTGCTGCTGCCGGAGTACTTCCCCGCGCCCCGCGTGCTGACGGTCGCCACCGCGGTGGTCGCCGCCCTGCTCGCCGGCCTGGTCTCCCGCTACGCGCTGGACGGGCACGGCACCGGCCTGTCGATCGCCGTCAGCGCCGTCTGCTCGGGCCTGCTGGTCTCCGTGCTGGCCCGGCCCGACCTCGCCGCCCGCTCCGGCGGCCACCGCCGGCACCGCCCCGCCTGAAGGGGGCTCCGCCGGCGGCGCCGCGACCGGACCTAGGAGGCCAGCCCCAGGGCGGCCATCCGCCGGGTGTGCGCCTCGGTGATCCGGGTGAACATCTTGCCGACCTCGACCAGGTCGAAGCCCTCCACCGACGCCCCGCCGACCAGCAGGTTCGACAGGGCGTCGCGCTCGGCGACGACCCGCTGCGCCTGGCTGAGCGCCTCGCCCATCAGCCGCCGGCCCCAGAGGGCGAGCCGCCCGCCGACCCGCGGGTCGTCCGTGATGGCCTGCCGCACGCGGTCCACCGCGAACTGCGCGTGCCCGGTGTCCGCCATGACGCCGAGCACGAGGTCGCGGGTGTCGTCGTCCAGCCGGACGGCCACCTCGCGGTAGAAGTCCGTGGCGATCGAGTCGCCGACGTACGCCTTGACCAGGCCCTCCAGCCAGTCGGACGGCGCGGTCAGCCGGTGGAAGGCCTCCAGCGGCTCGACGAACGGGGTCATCACCTCGGTCGGGTCCGCCCCGACCTCGGCCAGCCGGTCGTGCAGCTGCTGGTAGTGGTGGAACTCCGCGGACGCCATCCGTGCCAGCGCCGCCTTGTCGGTCAGGCCGGGCGCGAACTTCGCGTCCTCGGCCAGCCGCTCGAACGCGCTCAGCTCGCCGTACGCCAGCGCGCCGAGCAGGTCGAGCACCGCGGCGCGGTAGCCGGGGTCGGCCGAGCAGGCCGCCCAGTCGCCGATCGACGCGACATCGCCAGATTCCTGTGACTCCATGGTCCGCCACCCTAGCCGGGCCCGCGGAGGACCGAGTAAGGCGCGTCACGTGTTCGAGTGGTCGCGCCCCTGTATGGTGGTAGTGAGGCCTGGTGTGATCGCGCGGCCCGCCGGAGGACGGCAGGCCGCGCAGACGTGCACAGCACGGACACCGCACCGGGCACTCACGTACGCGGATGCCCGGTCGGAGACCCGATCGGCTCCGACCTTGGCTTGGACCCCAAGCCAGGCACCGCATCAGTGGCCGAGCGAGGGCCGCCGCGGACCGCGCCGCACGGCGCAGGTCCCGCGCCAGCCCCACACGGGATCCCTCCCCCACGCCGCCGGACGACGCGACCCGAGACGGGCCGCCCCGACCGGCAGGCGCACCGGGGCAGGCGCGGTTGTGCGACCCCGGCGATGACGGGCCCCCGGGCCCGCACGCGACGGTCGCCCGCTGCTCATCCCTCGCTCTCGGCCCCCCACATGGAAGAGGCAGCACCCTGTCCACCACCGATACCCCCAAGACCACCTTCCGGGATCTGGGCGTCCTTCCGGAGACCGCAGAGGCGCTCGAGTCCGTCGGCATCCTGCACCCGTTCCCGATCCAGGAGATGACCCTCCCGGTCGCGCTGACCGGGCACGACGTCATCGGCCAGGCCAAGACCGGCACCGGCAAGACCCTCGGCTTCGGCCTCCCGCTCATCGAGCGGGCGGTCGTGCGCGCCGACGTGGACGCCGGCCGGGCCACCGAGGAGCAGCTCACCGACAGCCCGCAGGCGCTCATCGTGGTGCCCACCCGCGAGCTGTGCACCCAGGTCACCAACGACCTGCAGACCGCCGGCAAGGTCCGCGACGTCCGCGTCCTCGCGGTGTACGGCGGCCGTGCCTACGAGCCCCAGGTCGAGGCGCTCCGGAAGGGCGTCGACATCGTCGTCGGCACCCCGGGCCGCCTGCTCGACCTCGCGGGCCAGCGCAAGCTCGACCTCTCGAAGGTCCGCTCGCTGGTCCTCGACGAGGCCGACGAGATGCTCGACCTGGGCTTCCTGCCCGACGTCGAGAAGATCATCACGATGCTGCCCGCCAAGCGGCAGACGCTGCTCTTCTCCGCCACCATGCCGGGCCAGGTCATCAGCCTCGCCCGCCGGTACATGAGCCAGCCGACGCACATCCGTGCGGCCGCTCCGGACGACACCGGCACGACCGTCGCCAACATCGAGCAGCACATCTTCCGTGCGCACTCGCTGGACAAGGTCGAGGTCGTCTCGCGCATCCTGCAGGCCGACGGCCGCGGGCTCGTGATGATCTTCTGCCGCACCAAGCGCACCGCCGCGGACGTCGCCGAGCAGCTCACCAAGCGCGGATTCGCCGCGGGCGCCGTCCACGGCGACCTCGGCCAGGGCGCCCGCGAGCAGGCCCTGCGGGCCTTCCGCAACGGCAAGGTCGACGTGCTGGTCTGCACCGACGTCGCCGCCCGCGGCATCGACGTCGAGGGCGTCACGCACGTCATCAACTACCAGTGCACCGACGACGAGAAGACCTACCTGCACCGGATCGGCCGCACCGGCCGCGCCGGCGCGTCGGGCACCGCCGTCACCCTCGTCGACTGGGACGACATCCCGCGCTGGCAGCTGATCAACAAGGCGCTGGACCTGCCGTTCACGGACCCGCCGGAGACCTACTCCACCTCCGCGCACCTCTACGAGCTGCTCAAGATCGCCCCGGGCACCACCGGCGTCCTGCCGCGCGCCGAGCGCACCCGCGCCGGCCTCGGCGCGGAGGAGGTCGAGGACCTCGGCGAGACCGGCGGCCGCGGCGCCCGCCCCCGCACCCGCGGCGGCCGGGCCGACAGCGCCCCCGAGCCCGAGCCGGCCGCCGAGCGCCCCGCCCGCAAGGCCCGCGAGCGCCGGCGCACCCGCGGCGGCTCCGGCGAGACCGCCCCGGACACGGCCGTGGCCGAGTCCTCGGACCGGCCGGACGCCCCCGCGGCGGCCCCGGCGACGGCCGAGCGCACGGTGACCGAGGGCGACGCCGCACCGCGCCGCCGTCGCCGCCGCACCCGCGCCACCGGCACGGACGGCGCGGAGACCGCGACGGACACCGCGGTGCAGGCGACGGAGCAGGCGACGGACGCCCCGGCGGCCGTGGTCACGGAGGCGACCCCCGCCACGGAGGCCGTCGCACTGGCGGAGACCGTCCCGGCCCCGCGCCGCCGGACCCGCGCCGCCGCCCCCAAGGCGGAGGCCACCGACGCCGCGGCCGAGGCCGTCACCGCGCCCGCCCCGCGCCGCCGCACCCGCGCCAAGGCCGCCCCGGCCGAGGCCGCGACCGAGGCCGCCGGTACCTCCCCGGAGACCGCCGAGGCCACCGGAGAGGCCCCGCGCCGCCGCGCCAGGACCCGTCGCGCCGTCGCGCCGGCCGAGGCACCCGCGGAGAGCTGACCGCACCCGGAGGGCGGTCCCGGTCGACACGATCGGGGCCGCCCTCCGGCGCGTCCCGGCGGTGCACGGGGACGGCGGCGGCGGACGCCTAAGCTCGGAACGCCGTCACCCTCCGCGACGCCTGGAGCACCGCCATGAGCACCCCGCCCTTCCTGACCCTGCCCGGCTGCGCGCGCGCCCTGCGCCTGTCCACCGGGCGGGGCGCGTTCGCCGCGCTGCTCGCGGAGCCGTCCGGGCCGGTGCGCGGCTCCGCCCTCCTCGTGCCCGGGTTCACCGGCAGCAAGGAGGACTTCATCGCGCTGCTGGAGCCGCTCGCCGCGGCCGGGTACCGGGTGGCCGCCGTCGACCAGCGCGGGCAGTACGAGACGGGCGGTCCCGCCGACCCGCGGCCGTACCGGGTGGAGGAGCTGGCGCAGGACGTCCTGGCGCTCTCCGCGGAGCTCGCCGGCCACGGGCCGCTGCACCTGCTCGGGCACTCGTTCGGCGGACACGTCGTCCGCGAGGCGGTGCTGGCCGCGGGCGGGCCGCTGCCGTGGCGTTCGCTCACCCTGCTGTCCACCGGGCCCGGCGCCATCGACCCGGCCGAGGCCGCCCGGACGAAGCTGCTGCTGGACGCCCTCCCGGTGATGGACCTGGCGGCGATCTGGCAGGTCATGCAGCAGATGGAGGCGGGCAGCGGGGACCGTACGGAGCTGCACCCCGAGGTGGCGGCCTTCCTGGAGCGCCGCTGGCTCGCGAACGTGCCCGCGGCGCTGGCCGCGATGGGCGAGCACCTGGTGACCGCACGGGACCGGGTCGCCGAGCTGGCCGCGGCCCCGCTGCCGGTGCAGGTGGTGTCGGGGGTGCGGGACTACGCCTGGCCGGTCGAGGAGCAGGCGGCGATGGCGCGGCGACTGGGTGCCCGGTACACCGCGGTGCCGGAGGCCGGGCACTCCCCCAACGCCGAGCAGCCTGCCGCGACGGCCGCGGCCCTGGCCGGTTTCTGGGGCTGAGCGGGCCTCCCGGCGGCCGTCCGCAAAAGTCCAGGACAAAAACCTTTAGCTCGGGTAATATTTGACTCTGTCCGGGAATCGTTGCGCCGCGAGCGCGGTTGCCCCTCACGGCGGATACGCCGAAACCAGGACTTCACGGACGGGCAACCGCCAGGAATCAGCAGTGCGGCACGGTGGAGCATCTGAGGCACTGTCGCCTCGGCCCACGGGCCGCCTGGTGCGCGAGGGGGGACGATGCGGCCAGCAGCAGCCGCCGGACGACAGACCCACCAGCAGGAGCCGGCCACCGACCACCCGGTCGACGGCCCGCCACAGCCGCCTCGGCCCACCGGGCCGGGAAGGGAGAGGCACATGCGTTTCGAGATCCTCCGACTGGACGACGCTTCCGGCGTCGCCACCGACCGACTGATCGTCGACGCCGACACCGTCCGCCAGTACCTGAAGGATGCGGCCGCCACGGGCGAACGCCTGTACATCCGGCCGTTCCCGAACGCGTGACCCGGCCCGGCCCGCACCGGGCCGGCCCGCCGCACCACCGACGCCCCGTCATCCTCCGAGGACGACGGGGCGTCAGCGCGTCGCCCCCGCGCACCCGGCGCGACCAGCGTGACGTTTGCCGCCCCCCGTGACGGGACATTTCCCAACGGGGCCGTGCCGCCCCGGCGCGAGGCACCCCGTACGGGTGATCGTCCTTGACGCGGCGGTCCGGAGGGAGGAGCGTTGTCGGCTATGAGGGGCGAGCCAAGCTGCCCGAGGTGCGCCGGTCGGGTCCGCGCCCCCGGTCTCTTCTCCGACACATGGCAGTGCGACCGCCACGGCGACGTGCACCCGATGCAACCCGTGCTGCCGCCGAGCGTGGAGGCCTTGAACGTCGCGGTCGCCCGGTCCCAGGTGCCGGTCTGGCTGCCCTGGCCGCTGCCGGTCGGCTGGCTGTTCACCGGCATCGCCCACGTCGGTGACGACCTGTCGGGCGCCCGCGCCACCGCGGTCGCCTGCTCCGGCCCGGCACCGCTCGGCGGGTTCGGCGAGCTGGTGCTCGTCGCGGAGGAGCTCGGGGTCGGCCTCGGGGCCCGGTACGCCGGCCTGTCCGGTCCGGACCCCGGAGAGTCGGTCTCGCTGTACAAGCCTGCCGACGCCAAGCTCATGGCCGCCGGGCGCCCCACCCCGATGTTCCACGTGCCCGACGCCCCCGACGACCGCGCCGTGTACGTCGGCGAGGCCCGCGGGCTCTGGCTGTGGGCGGTGGCGTGGCCCGAGCAGTCCGCCCTGCTCATGCACGACGAGCTGGTGCTCACCGACCTGCGCGACGCCGGCGCCGAGCTGGGGCTGCTGCCCTGCGGCGCCCTCACCCCGCGCCTGCTGGGCTGACCGGCATCCGCGGCCGGTGCCGGGGCCCCGCGGGCCCCGGCACCGCGACGCCGCGGGCCCTGTTGCCGGTCGGTCTAGGCTGGACGACGCCGGGCAGCCGGCACCGCCCGCCCCCGAGGCCCCTGGAGCCCCGCCCGTGCGCATCGACCTGCACGCCCACAGCAATGCCTCCGACGGCACCGACAGCCCGGCCGAGCTGGTCGCGGCGGCGGTCGCGGCCGGCCTGGACGTCGTCGCGCTGACCGACCACGACACCGTCGCGGGACACGCCGAGGCCGCCGAGGCCGTGCGCGGCACCGGGCTGACCCTGGTGCCGGGCGCCGAACTCTCCTGCCACGTCGACGGCATCAGCCTGCACCTGCTGGCGTACCTCTTCGACCCGGCCGAACCGGCCTTCGCCGCCGAGCGCGACCTCGTGCGCAACGACCGCTTCCGGCGCGGCCGGGCGATCGTCGAGCGCTGCCGGGAGCTGGGGGCGCCGATCAGCTGGGAGCAGGTCGAGCGGATCGCGGGCAACGGCTCGGTGGGCCGCCCGCACATCGCCAGCGCCCTCGTCGAGGCCGGCGTGGTCGCCACCGTCTCGGACGCCTTCACCGCCGAATGGCTGGCCAACGGCGGCCGGGCCGACGTCCGCAAGCACGAGACCGACCCGGCGACCGCCGTCCGGCTCGTCCGCGCGGCCGGCGGCGTGCCGGTGTTCGCGCACCCGGGCGCGGTGAAGCGCGGCCGCACGGTCTCCGACGAGGTGCTGGCCGATCTCGCGGCGGCCGGTCTCGGCGGACTGGAGGTCGACCACGTCGACCACGACGAGCCGACCCGCGCGCACCTGCGCGGCCTGGCCGGCGACCTCGGCCTGTTCACCACCGGGTCGAGCGACTACCACGGGCACCGCAAGACGGTGCGGCTCGGCGAGTTCACCACCGACCCCGCGGCGTACGAGGCGCTGGTCGGCCAGGCGACCGGCGCGGCGCCGATCGCGGGCTGAGCCGGCCGCGGGGCGCGTGATTCGCGTCACGCCCCGGCACTCGCGGCACCGCGGCGGCGCGCGGACCGGCCGGACCGCCGCCGGACCGCCGCCGACGCACGGCCGGCCCGCAGCCGGGTCAGTCCAGCGGTACGCCGCGGCGGTCCGGGTCGCGCAGGTCGGTGCCGTGCCGCAGCCACCGCTCCTCCAGCGCGGCCGCGCCCTGGACGCGCTTGTGCGCCGCCTCGTTCGGGGTCATCGGGAGCAGCGGCAGGAAGCGCACCGGCTCGGCCGGGTCGGCGAGTTCGAGGTCGGCGACCAGGCCGCCGGGCTCGGCCACCAGGACCGAGGTGAACGGTGCGCCCTCCCACAGCGGCGCGCCGAGGTCGAGCGAGCCCCCGGGAGTCACGACCAGGCCCTCCACCTGCGGCGTCGCGGCGAAGGTGGCCAGGGTGCGGAGCACGTCGTCGCGCCCGCCGCGGACGGTGAGCACCAGCTCCGCGCGGGGGCCGCGCACCGGGTCGGCGACGGCGGCGGTGGGGTCGGCCATCGGGCTCACGGCCATGCCGAGGGTGGCGTAGCGGACGAGCCCCTCGGGGTCGGGGCCGAAGCGCAGCACCTCGATCCGCTCGGTGCCGAGGAAGGTCACCGCGGCCCGGCCGCTGCTCTCGCCGAAGGTGGTGAGCAGCCGCGCCTCGACGGCGGCCAGCACCGCGCTGCGGGAGAGCTCCGAGGAGCCTCCCGACGGGTCGGAGAAGTCGCCGAACAGCGGGAAATCGTGGGCCATGTCCGCGACCTTAGCGCCCCGGCGCGTCCGCTTTCGCGCACACCCCAGCGGCGGCGCACCGACAACTGTTAGTGTGGGCGGCTGGCTACCGGGGATGCTGAACCCTGGAGCCGCGGCATGAAGGAGGTGGTTGCGGTGGATACCAGCCGACCATGCAGTACCGGCAGCTCTGCCCGGCCTGTCCTCCTCCTCCGCACCCGTCCCTGACGAGGTAACCGAGGCGGCGTCACACCCGGCCGGGAGAGCACCTTCCCGGGAGCCGAGGCGCCCAAACCGACTCTCCGTCGATTTTCCGCGGAGACGCGGGGCCTCCGTCGGCAGCCCGGTACATCCATCGGTGTTCCTCGCCGTCGCACCACGGCCGTCACCGCCTGCCGTGCGGCGGTTCCTGCCCCAGGGAGCCTGCCATGTCGATGATCAACAACCTGCGCGCGGCCGTCCGTCCGAACCGCCGCCGCGACACCTCCTTCGACACCCTGCGTCCGGGCCACGCCCCGTCGGCGGTCGTCGACTGCGCCGTGTACCAGGACGGCAAGCGGGTCGGCGAGAGCTGCAGCCCGCGCGAGGCCGTCCAGCGGGTCAAGCTGTGCCGCCAGCAGGACGCAGGATCGTTCAGCTGGATCGGCCTGCACGAGCCCACCGAGGCGGAGTTCGAGGGCATCGCGCAGCGCTTCGGCCTGCATCCGCTGGCCGTCGAGGACGCGGTGCACGCGCACCAGCGGCCGAAGGTCGAGCGGTACGACGACGTGCTGTTCGCCGTCTTCAAGACGATCCGGTACGTCGAGCACGACCAGCTCACGCCGACCAGCGAGGTGGTCGAGACCGGCGAGCTGATGGTCTTCGTCGGCCAGGACTTCGTCATCACCGTCCGGCACGGCGGGCACAGCGCGCTGAAGGAGCTGCGGCACCGGCTGGAGGCCGACTCGGACGGCAGCGGCCTGCTCGCCAAGGGCCCGTCCGCGGTGCTGCACGCGATCGCCGACCTCGTGGTCGACAACTACCTGCTGGTCGCGGACCGGCTGCAGAACGACGTCGACGAGGTCGAGTTCGACGTCTTCACCGCCAAGGCGGGCCGCGGTGCGGACGTCGGCCGGGTCTACCAGCTCAAGCGCGAGGTGCTGGAGTTCAAGCGGGCGGTGACGCCGCTGCTGCGTCCGATGCAGCTGCTCTCCGAGCCGATCCAGCGGCTGATCGACCCGGACATCCAGAAGTACTTCCGCGACGTCGCCGACCA
This sequence comes from Kitasatospora sp. NE20-6, assembly GCF_045862635.1. Lineage (NCBI taxonomy): Bacteria > Bacillati > Actinomycetota > Actinomycetes > Kitasatosporales > Streptomycetaceae > Kitasatospora > Kitasatospora sp. NE20-6. The sequence continues at coordinate 102,664 of NZ_BPRL01000012.1, forward strand.
CCTGGCGCGGGTGACCGAGCAGGTGCACGGCTTCGACGAGCTGCTCAACTCGCTGCTCCAGGCGAACCTCGCGCAGGTGTCGGTCGCGCAGAACGAGGACATGCGCAAGATCACCGCCTGGGCGGCGATCTTCGCCGTCCCGACCATGATCACCGGCATCTACGGCATGAACTTCGACTACATGCCGGAGCTGCACCACAAGTACGGCTACCCGCTCGTCCTGGGCAGCGTCGCCCTGATCTGCGTGGCGATGTACCGCGGCTTCCGCCGCAACGGCTGGCTCTGACCCCTGCCGCGCACTCCGGCCCTCCGGCGGGCTCGCGTCCCGGCGGGCTCGCGTCCCGGCGGACCGGAGGACCGCGGGCGTCAGGGGCGGCCGCGCCCGCCCCGGGCGACCAGCACCAGGCCCACCAGGATCAGGCCGACCGCCGGGTACGCGGCCGCCGGCGGCCACTGCCCCAGCCACACGGCCGCGATCAGCGCCGCACCCGGGGTCTCCAGCAGGATCGCCGTCGAGGTGATCGACGGGCCCAGGGTGCGCACCACCCGGTTGCTCAGCGAGTGCCCGAGCAGCTGGGCCGCCACCATCAGCAGCGCGATCTGCCACCACACGCCGGCCGGCCAGCCCGCCAGCGGGGTGCCGGCCGCCAGGCAGACGCCGAGCAGGGCGACCGCGGTCGTGGTGTAGCAGACCAGCGTGTACGCCGTGGTGCTGACGGTGCGCCGCACCTCGGCGCCGAGCAGCATGTACCCGGCGGCCGCGGCGCCCGCAGCCAGCGCCAGGGCGTCACCGAGCAGGGCCCGCGGCGAGAGCGTGAGGTCGACGCCGGTGAGCACCAGCACGCCGGCGAACGCCACGCAGACGCCCAGCCAGACCGCGCGCGGCGGCCGGGTGCCCGCGAGCCGCATCATCAGGATGGCCCAGAGCGGGGTGGTGGTGACCAGCGCGGTCGAGGAGGCGACCGAGGTCATCCGCAGGCTCGGCATCCACAGCGCGAAGTGCAGGGCCAGCAGCAGTCCGGCCGCCGCCGCGAGCACCAGCGCCCGCCGGCCGATGCCGCGGAGTTCGGCGCGGTGCCGGAGCAGCGCGTACGGGCCCAGCACGCCGACCGACATGAGGTTGCGCCAGAACGCGATGGCCAGCGCGGGGGCGGCCGTGGCGCTGATCAGCGGGGCGGAGAGCGAGATGCCGGCGATGGAGACGGCCAGGAGCAGCAGGTCCGTCCTGGGCAGTGCGGCCCCGCCCGGGGCGGGGGTGGGCCTCACGCCCGCGGGGGCGGTGGTGGCGGGCCGGGCTGGCACGGCGCTCCTCGACTTCGACGGGACGGACGGGCAGGCGGACGGGCAGGCGGGTGGACGAGCCGGCCGGCCTGCCGGGCAGGCGGACGGACCGCCGAACCGACCGCCCAAAGGTAAGGGCTCAAATCCTCCCACGGAACTGTCATTCCGGTGGATGGGACGCTCTCCGGACGGCCCTCCGGCCGCCGGGCCGCCAGGCCGTACGCTGTGGACCATGGAGCGTTTGACGACCACCGCAGAGGACTTCCAGGACCGCGCCCTGCTGGAGGAGGCGGCCAAGAAGTCCGGCCTGCTCTGGGTGCGCGCCGACGGGCAGGAACAGAGCCGGGCCCTGTGGCACGCCTGGCACGACGGCGCGGTGGTGGTCGTCGGCGACGGCGCCGAACAGCCGCTGCACGGCCTGCGGGCGGGCACCGCCGCGGTCGTGACGGTCCGCAGCAAGGACAAGGGCGGCCGGCTGACCGGCTGGCCCGCCGCCGTCACCGAACTCGCCCCGCACGGCGAGGCCTGGCTCGGCGCCGTCGAGGAGCTCAAGGGCAAGCGGCTCAACGCCCCGGACACCGACACCATCGGCGACCGCTGGGCCCGCGAGTGCCGGGTGCTCCGGCTGGAGCCGTCCGGGCCGCTCACCGAACGCCCCGGCGCCATGCCCGACGCGCCGCACACCGCCGCGCCGATGCCGAGCCCGGCCACCACCCGCCGGCCCGCCCCGGCCGGCCTGCCCCGGCTGCTGCTGAAGCGCCGCAAGGGCTGACCCGGCCCCCGCACCGCGGCCGGGCCGCGCCGCCCGCCCGGCACCCCCGGTCGGCCGCGGGTTCCTGCCGGGCTGCCCCGCACTCCCCCGGGTAGCCTTGGCGCGGAACCGACGGGGCACCGACGGCACGCCGTCGGCGCCGGCCCACGGGCCGCCGGGGAGAGGAGAGGGGAAGCCGATGGCAGGACCAGGCAGCCGGGTCTTCATCTCGCACCTCTCCGGACTCGCGGTCTTCGACCCGAACGGCGACCAGGTCGGCCGCGTCCGCGACGTGGTCGTCTCGCTGCGCCTCGGCGGCCGGCCGCCCCGCGTGCTGGGACTGGTCGTCGAGGTGATCGGGCGCCGCCGCATCTTCCTGCCGATGACCCGGGTCACCAGCCTGGAGTCCGGCCAGGTGCTCACCACCGGCGTCATCAACATGCGCCGTTTCGAGCAGCGGACCTCCGAGACGCTGGTGCTGGCCGAACTCCTGGACCGCACCGTGCAGCGCACCAAGACGGAGGAGGAGGTCACCGTCCTCGACGTCGCGATGGTGCAGACCCGCGTCCGGGAGTGGGAGATCCGCAAGGTCTTCGTGCAGACCGGCCGGGTGAGCCGGCTGCGCAAGGCGCGCGGCGAGAGCCTCACCCTCGACTGGTCCGAACTCACCGGCTTCTCCCTCGCCGAGGAGGGCCAGGGCGCGGCCAACCTGCTCGCCACCTTCGAGCAGCTGCGCCCCGCCGACCTCGCCAACGTGCTGCACCACCTCTCCGCCAAGCGCCGCGCCGAGGTCGCCGCCGCCCTCGACGACGACCGGCTCGCCGACGTCCTGGAGGAGCTGCCCGAGGACGACCAGGTGGAGATCATCGGCAAGCTCAAGGAGGAGCGCGCCGCCGACGTGCTGGAGGCCATGGACCCGGACGACGCCGCCGACCTCCTCTCCGACCTCCCCGAGGAGGCCGCCGAGCGGCTGCTGCGCCTGATGGAGCCCGAGGACGCCGCCTCCGTGCGCCGCCTGCTCTCGTACGAGGAGGACACCGCGGGCGGGCTGATGACCACCGAGCCGATCGTGCTGGAACCCGACGCGACCGTCGCCGAGGCCCTCGCCCGGGTGCGGATCGCGGAGAACAAGCCCGCGCTCGCCGCCCAGATCTTCGTCTGCCGCCCGCCGAACGAGACGCCGACCGGCAAGTACCTGGGCACCGTGCACTTCCAGCGCCTGCTGCGCGAGCCGCCCTTCACCCTGGTCGGCTCACTGGTCGACGACGACCTCGACCCGCTGCCGCCGGACACCCCGCTGCCCCTCGTCACCAGCTACCTCGCCGCGTACAACATGGTCGCCGCGCCCGTCGTCGACGAGGCCGACCACCTGCTCGGCGCCGTCACCGTCGACGACGTGCTCGACCACCTGCTGCCGGAGGACTGGCGCGAGGCCTCGCTGCACGGCACCGAGAGCGAGGCCGTGCATGGACAGTGACCGCAAGCGCGGCCGCGAGGACACCCCGCGCCAGCGCATCCAGGGCGAGCTGCGGGAGCTGCGCCAGCTGCGCGAGCTCCGCGCCCGCGAGGGGGTGCGGCCGCAGCGCCCCGAGACCGGCACCGGCCGCAGCCGGCTCGACCAGCCGCGCACCGCCCGCCGCGGCCTCATCCCGATGCCGACCTACGACCCGGAGGCGTTCGGCAAGCTCTCCGAGCGGATCGCCCGCTTCCTGGGCACCGGGCGGTTCATCGTCTGGATGTCGGTCGTCGTCATCGTCTGGGTCGTGTGGAACACCCTGCTGCCGGCCGTCGTGCGGTTCGACGAGTACCCGTTCATCTTCCTGACCCTGATGCTGTCGCTGCAGGCCTCGTACGCCGCTCCGCTGATCCTGCTCGCGCAGAACCGCCAGGACGACCGCGACCGCGTCAACATGGAGCAGGACCGCGCCCGCTCCGACCGGAACATCGCCGACACGGAGTACCTCACCCGCGAGGTCGCCGCCCTCCGGCAGGGCCTCGGCGAGGTCGCCACCCGTGACTTCGTCCGCTCCGAGCTGCAGGCGCTGCTCAAGGAGCTCGACGACCGCAGGGAGGCCCCGGACCGGGTGTGACCGGACGGGCCGCACCGTGTGACCGGGCGCACGCTACCGGCGGGTCGGGCCCCGGGCCCGGCGCCGTACCATCAAGGCATGGCCAACGAGACAGAGGTTGGGACCGGCGTCACGGAGGAGTCCGTGCGCAAGGCCCTGGGGACCGTCCACGACCCGGAGATCAACCGCCCGATCACCGAGATCGGCATGGTGAAATCGGTCGAGATCGCCGACGGCGGCGCGGTGAAGGTCGCGGTGTACCTCACCGTCTCCGGCTGTCCGATGCGCGAGACGATCACCAGCCGGGTGACCGAGGCGGTCGCGAAGCTGCCCGGCGTGACCGGTGTCGAGGTCGAGCTCGACGTGATGAGCGACGAGCAGCGCAAGGAGCTGTCGCAGCTGCTGCGCGGCGGCGCGCCCGAGCGCGAGATCCCCTTCGCCAAGCCGGGCACGCTGACCCGGGTGTACGCGGTCGCGTCCGGCAAGGGCGGTGTCGGCAAGTCCTCCGTCACGGTCAACCTCGCCGCCGCGATGGCCGCGGACGGCCTGAAGGTCGCCGTCGTCGACGCCGACATCTACGGCCACAGCGTGCCCCGCATGCTGGGTGTCGAGGGCCGGCCGACCCAGGTCCAGGACATGATCATGCCGCCGTCGGCGAACGGCGTGAAGGTCATCTCCATCGGCATGTTCACCCCCGGCAACGCACCCGTGGTGTGGCGCGGCCCGATGCTGCACCGCGCGCTGCAGCAGTTCCTCGCCGACGTCTACTGGGGCGACCTCGACGTCCTGCTGCTGGACCTGCCGCCCGGCACCGGCGACATCGCCATCTCGGTCGCGCAGCTGGTGCCCAACGCCGAGATCCTCATCGTCACCACCCCGCAGATGGCCGCCGCCGAGGTCGCCGAGCGGGCCGGCACCATCGCCCTGCAGACCCACCAGAAGATCGTCGGCGTCATCGAGAACATGTCGGGCATGCCCTGCCCGCACTGCGACGAGATGATCGACGTCTTCGGCACCGGCGGCGGCCAGATCGTCGCCGACGCCCTGACCCGCTCGGTCGGCGCGACCGTGCCGGTGCTCGGCTCGATCCCGATCGACGTCCGGCTGCGCGAGGGCGGCGACGACGGCCGCCCGGTCGTCCTGGCCGCACCCGACTCCCCGGCGGGCGCCGCGCTGCGCGCCGTCGCCGGCAAGCTCGGCGGCCGCCAGCGCGGCCTGTCGGGCCTCTCGCTGGGGCTCACCCCCAGGAACAAGTTCTGACGCGGTAGGCGGCCGGCCTGCCAGGGGCCCCGGGAGCGGATCGCGCTCCCGGGGCCCCTGCCGTTCGCGGTCGGCAGGAACGCCTGCGGCGGACGGACGCCGGGGCGGGCTCCGGACGGCCGCTCAGCGGCTGCTCAGCGGTCGCTCAGCGGCCGTTGTAGGCCGACAGCTCCGCGACCGTGCCGAAGCCGACGCCGTACGCGCTGACGCCCCGCCCGTACGCGCCCAGGAGGACCCCCGGGGCCTCGCCGGCGAGCACCCAGCCGTACGCGGACTCGCGGTAGCGGAACTCCTGCGGGACGCCGTTCACCGGCAGGGAGAGCACGGACCAGCCGGGGCCCTCCAGGTCGTCGGCGAGGTCCCAGGCGAGGGCCGTCTGCTGGTCGAGCCAGTCCTGCCGCAGGGCGCGGTCGAGCTGCCCGGGCGGGACGGTCGCGATCAGGCCGGATCCGGCCAGCCAGGCCGCGGAGGAGGCCGAGGTCGCCTCCAGCGTGCCGGTGTTGTCGGCACTGCGGCGTCCGGGCCTGCGGGCGACGGTGACCACGACGGCGAACCGGCCGGGCTCGCGCGCCTCGTAGGGGCGGGCCGGCTCGTCGCCGTGCCCGAGGGAGCCGTAGTCGGTGCCCGCGCCCTGCCCGGCCCGGCCGGCCCCGGCGGGGAGCAGCCATCGGCGGCCCGTCCAGCCCCCGTCGAGGCCGTACCAGGGGAAGTCGGCCTCCAGGTAGGACGCCAGCGGGTCGGCGGGTCCGGCTTGTGCGCCCACCACGGGCGTCGTCCGCCCGTCGGGGGCGACCGCTCCGCCCGCTCGGCTCGTCACGTCCATCGCCGGCCTCCTCGTGCCCTTGTCACCGTGTGCGACGCCGCCGCGGACCCGCGGGCGCACCGGGCGCCCGGCCGGGGCCGGCCGGCGACACGTCGTGGAACGACCGCCGGGCGCAGCGGGGGCGCTGCGGGCGGTCGACCTGAACACCATAGCGGCGGACACGGCGGCACCCCGCGCGGTCGGTTCACCGGGCGGGGCGCCGGGGGCGCGTCGGGGCGCCCGGGGTCAGGTGGCGTCGAGGTCGAAGGGCGGGCGCTCCCCGGTGGGGAGCGGCGCGCCGGCCTCGGCGGGGGCCTTCGTCATGTTGGCGGCGCCGGCGACCCGGGCGGGCGGTTCGTCGTTCAGCACGGACTTGATGTCGAGCCCGTCCTTGAGCTCCTTGAAGCCCAGCGGGTCCTCGTCACCGCCCATGAACTGCTTGCGGACGAAGGTCTTGGGGTGCAGGTCGGTGAACTCGAAGTCCTTGAACTCCGGGCCCAGCTCGCTGCGGATGTCGTCCTTGGCGCTGTCGGCGAAGGCCCGCACCTTGCGGATGAAGCCCATGGCGTCCTGGATGAGCTTGGGCAGCTTGTCCGGTCCGAAGATCACCACGGCCAGGACGGCCAGGGTGACGACCTCAAGAGGGCCTATGTCAGTGAACACGTACGCTCCCAGCTCCTGATCGACGCACCCGACGAGGTCGGCGGACAGCCGTCCGTACCAGGGTAATGGGCGCAGGTCCGTCTGTGACCCCGCAGCCTGCGGAATGCGGCCCGGACCACCCGGTGGCCGGACCGCTGCCCGCCTATCGGAGCAGGTTGTGCGTGCCGGGCAGCCCTGCGCCGTACCCGCTGGACTGCGGATGCGGGACGCCCCCGGGCGGTGCCGAGGCGACCGCCGGGACGAGGGGGAGGTCGGCGGTCAGCTGGGCGTTGACCGGGACGGCGGCGCCGCCCGGGTCGCTCACCGGGCTGACCCGGGTGCCGTGCTGCTCCTCGCCGCCGACGGCGGACGGGCCGCCGACACCGCCCAGGGTGACCGCCGCCACCGAGAACGCGCCTGCGGCGGCGAACACGAAGCGGCGGCCGAAGGGCGAGGCCGGCCGGGGTGCCGCGGCGGCCGCGACGGGCTCCGGCAGGGCCGCGGGGCGCCCGCGGGAGGGCAGGACGCCGCCCAGGCGTCCGCGCGCCTCGGTGAGGCTCCGCAGGGCCGCCGCGGGGCCGCTCGACGGGGCCAGGTGCAGGCCTCCGCCGGGCTGCGGCAGCCCGGGCACGCCGGCGCGGGGGTCGACACCGGGAAGCGGTGCCCCGGCGCCGAGCGCGCCGGACCCGAACGAGGAGCCGGCTCCGCGGCCGAACGAGCCGCCGGTCAGCCGGCTGCCGCCGAGGGTGGGCGCGGAGGCGGGCAGGGCCGGCCCCGCACCCGGGCCGCCGCCGGACTCGTCGTCGGGCAGTGCGGCCACCGCGAGCAGCCGCGCCATGAGCAGGGTGGAGGGGCCGGGGGTGTCCGTGCGGGTCAGCAGGTGCTTGACCGCGCGTGCCTCGTCGGCCTCGGCGAGGCAGTCGGGGCAGGTCGCGAGATGGGCCTGGACGCGCTCACGGGCGTCGTGGCCGAGCTCGCCGTCGAGGTAGGCGGAGAGCCGGTCGCCGAGGTGGTGCCCGTCCGACGGCTCGACGGGGCGCACCGCGAGGACGCGCAGCTCGGCGACGGGTCCGTCGTCGGGCTGCCGGTCGTCCTGCGTCCGGCCGAGGGCGTGGTCGGTGCCGCGCCGGGCGAGCTGGGCCCACGACGGACCCCGGCGGGAGCGTCCGGCCGGCTCGGGCCGGCCGTCGCCCGCGGGGCCGACGCCGCTCACGAGCCCCTCCGGTCCAGACCGCCGGCCGCGCCGGGCTCGGCGCCCACCACGACGGGCTCGGCGGAGCCGCCGCGGCGCAGGCGGCCGGGGGCGGCGTTCGGTGCGCGGTGCTTGAGGGCGGCCCGCAGGTGCGAGCGTCCGCGGTGGATGCGGCTGCGGACGGTGCCGAGCTTGACCCCGAGGGTGGCGGCGATCTCCTCGTAGGAGAGGCCTTCGATGTCGCAGAGCACGACGGCGGCACGGAATTCGGGCGCGAGGGTGTCCAGCGCCTGCTGGACGTCGGCGTCGAAGTGGGTGTCGCTGAAGTGCTGGGCCGGGCTGGGCTCGCGGCTGGGGAGCCGCTCGGCGGCGTCCTCGCCGAGGGCGTCGAAGCGGATCCGCTGGCGGCGGCGCACCATGTCGAGGAACAGGTTGGTGGTGATGCGGTGCAGCCAGCCCTCGAAGGTGCCGGGCGTGTAGGTCGAGAGCGAGCGGAAGACCCGGACGAAGACCTCCTGCGTGAGGTCCTCGGCGTCGTGCTGATTGCCCGTCAGCCGGTAGGCCAGGCGGTAGACGCGGGCGCTGTGCGCCTCGACGATCTCCTCCCAGGAGGGCGGGGTCCAGCTCTGCGCGTCGGGGCCCTCGGTGAAGGTGGCGACCACGGCGGGCTCGGCCGCCGTGTCGTCGGCCGCGGGCTGTGCGTCCAGGGGGGTGTGCGCGGGCTGGTTCATCACGGGCTTCGGCGTACGGGCCGACGAGGTGCCGCGGACGTGCCGCCGCACAGGGACGTCGCCCTCGGCCACACCTCCTCGGTCGGCTCTTCTGCCCAGCAGGGCCACCACCATATCCACCTCGCCCGTCAGATCCGGATAAAGTGCACGACCGCCGTCCGTGCGGGCTCCCGGCCCGCCGCTCCGGCGTCGTACGTACCCCGATCGCCAAGTCCTGTCCCACTCAACGGCCCGCCGAGGAACGCGGTTCCCGGGCGGCCAGTAATCTGTGGCTGAAAATGTCGACATCGGGTCGGCATCCGTCGCTCCGGAGAGGCAGCCATCACCGAGTTCGGGCCCGAGCGGGCGGCCCTCGCCGACACCTACGTCGGCGAGGACGCGGTGCTGACCTACGCCCGGGCCCAGTCGGCGCGGACGGGCATACGGGCGATCGGTCCGAGCGGCGGCGCCTTCCTGCGGCTGCTCGCCGCCGCCCTGGGGGCGAAGTCCGTCGCGGAGATCGGCACCGGCACCGGCGTCTCCGGCGTGTACCTGCTGCGCGGCATGCGGCCGGACGGCGTGCTGACCACCGTGGACACCGAACCGGTGCGGCAGCAGTACGCCCGTGAGGCCTACCTGGCGGCCGGGTTCGCACCCAACCGGGCCCGGTTCATCCCGGGCCGCGCGCTGGACGTCCTGCCGCGGCTCGCCGACGGCCAGTACGACCTGGTGTTCTGCGACGGCGACCCGGCCGAGTCGCAGGCCTACCTCACCGAGTCGCTGCGGCTGCTGCGGCCCGGCGGCACGGTCTGCTTCGAGGGCGTCTTCCAGGAGGGCCGGCTCACCGAGCCCGACCAGGACGACCCGCAGACCCACGCGGTGCGCGAGCTCGTCCGCGAGGTGCGCGAGAGCGACCGGCTGCTGCCCGCGCTGCTGCCGGTCAGCGACGGCCTGCTCTGCGCCGTGAAGCGCTGAGACGCGACGGCACCGCGGCACGGCGGCACTGCGGGCGGAAAGCTGCAGGTGGTGACGGATCCCGGGCACGGCACAGGGCCCGGATTCTCGCTCGAATCCGGGCCCTGTCGGCATCTCCGGGAGAGATGAGGGGAGCACCCGCTGCGTCAGCCGCAGGCCTTCTTCAGGGCCTCGCCCAGGGCGTCGGCCTCATCGGGCGTCAGCTCCACCACCAGGCGACCGCCGCCTTCGAGCGGGACACGCATGATGATGCCCCGCCCCTCCTTGGTGACCTCGAGCGGGCCGTCACCCGTCCGCGGCTTCATGGCCGCCATGCTCGTTCCCCTTCCTGCAACCGCTCAGCTCCGTACCGGCGGTCCGTCCACCACCGGTATCGAACGCATTGATCGGAAGCCATTATCCCGCATCCCGCACCCCGATGACCAACATCACCCTCCACGCGACGGTGCGCACACCCTCCCACCCGGCCCGGACAACGGCCCGGAAGCCGTTCCGGCGGTCCCCTGGCGGGCATCCGGAGGTGCGATACCTCACACTCCCCGACCGGGCCCCCGCTCCGTCATGCTGGGTCAGGCGCCGGCCCCCGGCCTGCGGCGCCGCACCCGCCCGACCGACGATCAGGGAGCCCTCACCCATGTCCGACCCGGTGCTGTACGAGCTCGACGGCGGCCTGGCCGTCATCACCATCAACCGGCCCGGGGCGATGAACGCCCTCGACGTCGCGACCAAGGTGGCGCTGCGCGACACCGTCACCGAGGCCGCGGCCGACCCGGCGGTGCGCGCCGTGCTGCTGACCGGCGCGGGCGACCGCGCGTTCTGCGTCGGCCAGGACCTCAAGGAGCACCTGGGCCTGCTCCAGCAGGCCGAGGTGACGGGCGAGGGAGCCCTCCGGACGGTGGCCGAGCACTACAACCCGCTGCTGAGGGCCCTGGCCGGGATGCGCAAGCCGACCGTCGCCGCGGTCAACGGCGTCGCGGCGGGTGCCGGCGCGGGCCTCGCGTTCGCCTGCGACTTCCGGATCGTCGCCGACACCGCGGGCTTCAACACCTCGTTCGTCGGGGTCGCGCTGACCGCCGACTCGGGCGTCTCCTGGACGCTGCCGCGGCTGGTCGGCCACGCCCGCGCCACCGAGCTGCTGATGTTCCCCCGGACGGTCAAGGCCGACGAGGCGCTCGGCCTCGGGCTCGCGACCCGGGTCGTGCCGGCCGTCGAACTCGCCGACACGGCACGGGCGTTCGCCGCCCAGCTGGCCGCCGGTCCGACCGTCGCGTACGGCGCCGTGAAGGAGTCGCTCGCCTACGGCGCCTCGCACGGCCTGAGCGAGGCGCTCGACAAGGAGGACGAGCTGCAGACCCTGGCCGGCGAGGCCGAGGACCACCGCATCGCGGTGCGCGCCTTCGTCGCCAAGGAGCAGCCGCGCTACACCGGCCGCTGAGCGGTGCCCGCCCCCCGCACGTGACAGTCCACCAGGTGGTCGTCGACCAGGCCGCAGGCCTGCATCAGGGCGTACGCGGTCGTCGGGCCGACGAAGCGGAAGCCCTGTTTCCTGAGTTCCTTCGCCAGCGCGGTGGACTCCGGGGTCACGGCCGGCACCTCGGCGAGCGTCCGGGGGGCCGGCCCGCCCCGGGCGGGGGCGAAGCCCCAGATCAGGGCGGAGAGGCCGCCGTCCAGGTCGCGGGCGGCGCGGGCGTTGGCCAGCGTCGCCTCGATCTTGGCGCGGTTGCGGATGATGCCCGTGTCCTGCACGAGGCGCTCGACGTCGTCCGGGCCGAATTCGGCCACCTCCGCGATCGCGAACCCGGCGAACGCGGCCCGGAAGCCCTCCCGGCGGCGCAGGATGGTGATCCACGACAGGCCGGACTGGAACGCCTCCAGGCTGACGCGTTCGAACAGCGCGTCGTCGCCCTGCACCGGCCGGCCCCACTCGGTGTCGTGGTAGACCCGGTAGTCGTCCGCGGACTCGCCCCAGCCGCAGCGCAGCAGGCCGTCCGGGCCGGGCACGGCGCCGGTCACGACTGCTCCGCGCCGGGCTTCTTCTCCAGGTCCGCCCTGGGCGCCGCAGGCCCCTCGGGGGCCTCGGGCTCCGGCTCGACCACGGCGGCGAACGCCTCCAGGCCGGGCAGCGGCTCGTCCGTCGCGGCGGCCGCGGGGGCGGCCTCCACCGCGCCCCGGACCACCGCGGACGCCTCCAGCTCGGCGATCCGTGCGTCGCGCAGCGCGAGCTCGGCGCCGAGCCGGTCGAGCACGGTGTCGACCTCGTCCATGCGGTAGCCGCGGACGGCCATCGGCAGCCGCAGTTCGTCCACGTCATGCCGGGCCAGCGGGCGGTCGTGCGGAAGCCGGGCGGCGATCCTGTCCGGCACCGCCTCCGCCAGCGTCCCGCCCCCGCCGAGTGCCACCAGTGCGGCACCGCCGACCACCACGGCCATCGCGGCCACGATCACCCAGAACACGAGCCGTCCTCCGTCAGTCCCCGGCCCGTCTCCGGCAATGGTGGGATCATGGTCCCCGGACAGGCCGGGGCCCATCATTGCACCCGGGCGAGCTGTGGAGGAGATTCCGGTGGCACTGCGCCTTGGCCCGCGTGAGTTCGGCGACGACGAACTGGTGATCATGGCCATCGTCAACCGCACGCCCGACTCCTTCTTCGACCGGGGCGCCACCTTCGCCGACGAGGCCGCCTTCGCCGCCGCGGACCGCGCGGTCGCCGCCGGTGCGGCCATCCTCGACATCGGCGGCGTCAAGGCCGGACCGGGCGAGGAGGTCACCGTCGAGGAGGAGCTGCGCCGCACCGTGCCGTTCGTGGCGGAGCTGCGCAAGCGCCACCCGGACGCGGTGATCAGCGTCGACACCTGGCGGCACGAGGTCGGGGAGGCGGTCTGCGGGGTCGGCGCCGACCTGCTGAACGACGCGTGGGGCGGGGTCGACCCGAAGCTCGCCGAGGTCGCCGCCCGCCACGACGTCGGCCTGGTCTGCACGCACGCGGGCGGGGCCGAGCCGCGCACCCGTCCGCACCGGGTCGGCTACGAGGACGTCATGGCCGACATCCTGCGGGTCACGGTCGGGCTGGCCGAGCGGGCCGCGGGGCTGGGCGTGCGGCGGGACGCGCTGATCATCGACCCGGGCCACGACTTCGGCAAGAACACCCGGCACTCGCTGGAGGCGACCCGCCGGCTGCCCGAGATGACCGCGACCGGCTTCCCGGTGCTGGTCTCGCTCTCCAACAAGGACTTCGTGGGCGAGACGCTGGACCGCCCGGTCGACGAGCGGCTGCTCGGCACCCTGGCCACCACCGCGGTCTCGGCCTGGCTCGGCGCGCAGGTCTACCGGGTGCACCAGGTGGAGGAGACCCGCCAGGTGCTCGACATGGTCGCCTCGATCCGCGGGGTCCGGCCCCCGGCGGTGGCCCGCCGGGGGCTCGCGTAGCGGACGGCGGGGGCGGGCCCGGTGCCGGACGGCGGCGCGGGCCCGGTGCCGCCCGTGCCGCGGTTCAGACCGCGGTGCCGCTCGGGCGGCGGCTCGCTTCGAGGATCTTCAGGACGTCCTCGATGTCGTCGGTGACGTGGAAGAGCTCCAGGTCCTTCGGCGACGCCTTGCCCTGGGCGATGAGGGTGCCCTTCAGCCACTCGACCAGGCCGCCCCAGTACGCGGTGCCGAAGAGGATCACCGGGAAGCGGGTCACCTTGCCGGTCTGCACGAGCGTGAGCGCCTCGAAGAGCTCGTCCAGCGTGCCGAGGCCGCCGGGCAGCACCACGAAGCCCTGCGAGTACTTCACGAACATCGTCTTGCGGACGAAGAAGTAGCGGAAGTTGAGCCCGAGGTCGACGAACTCGTTGAGGCCCTGCTCGAAGGGCAGCTCGATGCCGAGGCCGACGGAGAGCCCGCCCGCGTCGGAGGCGCCGCGGTTGGCGGCCTCCATCGCGCCGGGGCCGCCGCCGGTGATCACCGCGTAGCCGGCCTCGGCGAGGGCCCGGCCGATCTCCACGCCCGCGGCGTACTCGGGCGAGTCGACCGGGGTGCGCGCGGAGCCGAAGACGCTCACCGCTGCGGGCAGTTCGGCGAGCGCGCCGAAGCCCTCGACGAACTCCGAGGTGATCCGCAGGACCCGCCACGGGTCGGTGTGCAGCCAGTCGGTGGGGCCGGTGGTGTCCAGCAGTCGCTGGTCGGTGGTGCTGGTGCCCACCTGGTCGCGGCGGAGGAGCACCGGGCCCTTCTGCTTCTCCGGCCAGGGCTTCTTGGCCGCGGGCGCGTCGACTTCTTCGGGTCCGTGCCCGTAGTGGTGTACGTCTCCAGTGCCTGTCATGACGAAACCCTACGCCCGCCGTCCACCGTTTTCGGTGAACGGCGGTCCACCTCCGGGCAGCCTTCAGGTGAGCCAGGCGCGCAGCCGCTCCTCGACCGTCGCGATGGCCGTGAGCGAGCAGTGCTCGTCCCGCTTGTGGGCGAGGTTCGGGTCGCCGGGGCCGTAGTTGACCGCGGGCACGCCGAGCGCGGTGAACCGGGCGACGTCCGTCCAGCCGAACTTGGCGCGCGGCTCGCCGCCGACGGCCTCCAGGAAGGCCCGCGCGGCCGGGCGGCCGAGGCCGGGCAGCGCGCCCGGCGAGCTGTCGGTGACCGCCACCGGGAAGCCGTCGAACACCTCGCGGAGGTGCTCGACGGCCTCCGCCTCGCTGCGGTCCGGCGCGTAGCGGAAGTTGACCTGCACCGTGCACTCGTCGGGGATGACGTTGCCCGCGACGCCGCCGTCGATCCGGGTGGCGTTGAGGCCCTCGCGGTACTCCAGGCCGTCGATGAGCACCCGCCGCGGCTCGTACGCGTCGAGCCGGCGGAGCACCTCGACGGCCTTGTGGATCGCGTTGTCGCCGAGCCAGCTGCGGGCCGAGTGCGCGCGGGTGCCGGTGAGCGTGACCTCGACCCGCACGGTGCCCTGGCAGCCGCCCTCGACGACGGCGCCGCTCGGCTCCATGAGCACCGCGAAGTCGGCCTCCAGCCAGTCCGGGTGCTCCTTGGCGAGGTGCCCGAGGCCGTTGCGGGTGGCCTCGATCTCCTCGCAGTCGTAGAAGACGTACGTGAGGTCGCGGTTGGGCTCGGCGAGGGTCGCGGCGAGCCGGAGCTGCACGGCGACGCCGGACTTCATGTCGGAGGCGCCGCAGCCGTGGAGGAGGTCGCCCTCGACGTACGAGGGCAGGTTGTCGGCGATCGGCACGGTGTCGAGGTGGCCGGCGAGCAGCACCCGCTCGGTGCGGCCGAGGTTCGTGCGGGCGACGACGTTGTTGCCGTACCGGTCGACGGTCAGGTGCGGCAGGTCCCGCAGGGCGGTCTCGACGGCGTCCGCGAGGGCCTGCTCGTCGCCGCTGACGGACGGGAAGTCGACCAGCCGGGCGGTCAGCGCACCGCCGTCGAGGGTCAGGTCGAGGGACGTGTTCGGGCTGCTCATGGTCGTTCAGCCTATCGGTGCGGGGCCTCCGGCGGGCGCGGCACGCAACCGGCAGGAGCGCACCGCCGTCCGAGTGGGTACGGTGTGCGCGGAACGCGAGCGGGAGGTGCGGCGGTGGCTGGGACGGATGACGGGTCGGAGCGCGTCGCGGTGCCGCGGCGCCGGCGCCGGCGGTCCCGGTTCCTGCGGCGGCTGCTGGTCGGCGTCGTGGTGCTCGCGCTGGCGGGCGGCCTGGTGCTGTACCTCAACCGCGACAAGCTGATCGTGCCGCCGGAGGGCTGCCGGATCACCACGGCCGCGGGCACCGGCACGCTCGACCTCACGCAGGCCGCCAACGCGGCGACGATCACCGCGGTGGCGCTCTCCCGCGGGCTGCCGGAGCGCGCCGTCACGATCGCGCTGGCCACCGCCATGCAGGAGTCGAAGATCTACAACCTGGACGGCGGCGACCGCGACTCGGTCGGCCTCTTCCAGCAGCGGCCCTCGCAGGGCTGGGGCACCGCCGCGCAGATCAAGGACCCGGTGTACGCGACCAACAAGTTCCTGGACGGCCTGGTGAAGGTGCCGGGCTACGCCCGGATCCCGCTGACGGACGCCGCCCAGCAGGTGCAGAAGAGCGGCTTCCCGCAGGCGTACGCGAAGCACGAGTCGAACGCGACGCTGGTCTCCTCGGTGCTGACGGGCCGCGAGCAGGCCGCGCTGGACTGCGTGGTGCACGAGCTGTCCGCGCCCGCCGCGGCGTCCTCCGCACCGGGCTCCCCGTCCCCGTCGGCCTCCGCCTCGGCGTCGCCGTCGACGGGGGCCCAGCGGTCCGCCGAGGTCTCCGAGCGGGTCCGGCGGGAGTTCGGCCGGGTGGTGGCGGTGAGCCCGGCGGAGAAGGCCCCGGAGGACCCGCGTCCGGCCCTGGCCCTGGCCCCGCAGACCTCGGCGTCGACGGGCTCCGGCCCGGAGGGCGTACGGCAGGCGGGCTGGGCGGTCGCGCAGTGGGCGGTGGCGCAGTCGCGGGAGCTGGGGATCGGCTCGGTGGAGTACGACGGCAAGGTGTGGCGGTTCGACCGGCCCTCGGACGGCTGGAAGCCGCTGCGCGAGGGGGCGCGGGTCGACCACGTGCGGCTCACCCTCGGTGCGCCGGGGCGGGCATGACGCCGCGTTGACGAACGCGTGAGCAGCCGTCGCTCCCGGGGGTGATCCGGCCGGGCCGGTGCGGACGGCGCCGACGGCGCGCCCGGGCCGCGGACGGCTCCGCGCGGGCGGCGCCCGGCCCCTGCGGGGCAAGGGGAGTGACGGTTCTCCGGAGCCCTCCGAAGGCCGCCCCGGCAGGGCGGCACCGGTAAGAGGATCGTCGGATCTTTGCCTGCCCTTTACCTTCACCGGCCGAAACCTTCCCGACGCCTGAGCGGTAATCACGTCGTCCGCCCGCGGACCGTCATGTCCTCACCTCTTAGGAGCACCATGTCTCACCCCCTCAAGCGCCGGATCGCCCAGGCCGCCCTGCTCGTCGCGGCCGGAGCGACCCCGCTGCTCGCCGCCGGCCACGCCTCGGCCGCCGACCTGGTGCCGCAGGGGACCGACCTGGGATCCGGCCTCACCCAGCTCGACTCCCCCGGTGGCACCGTGCAGGGCGCGGCCCACGAGTTCGGCCAGTCCGCCGGTGCCACCGGCGCCGCGACCGTCGCGACCGGCGTGCCCGCCGCGAGCGACGCGGCCGGCCACACCGTGGCCTCCGCCCTGCCGGACGCCGACAAGGCCCTCGGCCCGGTCAGCGGCACCGCCGGGAAGACCACCGCCGCCACCGGCGCGCTCACCACGGTCGCCGGCCAGGTCGCCCCCGCCCTGGTCGACCGGGCGGGCCCGGCGCTCGCCGAGAAGGTGCTGCCCTCCGTGCCCGGCACCCGCAGCGCCGGCGCCGCGTCCCCGCTCGGCGCCGTCACCGGCGCGCTGCCCACCAGCGGCCTGCCGACCGGCACCCTCACCAGCGCCCTGCCGACCGGCGGCATCCCGCAGGCCCTGCCGGGCGCCGACGCGCTGGGCACCCTGACCGGCGCCCCGGCCGCCAGCAACCGCCTCGGCGGCGTGCCGTCGCTGGGCTCCAACCCGGCCGACCTGCTCGGCGGCGTGGGCGCGCTCGGCCCGATCGGCGGCCTGCTCGGCGGCATCGGCGGCGGCGGGATCGGCGGCTGACCCCGCCCCCGGAACGCAGGGAGGGCCGGCCCCCGTCGGGGCCGGCCCTCCTGCGTCGTCCGTCGGCCTCAGCCGCCGAGCCGCTCCACCGCGGCCTGCACCCGCTCGTCGGTGGCGGTGAACGCCACCCGCACGTGCCGCTCGCCCGCCGGGCCGTAGAAGTCGCCCGGCGCCACCAGGATGCCGAGCCCGGCGAGTTCGCCGACCGTCTCCCAGCAGGGCCGCCCCTGGGTCGCCCACAGGTAGAGGCTCGCCTCGGAGTGCTCGATGGTGAAGCCGTACGCCTCCAGCGCCGCCCGCAGGGCGGAGCGCCGGGCCGCGTACCGGCCCCGCTGCTCCGCGACGTGCGCGTCGTCGGCCAGCGCGGCGACGGTCGCCGCCTGCACGGGTGCGGGCACGATCATGCCGCCGTGCTTGCGGATCTCCAGCAGCTCCCGGACGACGACCTCGTCACCCGCGACGAAGGAGGCCCGGTAGCCGGCCAGGTTGGAGCGCTTGGAGAGCGAGTGCACGGCCAGCAGGCCCTCGTGCGAGCCGCCGCACACCTCGGGGTGCAGCACCGACACCGGCTCCGCCTCCCAGCCGAGCTCCAGGTAGCACTCGTCGCTGACCAGCAGCACGCCGTGCTCCCGCGCCCAGGCGACTGCGCGGCGCAGCGCGTCCGCCCCGAGCACCCGGCCGGTCGGGTTGGACGGCGAGTTCAGCCAGAGCAGCCGCACCCGGGAGCCGTCGAGCTCGTCCACGTCGTCGTACGCCACCGGCTCGGCGCCGCACAGCCGCGCGCCGACCTCGTACGTCGGGTAGGCCAGGCGCGGATAGGCCACCTGGTCGCCCGGGCCGAGGCCCAGCTGTCCGGGAAGCCAGGCCACCAGCTCCTTGGAGCCGACGGTGGGCAGCACGGCCTGCGGGCCGATGTCGGCGCCGACCCGGCGTTGCAGCCAGCCGGCGACGGCCTGGCGCAGCTCGACCGGGCCCCAGACGGTGGGATAGCCGGGGGTGTCCGTGCTGGCGGCCAGCGCCTTCTGGATCACCTCCGGCACGGGGTCGACCGGGGTGCCCACCGAGAAGTCGCACAGCCCTCCGGGGTGGGCGAGCGCGGTGCGCTTGTACGGCTCCAGGCGGTCCCAGGGGAAGGCCGGCAGCAGCTCGGATACGCGGCGCGCCGCCCCCGGGTGTCCCGGGAACGGCGCGCGCGCGGTGTGGTTGGTGCTCACGGCTCAGTTGTCACCGATCGGTTGGTCAGTGGTCGGCGTTCTGCGGCGGGAGAGCGGCGATGAACGGGTGGTCCTTGTCGATCACACCGAGCTTGGAGGCGCCACCGGGCGAGCCGAGGTCGTCGAAGAACTCGACGTTCGCCTTGTAGTAGTCCTTCCACTCCTCGGGAGTGTCGTCCTCGTAGAAGATCGCCTCGACCGGGCAGACCGGCTCGCAGGCGCCGCAGTCGACACACTCATCCGGGTGGATGTAGAGGGAACGCTCGCCCTCGTAGATGCAGTCGACCGGGCACTCTTCGATGCAGGCCTTGTCCTTGACGTCGACACAAGGCTGCGCGATGACGTAGGTCACGCTGTCGTTCCTCCTCGGAAGGGCTGGCGGCCCAAACTGTTTGCTTGCGTGCGCGGGTGAGCGCGGCGTCGTCGATGCCCGCCCCTAGTATCGCGGGTCGGAGACCGCAAATGCACAGGAGGTGCCCTTGATGGCGGACGGAAGCGTGACGGCGGGCCGCCCCGAGGTCCGGATAGACCGCTCTGACGTGGGACGACGGGTGTCAGCCCGGCGGATCTCGGAGCTGGTCGACGGACGTCCGGTGTTCCGCGATGTGGTCGGCGTGCTCGTATCCTGGGACGACGCAGGCCTGACGGTGGTGCCGCGCAGCGGCGGGCCGGTCTCCTTCGCCGAGGACCTGCTGGTCGCGGGGAAGCCCGTGCCGCCGTTCCCGGCACGTCCCGCCCCGGTGCCGTCGGCCGGACCGGTCGAGCTCCAGCGGATCGCCGCCCGCAGCTGGCCGGCCGTCGAGCAGGAGCAGCTCGGCGGATGGGTGCTGCGCGCCTCGGCCGGCTTCACCCGCCGGGCCAACTCCGTCCAGGCCCTCGGCGACCCCGGCCGGCCGCTGCCGCAGGCCCTCGCGGAGGCCGACGCCTGGTACGCCGCCCGCGGCCTGCCCGCCTACGTCGAGGTGGTCACCCCCGGTTCGCCCGACGACCTGGCCGCCGAACTCGACCGGCTCGGCGCCGGCCTGGCGAAGACCCTCTTCCGCACCGCCCCGCTGGCACCGCTCGCCCGGCTCGGCGGCGCGCACGAGCGCGTCCGGCTGTCGCGCACCGCGGGCCCGGCCTGGATGTCCCGCTACCGCCGGGTCGGCCGGGACGCCGCGCTGGAGCAGGCCGCGGCCGCCGTCCTGCACGGCGGGCCGTCCGTCTGGTTCGCCACCGTGCCCGGCCCGTCCGGTGCCGCGCCGCTCGCCATCGGCAGGCTCGCCGTCGACGGCCCGTGGGCGTGCTTCGGGGCGATCGAGGTCGATCCGGCGGCCCGGCGCTCCGGCCTGGCGACGGCCGTGATGGCCGTGCTCGCCGCGCGGGCCGCCGAGGAGGGCGCGACCGGCGCCTATCTGCAGGTCGAGGAGGAGAACACCGGGGCCGTCGCCCTCTACGATCGTCTGGGTTTCACCACCAGTCACACTTACCACTACGCCCGGCTCCCGCAGCGGTAGCGTTCCCCTCGCCAGTTCTGTCCCCACGAAGGCTGCTGTGACCGAGCAGAGCAGATCCCGCTTCCGTACCGAGGCCCGGGCCGAGCACCCCGATCCGGTGCTGCTCTGCCTGCTCGCGGCCGCCGAGCACCTGCTGGGCGACGCCCCCGGCGAGGCCGAACCCGGCCCGCCGCCCACCCTGGAGGAGTTGCTCTCCGGGTGCCAGGCGGCGCTGGACCGGCACGCCGCCGCGGTGCGCCTCGCCGTCGCCGAACGGCAGCCGTCGGGGCCGGAGGAGACGGCCGCGCTGCTCGCCGCGGTGCTGGGCGGCCGGGAGCGGTTCCACGGCCGGAAGGGCGACTACCGGCGGCTGGAGTCGTCCCTGCTGCCGGAGGTGCTGCGGCGGCGCCGCGGCCTGCCGATCACGCTGTCGCTGGTGTGGATCGGCGTGGCGGCCCGGGCCGGTCTCACCGTGCACGGCGTCGCCCTGCCCGGCCACTTCATCGTCGCGGTCGGCGGGCCGGGCGGCGGCAGCGACTACGTGCTGGCCGATCCGTTCCACGGCGGGCGGCTGCTCGACCTCGACGACGTCGGCCGGCTCGTGACCGCCTCCGGGCACGACTTCTCCGCCGAACTCCTCACCCCGGCGCAGCCGCTGGACATCGTGCTGCGGGTGCTCGGCAACATCCGGGCCTGGGCCGCGGACCGTCCGGAGCAGGCCCGCACCCAGCTCTGGGCGACCGAGCTCGCCCTCCTGCTGCCGCGCCACCCCGCGCAGTTGCGCCTGGAGCGCGCCGAACTCCTCGTCCGCACGGGAGACTTCCTCGGCGGCGCGGCGGAGATGGACGCCTACGCGCAGATCCTGGACGCGTTCGACCCGGAGAACGCCGGCACGGTGCGGCAGGCGGCCCGCGCCGCCCGTCACCGTCTCAACTGAGCCGAACGACGGGGCCGTTCACAGCCAGCCCTTCTCCTTCGCGATCCGCACCGCCTCCGTGCGGTTGCGGGCGCCGGTCTTCTGGATCGCCATCGACAGGTAGTTGCGGACGGTGCCCTCCGACAGGTGCAGCCGGCGTGCGACGTCCGCGTTGACCGAGCCGTCGGCGGCCGCGGCGAGCACGTCCAGCTCCCGTCCGGTGAGCGGGCTCGCGCCTTCCGCGAGCGCGGCGGCGGCCAGTGTCGGGTCGATCACCCGCTCGCCGCGCAGCACCCGCCGGATCGCCTCCGCGAGTTCGGAGGCAGGCGCGTCCTTCACCAGGAAGGCGTCGGCGCCGGACTCCATGGCGCGGCGCAGGTAGCCCGGCCGGCCGAAGGTCGTGGCGATCACCACCCGGGTCTCCGGACGGTGGCGGCGCAGCAGCGCGGCCGCCTCGATGCCGGTCATGCCGGGCATCTCGATGTCCAGCACCGCGACGTCGACGGCGTGCGCGACGGCCGCGTCCACGACCTCGTCGCCGCGGGCGACCTGCGCGACCACGTCGATGTCCCCCTCAAGGCCGAGCAGGGCGGCGAGCGCCTCGCGGACCATCCCCTGGTCCTCGGCCAGCAGTACGCGAATCACTCGGGCACCCTACCGTCGGCCCCGGCGTGCACGGCCCCGACCGGCACGGAGGCCCGCAGCCGGAAGCCCCGGCCGCGCAGGCCCGGGCCGCTCTCCAGCCGCCCGCCGACCAGGGCGAGGCGCTCCGAGAGGCCCGAGAGTCCGTTGCCGGGCGCGGACCTGCCGGGGCCGCGGCCGTCGTCGGCGACCTCCAGGACGGCGTACCGCGCGCCGTCCGCCTCCCAGCTCTCGTCGAGGGTGACGGTGCAGACCGTCGCGTCGGTGCCGTGCCGGACGACGTTGGTGACGGCCTCCCGCAGGGCCCAGGCGAGCGCCCCGGCCTTCTCGGCGTCGAGTCCGGGCCGTCCTGCGGCGAGCTCGGGTGCGGCGTCCAGGGTGATCTGCGCCGTCGTCAGGGCCGTCCGGGCGGCGGCGAGTTCGACCGCCAGCGTGGGCCGCCGGAAGCCGCTGACGGCTTCCCGGACGTCGGTGAGCGACTGCCGGGCGACCTTCTCGATGTCGGCGACCTGCGTCCGCGCGTCGTCCTGCCGGCCGGCGTCGAGGAACCGGCCGGCGAGTTCGGTCTTGATGGTGATCAGCGACAGCGAGTGGCCGAGCAGGTCGTGCAGGTCGCGGGCGAGCCGCAGGCGCTCCTCGGAGGCCGCCAGATGGGCCACCGCGGCCCGTGCCTCCCGCAGTTCGCGCATGGTGCTGATGAGCCGCTGCAGGCCCGTCATGGCCAGGCCGCTGAGGAAGCACGGCAGCAGGATCGCCGCGAGCGTGCTGCCGTCCGCGTGGGCCGCCAGCGCGACGACGAACGCGAGCCCGGTGACGCCGCCCACCGCGGCCAGCGCGTACCGGGGCGGTGCCACCACGGCGATGCAGGTCGAGGTGTAGGTGAACAGCGTCAGCCAGGGCGGGCCGAGGGTCAGCGAGGCGCCGACCGAGAGGGCCAGCATCCCGGCCACGGTCACCAGGTTGCCCGCCGCCGAGGCCGTCGCGGTCGACCGCCGGGCCACCAGGGCGAGGTACGAGACGACGAACACCGCCAGCGCGACGGCCCCCGCGACGGTGGCCGCCGTGCCGTGGCCGCCGTCGGTGAGGTCCTCCACCGGGTAGACCAGGTAGATCATCCACAGCGACATCCAGGCGAGCTTGACGACCAGCTGCCGGCGGTTGTCGACGGTCGAGCCGGGCACCGTCCGGAAGGACGCCCCGTCCTCGGTGGTGCGGTCGGCGCGGCGCGGCAGGAGTGTCCTCGGCATGCGGGCCATCATGCCCGGCGGGTGTCGCGGCGGTACAGGTAGGCGGCCGCGGCCACGAAGACGGCGAGGAAGGCGGCCATCCCGGCCACCGCGACGGTGTCCGTGCCGTGGCCCGGCTGCACGAACGCGGCCAGCCGGTTGTACAGGTAGACCGGGTCGAACCGGGCGAACGGCTCCAGCGAGCTCCCCACCGGGAACCACGTGCCGCCGAACAGCGCCATCACCATGTAGACGATCATGACGACCGGCTGCACCGCGTCCGGCTGCGCCGCGTAGCCGAGCGCCACCCCGAGCGCCGCGAAGACGAAGCTGCCCAGCCAGAGCACCGCCGCCAGGCCCAGCCACTGCCCCGCCGACAGCCGGACGCCCTCCACCGCGCCGATCGCGAACACCACCGCGATCGCGGGCAGCGTGGTCACCGCGCACGCCGCGATCTTGCCGACGGTGTACGCCCGTCCGGGCAGGGCGGTCAGCCGCAGCTGCCGCACCCAGCCGCTCTTCCGCTCCAGCGAGATCCGCTGGGCCGAGCCGGTGAGGACCGCGCCGACCGCGCCGAAGGTGGCCATGGAGACCATGAAGTACGACTTCGCGGGGACGCCGCCGGCCACGTCGCCGCCGCTGTAGGCGCTGATGAAGAAGACGTACAGCAGGGCCGGGTAGAGCACGGTGAACATCACGTACCGCTTGTTGCGGAGGGTCCGCAGGATCTCCAGCCGGATCAGGGTGGTCATCGCACGGTCTCCTCGTCGTCCGCGGCGGCCCGGTCGAGCGCGGCCTGCTCGCCGGTGATGGTCAGGAAGGCCTGCTCCAGGCCGAGGCCGGTGACCTCCAGGCCGCGGGGGTGCAGCCCGGCCCGGTAGAGGGCCGCCACGCCCGCGTCCGCGTCGGTGGCGCGGATCCGCACGGTGCGCACGCCGCCCGGGCGGCCCGTGACCTCCAGCGCGGCGATGCCCGGCAGGCCGCGCAGCACCGGCTCGGGCACCTCGCCGTCCTCCGGGTGCAGTTCGAAGCTGATCCGGCGGGCCCCGGCCTTCGCCTTGATCTCGGCGGAGGTGCCGTCGGCGATCAGCCGCCCGCGGTGCAGCACCAGCACCCGGTCGGCGACCGAGTCGGCCTCCTCCAGGTAGTGGGTGGCGAAGAGCACGGTGCGGCCGGCCGCGGCCTGGGCCCGCACGGACGCCCAGAACGCCTGCCGGACGGAGACGTCCATGCCGGTGGTGGGCTCGTCGAGGACGATCAGGTCGCTCGCCCCGGCGACGGCGAGCGCGAAGCGCACCCGCTGCTCCTGGCCGCCGGAGAGCCTGTCGACCCTGCGGTCGGCGATCTCGGCGAGGCCCGCCTCGGCGAGCACGGTGGCGGTGTCGTGCCCGCGGGGGTGGATCCGGCAGGCCAGCTCGACGAGTTCGCGCACCTTGACGTCGGTCATCAGGCCGCCGCTCTGCAGCATCGCGCCGACCCGGCCGGCCTCGACGGCTGCGCGCGGCGTGCCGCCGAACAGCTCGACCGTGCCGTGGTCCGGTTCGCGGAGGCCGAGCAGCAGGTCGAGGCTGCTGGACTTGCCCGCGCCGTTGGGCCCCAGCAGGGCCACCGTCTCCCCCGCCCGCAGGACCAGGTCGAGCCCGTCGACCGCCCGCACCGGCCCGTAGCTCTTGCTGACGGACCGGAACGCGGCGACCTCCCCGCCCGGTGTCGTGCCCGTCGTGCCGCCCATGTCCGCCGGTCCTCCCGTGTGTGCCCCGCTGTCCCCTCCAGGGTGCGGACCACGGGCCCCCGGGCGGCAGTGCGGCCCGTCGTGTCCTCGGCATGACATCCGTCATGCCGAGGACGTGCCCGGCGGTGTCAGAGGCCCAGCGACCTCTGCAGGAACTCGACCTGGAGCAGCAGGAGGTTCTCCGCGACCTGCTCCTGCGGGGTCATGTGGGTGACCCCGGAGAGCGGCAGCACGGTGTGCGGACGCCCGGCGGCCAGCAGCGCGGAGGAGAGCCGCAGGGTGTGCGCGGCGACGACGTTGTCGTCCGCCAGCCCGTGCACGATCATCAGCGGCCGCTCCAGCTTCGGCGCGTCCGCGGTGAGCGAGTTGGCGTCGTACACCTCCGGCCGCTCCGCGGGGTGCCCGAGGTAGCGCTCGGTGTAGTGCGTGTCGTAGAGCCGCCAGTCGGTGACCGGCGCGCCGGAGACCGCGGCGTGGAAGACGTCCGGGCGGCGCAGCACGGCGAGCGCGGCGAGGTAGCCGCCGTACGACCAGCCGCGGATCGCGACCCGGGCGAGGTCGAGCGGGAACTCCTCGGCCAGCGCGTGCAGGGCGTGCACCTGGTCGTCGAGGGTGACCCCGGCGAAGTCGTGGGCGATCGCCTTCTCCCAGGCGGGGCTGCGTCCGGGGGTGCCGCGGCCGTCCGCGACGACGACGGCGAAGCCCTGGTCGGCGAACCACTGCGAGGTGAGGTGCGGGTTGTGGGCCTGCACGACGCGCTGCCCGTGCGGGCCGCCGTACGGGTCCATCAGCACCGGCAGCAGGCCGTCGCGGTCCCGGTCGTAACCGGTCGGCAGGAGGACGACGGCGGGGATGCGCCGCGTCCCGGCGAAGCGGAAGACGGGCCGGGCGGTGAGCAGCGGCGTCTCGGCGTGCGAGGCGACGGCGGCGACGGCGGTGCCGTCGCGGAGCACCTGCACGGTGGTGCCCGGCCGGTCGGCGGCGACGGTGGAGAGCACGGTGACGCCGCCGGCGTGGACGGCCGCCGCGGCGCCGTCGCCGTCCGGGCCGAACGGGGTGACGCCGTCCGGGCCGGCCCGGAAGAGGCCGGTCCAGCCGGGCGGGCGGCCCTCGCCGGCGGTGCCCTCGGAGGCGGTGAAGTGGACGGCGTCGGCGGTGACGGCCCACACCGACCGCACGTGCAGCGTGTCGTCGGTGACGGCCTGCCCGTCGACGACCAGGGCGCGGACGCCGCCGGTGTCGGTGATCCGCACCAGGCGGCCGTCCGGGGTCCAGGCGGGTACGCCGGTGAAGAGCTCCAGCCAGGTGTCGTCCTGCTCCTCGACGAGCAGCGTGGTGATGCCGGTCGCCGGGTCGACGGTGCGGATCTGCTGGCTGCGCTGGTCGCGGGCCTGGACGAGCAGCAGCGGGGCGCCGCCCGCCGACCAGTGCACGCGGGCGAGGTACGGGAACGCCTCGTGGTCCCAGACGACCTCGGTGCGGGTGCCGTCGAGGTCGACGAGCCAGAGCCCGACCTCGGCGTTGGGGGTGCCGGCGGCCGGGTAGGCGACCTCGGCGGGGGCGCTGCCGGGGTTGGCCGGGTCGGCGATCCACCAGCGCTGCACGGGCGTGTCGTCGGCCCGGGCGACGAGCAGGCGCCGGCTGTCGGGCGCCCACCAGAAGCCGCGGTCGCGGTCCATCTCCTCCTGGGCGGCGAACTCGGCCTGACCCCAGGTCACCCCGTCGGCGTCGGGCTCGGCGAGGGTGCGGTCGCCGCGTCCGTCGGTGCGTGTCACGTGCAGTGCGCCGGAGGTCGTGGCGTAGGCGACGTGGCTGCCGTCGGGTGCGGGGCGCGGGTCGAGGAGCGGCCCGGCGGCGGGCAGTTCGCGGGTGGTGCCGGCGGCGAGGTCGGCGGCGAAGAGGCGGCCGGAGAGCGCGAAGGCGGCGAGCGAGGCGGAGGCGTCCAGGGCGTAGCCGACGATGCCGGCGGAGCTCTCGCGGCTGCGCTCGCGGCGGGCCCGTTCGGCCGGGGAGAGGTCCTCCTCGCCGCCGCCGAGCAGGTCGGCCGGGTCGGCGGCCACGCGCTCCTCGCCGGTGGCGGGGTCGAGGGTCCACAGCCGGTTGGCGCGGTCCCGGCCCGGGCCGGACCGCAGGAAGACGATCCGGCCGCCGTCGGGTGCGACGGCGAAGGACCGGGGTGCGCCGACGGTGTAGCGCAGGGTGCGCGCGTACTGCCGCGGGAAGGTGTCCGCAGGGTTCTCGGTGGTCATGGCACCCGACCCTACGGCCTGCCCCCGGTGGTGATCACTCGTTCGGAGCAGCCGCGCGGCACGGCTCGCCGGGGGCCCCCGCGCCCCGTCCCACCGGCCGCTGGGCCGTCCGGAGCACCCGTGCGGCGCGGCGCGCGCTTTCACGCAACGTCATGGAGCACTCACGGATCGGGTATGTGTTGCTCATCCCGATGCGGATCCGGACCGTCCCCTTCCCCCGGCCCCGGATCGGGTCCGTCCCGCACGACCGCCGCCCGCCCCGCGGGCCGCGCATCCGAGAAAGGGCGTGAGCCGTCATGGCTTTGTCCGTCTCCGCAGCTGTGCTGATGCTCGTCATCGTCGTGGTCCTGGTCCGCCGGTCAGGCCTGAAACTCACCCACGCGATCATCTGCGCGCTGCTCGGCTTCTACCTGGCCTCCAGCTCGATCGCCCCGTCGATCCAGGAGGTCACCAGCAACGTGGCAGGGATGATCAATGGCCTGAAGCTCTGACGGACGGCCGGTCGCTAGGCTGGCGGCCATGACCGCAGCCTCCGACCGCCGGCCCCGCCGACTGCTCCTGGTGCACGCGCACCCCGACGACGAGTCCATCGTCAGTGGGGCCACCATGGCGCGGTACGCCGCCGAGGGTGCCGGGGTCACGCTGGTGACCTGCACCCTCGGCGAGGGCGGCGAGGTGATCGGCCCCGGGCTGGCCCACCTGGCGGCCGATCGCGACGACGCCCTCGGCCCGTACCGGATCGGTGAGCTGACCGCGGCGACGGCCGCGGTCGGCGTCGAGGACGTCCGCTTCCTGGGCGGCCCCGGCCGGTACCGGGACTCCGGGATGATGGGCCTGCCCGACAACGACCGGCCGGGCTGCTTCTGGCAGGCCGACGTGGACGAGGCCGCGGACCACCTGGTCGCCGTCGTCCGCGAGGTCCGCCCGCAGGTGCTGGTGACGTACGACGAGAACGGCGGCTACGGGCACCCGGACCACATCCAGGCGCACCGGGTCGCGATGCGCGCCCACGAGCTGGCCGCCGACCCGGCGCACCGGCCCAACCTCGGCCCGGCGTGGCGGATCGCGAAGGTCTACCACGCCCGGATGCCCCGCTCGGTGATCGAGCGGGGCCTGGAGGAGACGGCGGCCGCCGGGCTGTTCCCGGGCACCGCGTCGGTCGGCGACGTCCCCGGCGTGGTGGACGACGAGGTCGTCACGACGGTGCTGGACGGCGCGGCGTACGCCGGTGCGAAGGCCGCCGCCATGGCGGCGCACGCCACCCAGATCACCGTGGACGGCGCGTACTTCGCCCTCAGCAACGACCTCGGCCAGCCGCTGGTGGCGACCGAGTACTACCAGTTGGTGCGCGGCCGGCCGGGCGGCCCGCTGCCGGAGACCGATCTCTTCGCCGGGGTGGAGCTGTGAACCCGAAGCACGTCCTGGGCACCCGTGCCGAGCGGCTGGCCGAGCCGCTCCCCCCGCGCGGGCTGCGGGTGGCGATCTACGCGGTGCTGTTCCTGCTCGGCGGCGCGGTGTCGTTGTGCGGAGCCTTCGTGCAGGCCCTGTGGCCGCCGTTCGGGGTGCTGCTGGCGGTCCTCGCGAGCGCGGGGCTCTTCTACGGCGGGCTGCGGGCGACCGGCACCAAGCTCGGCGCGGGCATCCCGCTGGCGGGCTGGTTCGTGATGCTGATGATGCTGATGGCACCGCGCCCGGAGGGCGACTTCGTCCTGGCGGCCGGTCTGACCTCGTACCTCTACCTGTTCGCCGGCGCGGTGTCGGGCGTCGTCTGCGCGACCCTGCCGACCCGGACGGGCTTCACGTTCGGGGTTCCGCCGGCCGACCGGCCGCGGCCGGTCAGGCAGCCGCATCCCTAGTCCCATAGGGGAATTATCGGACGTATCGGGTTCTTTCCGTTCCCGATCGCCGCTCGGCGCTTCCCAGTATGGTGGTGCCGGTGCAGGCGCCCCGGCCCTACGGCCGGGGAACGACGGCCCCGGATGCCTCGGGTGCAGGGCGGGAAGGTACCTTCAGCCCCAACCACGTGGTGGCGGCGCCGTCTCGGCCGGCACGTGAAGAAGCTGGTGTCGGAGGGTCCGTCCGACCCGCACCGCGGCCCCGCCGCACGCGGGACGGCGCCCCACAACCCGTGGTCGGTGCCGTCCGGCGCGAACCGCGAACCCGGAGCAGAGCAGCATTGAGCAGCCGCGAATCTGACAGCGCGTACCCGCCGCCCCGCGGGGGCAACCCCGGTCGTCGGCCGGCCGACGGCGCGGACGCCTACCCTTCCGGCACCCCGCCGTACGGCACCGGCTTGCCCGGCACGGGTCTCCCCGGCGCCGCGGCCTTCGCCCACGGCGCCAGCGACGACCCCTTCGGGACCGCGGCGCAGGCCGCGGCGATCGGAGACCCCGGCGACGACGGGCCGAAGACCGAGACCACGCTGACGACCCGGATCCGGATCAACATCCCCGGCTCCCGGCCGATCCCGCCGGTCGTGGTCCGCAGCCCCGTCAAGAACGAGGAGCCCGCCGCCGCCCCCGCTCCGGCACCGGCCCCCGCCCCGGAGCCCGGCGCACCCCGGCACCGCGCCAACACCGGCGGCTCGCCGGTGCTGGGCGTCATGGACAGCGGCACCTCCACCGCGACGCCGGAGCTCCCGCCCGAGTGGCAGGAGCCCCGTCCGGGCCGGCCCGACGGCAGCAACCCCGAGTCGACCGGCGAGTGGTTCCGTCCGCGCCCGAGGGGCCGCCAGGACGGTCCCCCGGCAGGATCCCCGGCCCCCGCCGCGGCCGCCGCACCTCAGGCCGCGCCGCAGGCCGCACCTCGGCGGCCCGGCCCGCCGCAGGCCGCCGGACCGCGCGGCCCCGTCATCGGCGAGCAGCGGCAGGCCCCGCGGCCGACCGGCGCCCCCGCCACCCCCTTCGCCGGCAACCCGGACGGCGGCCCGCAGGACCCCTTCGCCGGCGCCCAGGACCCGTTCTCGGCACCGCCGCAGGACCCGTACGCCGCCCGCCCGCAGGACGCCTTCGCGGGCGCCCGGAACCCGTACGCACCGCCGCAGGACCCGTTCGCGGCACCGCCGCAGGACCCGTACGCCGCGCAGCCGCAGGAGCAGACCGGGCCCGGCCGGGGCCGTCCCCCGGCCGGCCGGTTCGCCGACGACCCGTTCGCCGTCCCGGCGCCGGGGCACGACGAGCACCCGCAGCAGCACGCGGCGGACCCGTTCGCGGGGGGCGCCGGCCAGGACAACCCGTTCCGCAGCGGCCCGGCCGACCCGTTCGCCGCGGGCCGTGCGGCCGCCGCCGCGGCGGGCGAGCCGGAGGACACCCAGATCGGCGGCTTCGAGCCGATCCGGGACGACGTACGGCCGGGCGGCATACCCGGCACGCCGGCCGCCGACCCGTTCGGCACGGCCCCGGCGGTCGCGGACCCCTTCGCCGCGCCGTACGCCCCGCCGCAGGCCGCGGACCCCTTCGCCGCCGACCGGCCCGCCGACCCGTTCGGCGGCTTCCCGGGCGCTCCCGGGCCGGGCGCGCCCGCACCGGAGCCGGTTCCGGCGCCCGCCGCGGCCCCGCCCGCCGAGACCGAGACCCCCGCGGCACCCCCGGCTCCGGCCAGGCGCCGCGGCCGCGGCCGCAAGCTGGTCACGTACGCGGTCGTCGGCGTGCTGTTCGTCGGCGCGGCGGCGTACGGCACCGGGCTGATGCTCAATCAGGCCGACATCCCCAAGGGCACCACGGTGCTCGGCACCGACATCGGCGGCGACACCCGCGACCAGGCGGTCAGCACGCTCGACGGCACCGTGGCGAAGACCGGCCGGGAGCCGCTCAAGCTGAAGCTCGCCGGGCAGGCGCTGACCCTCGACCCGACCACCGCCGGGCTGAGCTTCGACACCACCGCCACCGTCGACGGGCTCACCAGCCACAGCTACAGCCCGGTCGAGGTGATCGGCTCGCTGACGGGCGGCAGCAAGGCCGTCGCGCCGGAGGTCAAGGTCGACCGGGCCAAGCTGAAGGCCGCCCTGGAGGAGCTGGCCGGCAAGGCCGGCCAGGGGCTGCAGGAGGGCCGCGTGGAGTTCACCGCGACCGGCCAGACCCAGGTGGTGGCCGGCAAGCCCGGCCAGGCCCTCGACCCGGCCGCCGCGGCGGACCAGGTGGAGCAGGCCTACCGCAAGCGGGCCGCCGGGCTGGCCGAGGGCGAGATCGCGCTGACCCTGACGGCCGCGCAGCCGAAGGTCGGCGAGGACGCCCTCAAGGCGGCCGCCGCCGGTCTCGGCAAGCAGGTGCTGGCCGGCAACGTCACGCTCAAGGCGGGCACCAAGAAGTGGGACTTCGGCAAGCTGACGGCCAGCAGGGCCCTCACGCTCGCCCCGGACGCCTCCGGCAAGATCGTGCTCACCTGGGACCTCGCCAAGCTGGACACCGCCCTGGGCGGCGTCTTCGACCGCTCGAAGACCCGGAAGAGCGGCGCGCTCGCGCCGATCACCACGCAGGACGTCGCGGACGGCATCGCCTCCGTGCTCGACAAGAGCGGCAAGGAGCGGGTCTTCGTCTTCCCCGCCTGACCCGTTCCCCCAGCACCGGCCGCGGAGGCCGGGTCCGCGGCACCGCCGCAGGCCCGGCCTCCGCGGCGTTCCTGGCGGTTACTCGCCAGTGGCGGGGCAGAACGGGACAAAGTGGCCCACGCGGCGGCCGGCCGGTGCACGTTACCAATCCTTGATCGGTGCACCGTCGACAAGCCGGGCGCCCGCTCAGCAGGATTCCCCAAGCCGAGCCGTCCCGCCCTGCCGTCGGCCACCCCCGCCGCACCGCACCGCTGGGAGACCTGCGTGACCAGACCCCGGTTCCCGATCGCCGTGACCGCCGCCGCAGCCGCCCTCGTCCTGGCGCTCTGCTCGTGTTCGAGCACGGGCGCCGACGGCGGGACGACACTGGGCGCCCCGGCGAGGGCCGCCGACGCGGACCTGGCCGGGATGACCCGGACCGACGTCAACGGGCACGCGCGGACGGACCTCCGCCGGGGCGGCGGCCTGCAGTGGGCGATCGACCAGCTGCCCGCCCAGTGGAACCCCCTGCACGTCGACGGCACCGGCCCGGCCACCCTGGCCGTCACCAAGGCGCTGCTGCCGACGTTCTGGCGGTCGGACGCGGGCGGCACCCAGACGCCGAACCAGGCCTACCTGCTGGACGCCGCCGCCGGCGCCACGGCCGACGGCCGACAGACCGTCACCTGGACGCTCAACCCGAAGGCCCACTGGTCGGACGGCACCCCGATCACCTGGAAGGACCTCCAGGCGACCTGGAAGGCGCTGCGGGGCACCGATCCCGGCTACCGGACGGCCTCGACGGCCGGCTTCGACCGGGTCGAGTCGGTGACCCGCGGACACGACGACCACCAGGCCGTCATGGTGTTCCGCACCCGCTTCGCCGAGTGGCAGGCGATGTTCAACAACGCCGCCGGCGCCCCTCTGCTGCCCGCGGCCTACGTCGGCACCGCGGAGGGCTTCAACACGGCCTTCCTGGGCCGCCTGCCCGTCTCCGCGGGCCCGTTCCGCCAGGCCGGCACCGACCGCGAGGCGCACACCGTCACGGTGGAGGCCGACCCTGACTGGTGGGGCGAGAAGCCCCTGCTCGACCGGATCGTCTTCCGCGCGATGGAGCCGGCCGACATGGCCGACGCGTTCACCCGGGGCACCGTCGACTACTTCGACGTCTCGCAGGACGCCGCGGGCTACCGCACGGCCGAGGCCGCGCCGGACGGCGCGGTCCGCAAGGCCGGCGGTCCCGGCATGCGCGTGCTGGCGCTGAACGGGCGCAGTCCGCAGCTGACCGACCCGGCCGTGCGGCGGGCGGTGCTGCAGGCGATCGACCGCGAGACCATGGCCCGCACCGGGCTCCAGGGGCTCGACTGGCCGTACACGCCGATGAACAACCACTTCCTGGTGCCCGGCCAGAACGGCTACCAGGACAACTCCGCCGGGCTCAGCCAGTACGACCCGCAGGCGGCCTCCGACGCGCTGGAGGCCGCCGGCTGGCACAGCGAGGGCGGGCGGACCCGCACCCGCGACGGCACGGAGCTGAGCCTGCGGCTGGTGACCCCGGCCGGCAGCATGCTGGCGGCCAACGAGGCCGTGCAGGTGGTCCAGGACCTCCGCGCGGTGGGGGTGCGGGTCACCGTGGAGTCCACCGCGGCGGCCGGTTTCCTGGACGCCCACGTGAACCGCCACGACTTCGATCTGACCGTCTTCGGCATGCCCGGGACACCCTTCCCGGCGACGTCGTCGCGCGGTACGTTCCAGCAGGGCGCGGGGGGCAACGTCAGCCAGGTCGGCAGCGACGCACTCGACCGGGCGATGGACGCCGCCGCCTCGGCGACGACCACCGAGGAGGGGTACAAGGCGATCAACCGCGCCGACGAGGAGGCCTGGCGGGTGGCCGGCCTGGTGCCGCTCTACCAGCGCCCGGTGATCTACGGCGTCCGGCGGACGCTCGCCAACCTCGGCGCCCCCGGGCTCTCGGACACCGTGTACGAGAACATCGGCTTCGAGAAGTAGGGCGGAATAGGCGGCGAAAACTCGCCAGTGGCGTGAATTTGCCATCAAGGAGCCCCCTAATAGGCACCGGCCCCGGCCCCAGCCTGCCCCTGAATTCCCCCGGACACACCGGGAAACGGTAGTGTCCGATTATCGGACATCCAATTGCACCGGACAAAGGTGCACGGAAAGCGCGAAATCGGACATCATGTCTACGCGCATCGACCAACCGCAGAGTCGAACGCCGCGTCCTGATAGCGGAGTTGCGTCGCGCGAGTTACGGACTTGTGAACACGCTTTAGATGTTTATGTCCGGTTTCGACCGTCTCACGGCGCACATGTCAAGCGGTTTCGGGCTACGAAGTGGTTGACATTCCAGCACGAAGCAAAAAATAGGTGTCCGGCAACTGAGGAACTCTTGACGTTCGATAAACGAGTTGCGAGAGTCCGTGCATCCAACTTTTTTCTCCTTGCTGCTACACAGACCACGGTCGGGAGCTTTAGCACCATGACGACGCCAACCGGGACCACGGTGGAGGACGACTCCGTCCTCGTCGGGTCCACGTCGGACCTCGCCGGCAACAAGCCGGCCGGGCTCCTCGGGCGCACGCCGGGCCAGATCGCCTGGAGCCGCTTCAAGCGCAACCGCACCGGAGTGGTGTGCGCCGGGATCGTGATCTTCTACGTCCTGGTCGCTCTCTGCGCCCCCCTCATCTCGGCGCTGTACGGCAAGGACCCGTACGCCTTCTACGGGCTGCGCGACGTGACGCTGCTCGACGAGTTCAACATGCCGCTCGGCGTCAACGGCGGCATGAGCGGCGAGTACTGGTTCGGCGTCTCGCCGCAGACCGGTCAGGACGTGTTCACCAACATCATCTACGGCGTCCGCACCTCGCTGGGCATCGCGGTGGTCATCGTGATCGTCTCGACCCTGGTCGGCGCGGTCATCGGCATCGCCCAGGGCTACCTCGGCGGGAAGTTCGACTACTTCGTCGGCCGCTTCACCGACCTGCTGCTCGCGATGCCCTCGCAGCTCTTCTTCATCGCGTTCACGCCGATCGTGCTGAACCTCTTCGTGCCGCTCAACAAGGAGACGCCCACCCACATCCGCATCGTCGCGATGTGGACGGTGCTGTCGTTCCTCGGCTGGATGGGCCTCGCCCGCCTGCTGCGCGCCATGACGCTGAGCCTGCGCGAGCGCGAGTACGTCGAGGCCGCGAAGATCGCCGGTGCCTCCTCCCGGCGCATCATCTTCAAGGAACTGCTGCCCAACCTCTCCACCACCATCCTGGTGCAGACCACGCTGATGCTCCCCGCGATGGTCACCGCCGAGGCAGGCCTCTCCTTCCTCGGCGTGGGCATGGTCAGTCCCACGCCGGACCTGGGCCGGATGTTCGCCGATGCCGCGCAGTACTACGACACCGACCTCGCCTACCTGATCTTCCCGGGCCTCACGCTGACGATCTTCGTCCTCGCGTTCAACCTGCTCGGGGACGCGGTCCGGGACGCTCTCGACCCGAAGACCATCCAGTAACACCGCACCCTCGCACCACAGCACAGCACAGCACAGCAACAGCACCCCGTCCGGCAGTACCGAACCGGCCCCGGCTCTCGCGCTGACCAGACATCACATGCCCAGTGACAGGTAGGAATCCATGAGACTTCGCAAGGCAGCGTACGTGCCCGCGATGCTGGCCATCGGCGCCCTGGCCCTGACCGGCTGCTCCAGCAACGCCGGCAGCAACAAGTCCGGCGACAAGGCCGGCAGTGCCAAGTCCGAGGTGCAGAACTTCGGCCTGGGCACCCTGGCCGACTCCACCGGCCCGGCCCCCGCCGTCGCGGGTTCCAAGACCGGTGGCACCGCGTACGGCATCGAGTCTGCAGGTCTCGACCACCTCGACCCCGGCCAGATCTACGTCAACGAGTACCAGGCCATCGCGGCGCTCTACAACCGCACCCTGACCAACTACAAGGTCGACCCGGTCACCGGCAAGACCATCCTGGTCGGCGACCTCGCCACCGACACCGGCAAGACGTCGGACAACGGCAAGACCTGGACGTTCACCCTCAAGGACAACCTGAAGTTCGAGGACGGCACCGCCATCACCTCGAAGGACGTCAAGTACGGCATCGAGCGCCTGTACGCGGCCTACCAGGACCAGGGCCCGGCCTTCATCCAGGAGTGGCTGTCCGGCGCCGACTACCGCAAGGTCTACGAGGGCCCGTACGGCGGCAAGGAGCTCGGCGAGGACGTCATCGGCACCCCCGACGACAAGACCATCGTCTTCCACTTCAAGGAGGCGCACCTCGACGCCCCCTACGCGGCCGCGATGCCCAACATCGCGCCGATCCAGAAGTCGAAGGACACCAAGGAGAAGTACGACGTCCACCCGGACTCGATCGGTCCCTACAAGATCGCGAGCCACGAGCCGGACAAGTCCATCAAGTTCGTCAAGAACCCGATGTGGGACCCGAAGTCGGACCCGATCCGCCACCAGTTCGTGGACGGCTGGGAGTTCGAGCTCGGCATCACGAACCCGGCGCTCACCACCCGCCTGATGGCCGGCAACGGCAACGACAAGAACGCCATCACGCTCGTCCAGGCCGCCGACGCGCCGAACATCGCGAAGATCTCCGGCGACGCGTCCTACAAGGACCGCCTGGTCAGCAAGTTCATGCCGTTCGTCGACGTCTTCGACATCAACAACACCCGCGTGAAGGACCCGAAGGTCCGCAAGGCCCTCGCGCTCGCCTTCCCGCGCGCCCAGGTCTACAAGCTCCTCGGCGGCGCCGCCACCGGCGACATGGCCAACAACCTCATCAGCCCGACCGTTTCGGGCTGGAAGGACACCGACCCGCTGGGCCTGAAGGCCAAGCCCGAGGGTGACCCGGTGGCCGCCAAGGCCCTCCTGAAGGAGGCCGGCGCGGAGAACTACCCGATCGTCCTGGCGTACTCCAACACCCCGCGCTGGCAGCCGATCTCGGCCGCCGTCCAGGAGGCCCTGAACTCGGCCGGCTTCAAGGTCGAGCGCAAGGAGCTGGACCCGACGACCTACTACTCGGTCATCGGCAAGAAGGACAACCCGTACGACCTGTACCGCACCGGCTGGGGCGCCGACTGGCCGGTCGCCTCGACCGTCATCCCGCCGACCATGGACGGCCGCAAGATCGCCGACGGTTCGCCGAACTACTCGCACTACAACAGCGAGGCGAACAACGCGGAGATCGACCGCATCCAGGCGATGACGGACCAGAAGGCCGCCGCCGACGAGTGGATGAAGCTCGCCGACAAGATGCTCGCCGACGCGCCGAAGATCCCGACCACCTACTCGAAGTTCTACCAGGTGTACGGCGCGGGTCTGGGTGCCGTGGGCTTCAACGAGGTCATCGGCGCCATCGACGTGAACAGCATCTACGTCAAGTAAGCACCGAACGGCGGCGGGAGACACTCCTGCCACCACACCCGGTGGGGGCCGCTCGACCGAGCGGCCCCCACCGGGCCCACTGCCGACCACCCACAGGCCCTCATCCGGGCCCCGACCGTGCCAGGCACTCTCCACGACGCGGCCGCCGCCGGCGCCCTCACTCGGAAGAGCCCAACCCATGCTCAGATTTCTCATCCGCCGGGCGCTCGGCGCGATTGTCATCCTCTTCCTGCTGGTCCTGTTGACGTACCTGGCGGTCATGACGCTGCCGGTCGACCAGGCCATGCTCAGCTGCCCGAAGACCTGCACCCCCCAGCAGCTGGAGAACCTCAGACACAACATGGGTCTGGACAAGTCCATGCCCGAGCAGGTGTGGACGTACATGCGCGGCCTGGTGCTCGGCACGCAGTACAGCGACGGCTTCTGCCACGCTCCCTGCCTGGGCTACTCCTACGGGCGCAACGACTACGTGTGGAACATCATCGTCTCCAACTACCCGGCCACCTTCGTGCTGGCCTCGGGTGGGGCGATCTGCTTCCTCGTCATCGGCGTGACCCTGGGCATGCTCTCCGCCTGGAAGCAGGGCAGCACCTTCGACAAGATCGCCAGCTCGGTCTCCCTGCTCGGCCAGTCGACGCAGATCTACTTCATCGCGCCGCTGTCGATCGCGCTGTTCGTCACCACGCTGCACTGGATGGACAAGCCCGGCTACACCCCGTTCACCGAGGACCCGGCCGCGATGTTCGCCGGGATGCTGCTGCCCTGGCTCGTGATGTCGGTCATCTTCTGGTCGAACTACAGCCGCCAGGTGCGGTCGCTGATGATCGAGCAGCTCTCCGAGGACCACATCCGCGCGGCCCGCGCGAAGGGCATGTCGAGCCGGTACGTCTGGTGGCGCTACGCCCTGCGCGGTGCGATGGCCCCGGTCATCACCATCTTCGGCATCGACCTCGGCGCGGTCTTCTCCGGCGCGATCATCACCGAGTTCTCCTTCGGCATCCACGGTCTCGGCATGCTGGCGGTGCGCTCGGTCGTCACCCAGGACACCATGCTGGAGCTGGGCGTCCTGATGATCAGTGCCGCGTCGATCCTGATCTTCAACATCATCATCGACGCCGCGTACGGCCTCCTCGACCCCCGGGTGAGGATCGGATGACCGGCCCCGCATCCGTCCCCGCCCCGCACCGCCCGCTCCCCGAGGAGATCCGACCGTGAGCACCCTCACCAAGGCCGAAGACACCCAGGCGCCGAAGGCCGGCACCCCGTTCCTCAGCGTCCAGGACCTGCGCGTCCGGTTCCGCACCGAGGACGGCATCGTCAAGGCGGTCAACGACCTGAGCTTCGAGCTCGAAGCCGGCCGGACCCTCGGCATCGTCGGCGAGTCCGGCTCCGGCAAGTCGGTGTCCAACCTGGCCGTCATGGGCCTGCACAACCCTCGCAACGCCACGGTCGAGGGTTCCGTGAAGCTGGAGGGCCAGGAGCTCCTCGGCCTGCCGCAGCGGGAGCTGGAGAAGCTCCGCGGCAACAAGATGGCGATGATCTTCCAGGACTCGCTGGCCGCGCTCTCGCCGTACTACACGGTCGGCCGGCAGATCGCCGAACCCTTCATGAAGCACACCGGTGCGAACAAGAAGGAGGGCCGGGCGCGCGCCATCGAGATGCTCGACAAGGTCGGCATCCCGCAGCCCGACAAGCGCGTCGACTCGTACCCGCACCAGTTCTCCGGCGGCATGCGCCAGCGCGCCATGATCGCCATGTCGCTGGTCTGCAACCCCAAGCTGATCATCGCGGACGAGCCCACCACCGCGCTCGACGTGACGGTGCAGGCGCAGATCATCGACCTCCTGAAGGACCTCCAGCAGGAGTTCGGCACCTCGATCGTCTTCATCACCCACGACCTCGGCGTGATCCGCGAGATCGCCGACGACGTGCTGGTGATGTACGCGGGCCGGGCCGTCGAGCGCGGCACCATGCGCGAGGTCCTCAAGACCCCGCAGCACCCCTACGGCTGGGGCCTGCTGAGCTCCATCCCGCGGATCAACGCCCCGGTCGACGTGCCGCTGCAGCCGATCCCGGGCACCCCGCCGAGCCTGCTCAACCCGCCGTCGGGCTGCGCGTTCAACCCGCGCTGCGAGTACCGCGAGCTCGTCACCGGCGACCGCTGCCGCACCGACCGGCCCCCGCTGGAGCTCGCCAACGGCCACCTCAGCGCCTGCCACCTCACGGGCGCGCAGAAGCAGTCCATCCTCACCGAGCAGATCCTGCCCCGGCTGAGCAGCTGATCAGACCTCGGTAAAGGACTAAGGAAATCCCATGAGCGCAGAGAAGACTCTGAGCGAGCCGGCCGCCACGGCGACCGCCCCAGGCACCCCGCTGCTGGAGGTCTCCGGCCTCACCAAGCACTTCCCGGTGATGGGCGGCTTCCCGTTCCGCCGCCAGGTCGGTGCCGTCCAGGCCGTCGACGACGTCAGCTTCAGCGTCGCCGCGGGCGAGAGCCTCGGCCTGGTCGGCGAGTCCGGCTGCGGCAAGTCGACGACCGGCCGTCTGATCACCCGGCTGTACGAGCCCACCGCCGGATCGGTCAAGTACCTCGGCCAGGAGATCGCGCACGCCTCGCGCAAGGAGCTCGCGCCGATCCGGTCCGAGATCCAGATGATCTTCCAGGACCCGTACTCCTCGCTGAACCCGCGCCACACGGTCGGCACGATCATCACCGGCCCGATGGAGATCAACAACATCAACCCGGCCGGCGGCCGCGAGGCCCGGGTCAAGGAGCTGCTGGAGATCGTCGGGCTCAACCCCGAGCACTACAACCGCTTCCCGCACGAGTTCTCCGGCGGCCAGCGCCAGCGCATCGGCGTCGCCCGTGCGCTCGCGCTCAACCCGAAGCTGATCGTGGCGGACGAGCCGGTCTCCGCGCTCGACGTGTCGATCCAGGCGCAGGTCGTCAACCTGCTGCAGAAGCTGCAGCGCGAGCTCGGCATCGCGTTCGTCTTCATCGCGCACGACCTCTCGATCGTGCGGCACTTCTCGCAGCGCGTCGCGGTCATGTACCTCGGCAAGATCGTCGAGATCGCCGACCGCGAGTCGCTGTACGCGCGGCCCCGCCACCCCTACACGCACGCGCTGCTCTCCGCCGCGCCGGACGCCGACCCGGACAACGTCTCCGCCGAGCGCATCCGGCTGGTCGGCGACGTGCCGTCGCCGCTCAACCCGCCGTCCGGCTGCCGCTTCCGCACCCGCTGCTGGAAGGCGCAGGACAAGTGCGCGACGGAGGAGCCGCCGCTGGTGCAGATCACCGGCAGCACCGACGGCCACCTGACGGCCTGCCACTTCCCGGAGGAAAAGGACGTCGTGGCGGCCGCACCCGCCGCCCCCGCCTCGGCGGAACTGCCCGAGCAGCGGGCCACCAAGACGCTCTGACGCGTCCCCCCGGCACGACGGCGGCGGGCCCCTTCCTCCGGGAAGGGGCCCGCCGCCGTCCGCCGTCCACGGCCGCCGCGCTCACGGCCTGATGTCGCGCTCCGCAGCGAAGTGACACGCCGAGTCGTGCGCCGCCCGCCCCTTGAGCCACTCCCGCACGGTCAGCTCCGGCACCTCCTCGGCGCACTTCTCCTGGGCCTTCCAGCAGCGGGTGCGGAAGCGGCAGCCGGAGGGCGGGTTCGCCGGGGAGGGGACGTCGCCGGTGAGCACGATCCGGTCCCGGTCCTCGCGGGCGGCCGGGTCGGGCACGGGCACGGCGGAGAGCAGCGCCTGGGTGTACGGGTGGGTGGCGTGCTCGTAGATCTCCTCGTCCGAGCCGATCTCGACGATCTTGCCGAGGTACATCACGCCGACGCGGTCGGAGATGTGGCGGACGATCGAGAGGTCGTGCGCGATGAACATGTACGACAGGTTGAACTCGCCCTGCAGCTGTTCCAGCAGGTTGATCACCTGTGCCTGGACGGAGACGTCGAGGGCGGAGACCGGCTCGTCGCAGATGATGATCTCGGGCTTGAGCGCGAGGCCGCGGGCGATGCCGATGCGCTGGCGCTGGCCGCCGGAGAACTGGTGCGGGTACCGGTTGATGTACTCCGGGTTCAGCCCGACGACGTCCAGCAGGTCCTGGACG
This sequence comes from Kitasatospora sp. NE20-6, assembly GCF_045862635.1. Lineage (NCBI taxonomy): Bacteria > Bacillati > Actinomycetota > Actinomycetes > Kitasatosporales > Streptomycetaceae > Kitasatospora > Kitasatospora sp. NE20-6. Next base: position 143,468 of record NZ_BPRL01000012.1, read on the forward strand.
GCCTTGCGCCGGTCGCCCTTGGGGGCGACCTCGGGGTGGATCTCGTACGGCTCGCCGATGATGTCGCCGACCGTCATCCGCGGGTTGAGCGAGGTGTACGGGTCCTGGAACACCATCTGGATGTTGCGGCGCACGGCCTTCAGGGCGGCACCGGACAGCTTGGAGATCTCCTCGCCCTTGTAGCGGACGGACCCCGCGGTGGCCGGCTCCAGGTTCATCAGCACCTTGGCGAGCGTCGACTTGCCGCAGCCGGACTCGCCGACGATGCCGAGCGTCTCGCCCTGCATCAGGTCGAAGGAGACGCCGTCGACCGCCTTGACCGCGCCGACCTGCTTCTTGAAGAGGATGCCCTTGGTGAGCGGGAAGTGCTTGAAGAGGTCGCGCACCTCCAGGATCGGTTCGCCGCGGCTCACCGGCTTCTCGAACGCGATCTCCTCCGGTGCCGTGGCCGAGGAGCCGATCGCGGTGGATCCGTCACTCGTCATGGAGCGTCTCCTTCCAGAAGAAGCAGGCGCTGCCCCGCCCGGGGGCGGGCACGCCGTCGTCGCGGGTCACGTCGAAGAGCTGCGGCACCTCCTGGCGGCAGATGTCCTGCGCGCGCGGGCAGCGCGGGTTGAAGGCACAGCCGGGCGGGATGCGCATCAGGTTGGGCGGCAGGCCCTTGATCGCGTAGAGCTCCTGGCCCTTCTGGTCGAGCCGGGGGATGGAGTCCAGCAGCCCGCGGGTGTACGGGTGCGCGGGGTTGGCGTACAGCTCGTGGACGGGGGCGGTCTCGACGATCCGGCCCGCGTACATGACGGCGATCTTGTCGGCGACGTCCGCGACCACGCCCAGGTCGTGGGTGATGAGGATCAGGCCCATGTGGTACTCGGCCTGGAGCTCCGCGAGCAGGTCCATCACCTGCGCCTGGACGGTGACGTCCAGGGCTGTGGTCGGCTCGTCCGCGATGATCAGGTCGGGTTCGAGGGCGAGCGCCATCGCGATCATGATGCGCTGGCGCATGCCGCCGGAGAACTGGTGCGGGAAGTCGTTCACCCGTTCCTGGGCGGCGGGGATGCGCACCCGGTCCATCAGCTCGACCGCCTTGGCCTTCGCCTCCTGCCGGGAGGCGCCCTCGTGCGCACGGAACATCTCGCCGAGCTGGTAGCCGACGCTCAGCACCGGGTTGAGCGAGGACAGCGCGTCCTGGAAGATCATCGCGATCTTCTGCCCGCGGATCCGCCGGCGCTCCTCCTTGGACATCGTCAGCATGTTCTCGCCGCGGTAGAGGATCTCGCCCTGCGGGATCCTGGCGGGCGGCATGTCGAGGATGCCCATGATCGCCTGCGCGGTGACGGACTTGCCGGAGCCGGACTCGCCGAGCACGGCCAGCGTCTCGCCCGCGCTGACGCTGTAGTTGACCCCGTTGACGGCCCTGGCGACGCCGTCACGGGTCTTGAACTCGACGTGCAGGTCGCGGACGTCGAGCAGCGGCCCCTCGTAGGGCTGTTGCCGGACGCCTTCGACCGACTCGATGGAGGTGTTCACTGTCGCGTCCCCTCGCTCAGCGCAGCTTCGGGTCGAGGGCGTCGCGCACCGCGTCGCCCATCATGATGAAGGCCAGCACGGTGACGGACAGCGCCGCGGCCGGGAAGAACAGGGCGTACGGGGCGGTGCGGATCACCTTCTGGGCCGACGAGATGTCGACGCCCCAGGAGATCGTCGGGTCCTGCAGGCCGATGCCGAGGAAGCTGAGCGTCGCCTCGGCGGCGATGTAGCCGCCGAGCGCGATCGTGGCGACCACGATCACCGGCGCGATGGCGTTCGGCAGGATGTGCCGGAACATCAGGCGTCCGGTGCCGGCGCCCAGGGCCCGGCCGGCGACCACGTAGTCGGCCTGTTTGACCGTCAGGACGGCGCCGCGCATGACGCGGGCGATCTGGGTCCAGCCGAGGACGGCGAGCGCGACCACCACCGACCAGACGTTGCGGGTGGTGAAGGCGTTCAGCAGCACCAGGGCGCCGAGCAGCAGCGGGATGCCGAAGAACACGTCGGTGATCCGGGAGACCACGGTGTCGACCACGCCGCCGAAGTAGCCGGCGACCATGCCGGTGAGGCCGCCGAGGACCGTGACGGCCAGGGTGACGCAGATGCCGACGGTGATCGAGGCGCGGGCCCCGTAGATGACCCGGGCGTAGATGGAGCGGCCCTGGCCGTCGTAGCCGAACCAGCCGGCGCCGAAGAAGTCCGTCCAGTCCGGCGGCTTCAGGAAGTCGTTGACGAGGTCGGCCGCGCGCGGGTTGGTGTCGGTGAAGAGCTGCGGGACGATCGCCATCAGCAGCAGCAGGACGAGCAGCAGCGACGAGATGATGAAGATCGGCCGGCGCCGCAGGTCGCGCCAGGCGTCGCCCCAGAGGCTGCGCGCCTCCTCCCGCTTGACCGGGTCGGGCTCGACCATCGTCTCGTGCTCGACGGACAGCCCCTGGCTGCCGGCGTATTCGAGATGGTCGCTGAACGACGGTTTCGGCGGCAGCTGCTCGTGGGGGTCGGGCACGTCAGGCATAGCGGATCCTCGGGTCCAGGACGGCGTAGAGCAGGTCGACGACCAGGCTGGCGACCAGGTAGACGATGACCAGCACCGTGACGATGCCCACCACCGTCGGGCCCTCCTTCTGGCTGACGGCGCGGTAGAGGATGTTGCCGACGCCCTTGACGTTGAAGATGCCCTCGGTGACGATCGCGCCGCCCATCAGGGCGCCGAGGTCGGTGCCGAGGAACGTCACCACCGGGATCAGCGAGTTGCGCAGCAGGTGGCGGGTGATCACCGTGCGCTTCGGCAGCCCCTTGGCGACGGCGGTGCGCATGTAGTCGGCGCGGAGGTTCTCGCCGATCGAGGTGCGGGTGAGCCGGGCGACGTACGCGAGGGACAGGGAGGCCAGCACGATGCCCGGCAGGATCAGCTGGGTGATGTCCTCGGAGTCCTGGACCGTGGGTGTGACCCACCCCAGATTCGTCGCGAAGACGGTCTGGGCGATGTAACCGAGCACGAACACCGGGATGGAGATCACCAGCAGGGTGAGGACCAGCACCATGGTGTCCACCAGGTGCCCGCGCTTCAGGCCGGAGATGAGCCCGAGCGGGAGGCCGACGAAGATCTCGAAGAAGAACGCGACCAGCGCCAGCCGGATGGTCACCGGGAAGGCGTCGGCCATGATCTCGGAGACCGGCCGGCCGGTGAAGCTGGTGCCGAAGTCCAGGTGGAGCACGTTGTTCATGTAGTGCAGGTACTGCTTCCAGAGCGGCTGGTCGAGGTAGAACTGGTGCCGCAGGTTGGCGACCTGCGCCGGGTCCGCGGCCTTGTCGCCGTACATCGCGGCGATCGGGTCGCCGGGCAGGGTGTAGACCATGAGGAAGATCAGGAGCGTGGTGCCGATGAACACCGGGATCATCTGCAGCACCCGCCGTAGGACGTAGCTGCCCATGGGTGCCTCCTTCCGCTGAGGCGGCTAGTGCCGGGGCCCCGCCCTCCGTGCGGGGAGGACGGGGCCGGCCGGCGGGGTGGTCAGCTCTTGACCTCGACCCCGGTCCAGTTGGGGTTGCCGAACGAGTCGAACACCACGTTCTGCACGTTGGTGGAGAAGCCCGAGTTGGTGCGGTAGTACCAGAGCGGGATCGCCGGCATGTCCTGCGCCAGCACGGCCTCGGCCTTCTGGTAGCCGGTCGCGGTGGCGTCGATGCTGTCGGCCTGGTCCGCCTCGGTGGCGAGCTTGTCGAACTCCGGGCTGGAGTAGCCGAAGTCGTTCGAGGCCGCGCCCGTGCGGTAGACGTCCGCGAGGAAGTTGGCGTTCAGCGGGTAGTCCTGCACCCAGCCGGTGCGGAAGGCGCCGTTGATGGTGTGCCCGGTGATCGCCGCGCGGGCGGTCTTGAAGTCGGTCTTCGGGTCGCCGACGCAGTTGACGCCGGTCGCCTGGCGGATCGAGTTGCAGACCGCGTCGACCCACTCCTTGTGGCCGCCGTCCGCGTTGTACGTGATCTTCAGGCTGTTCCCGGGGACGCCGCCGCCCTCCTGGATGAGCTGCTTCGCCTTGGCCGGGTCGTAGGTGCAGAAGTCGCCGCAGGTGCCGGCCTTGTAGCCCTGGACGCCATCGGCGGTCCACGCGGAGGCGGGGGCGCGGGAGCCCTGGAGCACGGTCTTGGTGATGGTGTCGCGGTCGATCGCCATCGACAGGCCCTGGCGGACCTTCGCCGTGTTCGCGCCGGCCCACTCGGGCTGGTAGAGGGTGAAGCCGATGTTCTGGATCGCGCCCTGCGGGGAGTCGATCGCCCGGTCGCCGAGGTCCGTCTTGTAGGTGGCCAGCGCCGACGGCGGCACCTGGTCCATCACGTCGAGGTTGCCGGACTGCAGGTCCGCGTAGGCGGCCTCGGCGGTGGTGTACATCTTGAAGACGACGCCGCCGTTCTTCGGCTTGTCGACGCCCTGGTAGTTGGCGAAGGCCTTGGTGACCACCTGGGAGTTGTGGTCCCAGCTCACGAACTGGTACGGGCCGTTGCCGATCGGCTTCTGGCCGTAGCCCGCCGGGTCCTTGAAGAAGCCCTCGGGCAGCGGGGAGAAGGCGACGTAGCCGAGCTTGAACGTGAAGTACGAGACCTTGTTGTACAGCTTGATCGTGAAGTGGGTGTCGTCGGTGACGGTCAGGCCCGACATCGTCGTCTTGGTCGGGCTGCCGCTCTCCGGGTGGACGTCCTTGTAACCCTCGATGTCGCCGAACCAGGAGCTGTTGATCTGGTTGTTCCCGGTGCTGGCCGCCCAGTTCCACGCGTCGACGAAGCTCTTCGAGGTGACCGGCGACCCGTCGTGGAAGGTCCAGCCCGTCTTGAGGGTCACGGTGAAGGTCTGCGCGTCGGAGGTGTCGATCTTCTCGGCGGCCTGGTTGCGGAGCTCGCCGTTCTCGGGGTTGTAGTCGACCAGACCCTTGAAGAGGTTCTGCACGATCCGGCCGCCGCCGGTCTCGTTGGCGTTGGCCGGCTGCAGCGGGTTCTGCGGCTCGCTGCTCTGGTAGCTGAAGGTCTTGCCCGAGTCGGAGGCGCCGGTGCCTCCCCCGCTGTCACCGCTGCTGCCGCATCCGCTGGCCACGAGGGCCACGGATGTCGCACCGATCAGGGCCCAGCGCTTTCTGGTGGCTCTGGCGGACATGGGGCTTCCTCCTCAGGACGTGTGTCGCATCACACCCCATGAGAAACAAGGTCACGCGGCGGCGCGCGCGGGGTACCGCCGGATGGGTGCACGGAGAGTGATCCTGCCCGCGGACGCCGCAGGGCCCGGACCCCGTTGCCGGTGTCCGGGCCCTGCGGAAGTGCCGGTCAGACCGCCGCGGCCTCGCGGACGGCGGCAAAGTGGCAGGCCGACTCGTGCCGGGCCGGGCCGTCCGGGAGGGACGGCACCGCGAGCAGCGGCACCTCGGTCGAGCAGCGCTCCTCCGCCTTCCAGCAGCGGGTGCGGAAGCGGCAGCCGGAGGGCGGGTTCGCCGGCGAGGGGATGTCGCCGGAGAGGATGATCCGCTCGCGGTTCTCCCGGCCGGTCGGGTCGGGCACGGGCACGGCGGAGAGCAGCGCCTGGGTGTACGGGTGGGTGGCGTGCTCGTAGATCTCCTCGTCCGAGCCGATCTCGACCATGGTGCCGAGGTACATCACGCCGACGCGGTCGGAGATGTGCCGGACGATCGAGAGGTCGTGCGCGATGAACATGTAGGAGAGCTCGAAGTCCTGCTGCAGCTGCTCCAGCAGGTTGATGACCTGTGCCTGGACGGAGACGTCGAGGGCGGAGACCGGCTCGTCGCAGATGATGATCTCGGGCTTGAGCGCGAGGCCGCGGGCGATGCCGATGCGCTGGCGCTGGCCGCCGGAGAACTGGTGCGGGTACCGGTTGATGTACTCCGGGTTCAGCCCGACGACGTCCAGCAGGTCCTGGACGGCCTTGCGCCGGTCGCCCTTGGGGGCGACCTCGGGGTGGATCTCGTACGGCTCGCCGATGATGTCGCCGACCGTCATCCGCGGGTTGAGCGAGGTGTACGGGTCCTGGAACACCATCTGGATGTTGCGGCGCACGGCCTTCAGGGCGGCGCCGGACAGCTTGGAGATGTCCTCGCCCTTGTAGAGCACCTGGCCGGCGGTGGCCCGCTCCAGGTTCATCAGCACCTTGGCGAGCGTCGACTTGCCGCAGCCGGACTCGCCGACGATGCCGAGCGTCTCGCCCTTGTGGAGGGAGAAGGAGATGCCGTCGACGGCCTTGACCGCGCCGACCTGCTTCTTGAAGAGGACGCCCTGGCTGAGCGGGTAGTGCTTGACCAGGTTCCGGACCTCCAGGATCGGCTCAGCCATGGAGGGTCTCCTTCCAGAGGTGGCAGGCGCTGCGGCGGCCGGCGAGCTCGGCACCGTCGCGGTCGAGCACCTGGTGCAGCACCGGGGTCTCGGTGCGGCAGAGGTCGGTGGCCGCCTCGCAGCGCGGGTTGAACGCGCAGCCGGCCGGCACCCGGTAGAGGTTCGGCGGCAGGCCCTTGATCGCGTAGAGCTCCTCGCCCTTCTGGTCCAGCCGGGGGATCGACCGGAGCAGGCCCTTGGTGTACGGGTGCGCGGGGTCGGCGTACAGCTCGTGGACGGGGGCGGTCTCGACGATCCGGCCCGCGTACATGACGGCGATCTTGTCGGCGACGTCCGCGACCACGCCCAGGTCGTGGGTGATGAGGATCAGGCCCATGTGGTACTCGGCCTGGAGCTCCGCGAGCAGGTCCATCACCTGCGCCTGGACGGTGACGTCCAGGGCGGTGGTCGGCTCGTCCGCGATGATCAGGTCGGGCTGGAGGGCGAGCGCCATCGCGATCATGATGCGCTGGCGCATGCCGCCGGAGAACTGGTGCGGATAGTCGCCGACCCGCTGGGCGGCGGCCGGGATGCGCACCCGGTCCATCAGCTCGATCGCCTTGGCCTTCGCCTCCTTGCGGGAGGCGCCCTCGTGCACGCGGAACATCTCGCCGAGCTGGTAGCCGACGCTCAGCACCGGGTTGAGCGAGGACAGCGCGTCCTGGAAGATCATCGCGATCTTGCGGCCGCGGACCTTCCGGCGCTCCTCGTCGGACATGGTGAGCATGTCGCGGCCGCGGTACAGGATCTCACCGGCGGTGACGCGGCCGGGCGGCATGTCGAGGATGCCCATGATGGTCTGGGCGGTCACGGACTTGCCGGAGCCGGACTCGCCGAGCACGGCCAGCGTCTCACCGGCGGCCACCGAGTAGTTGACCCCGTTGACGGCCTTGGCGACGCCGTCACGGGTCTTGAACTCGACGTGCAGGTCACGGACTTCGAGCAGCGGCGTGCCGGGCACGAGGCGGCCTGCGGGCGCCGTGGCGGTCTTCTCGATCGCAGTGGTCATGGTGTCTCCGCCTCTCAGCGCAGCTTCGGGTCGAGGGCGTCGCGCACCGCGTCACCGAGCATGATGAACGCCAGCACGGTGAGGCTCAGCATGCCCGCGGGGAAGAACAGCACGAACGGGGCGGTGCGGATGACCTTCTGGGCCGAGTTGATGTCGATGCCCCAGGAGATCGTCGGGTCCTGCAGGCCGATGCCGAGGAAGCTCAGCGTGGCCTCGGTGGCGATGTAGCCGCCGAGCGCGATCGTGGCGACCACGATCACCGGGGCGATCGCGTTCGGCAGGATGTGCTTGAAGAGGATCCGCACGGTGCCCGCGCCGAGCGCCTTCGCGGCGGTGACGAAGTCGGCCTGCTTGACGGTGATCACCGAACCGCGCATCACGCGGGTCATCTGCGTCCAGCCGAGGGCGACCAGGGCGAAGACCACGCTCCAGATCGAGCGCGAGGTGAAGGCGTTGAGGATGACCAGCGCGCCGAGCAGCAGCGGGATGCCGAAGAAGATGTCGGTGACCCGGGAGACCACGGTGTCGACCCAGCCGCCGAAGTAGCCGGCGATCATGCCGGTCAGGCCGCCGAGGATCGTCACGCCCGCGGTGACGCAGATGCCGACCACGACCGAGGCGCGGGCGCCGTACAGCACCCGGGCGTAGATCGAGCGGCCCTGGCCGTCGTAGCCGAACCAGTCGGCCTGGAAGAGGTGGCCGTAGTTCGGCGGCGTCAGGTAGTGGTTGCGCAGGTCGCCGGCGCGCGGGTCCACCGAGGTGAACAGGCCGGGCGCGATCGCGATCACGACCAGCAGCACGATCAGCAGCGCGGAGAGCAGGAAGATCGGGCGGCGGCGCAGGTCGTGCCAGGCGTCGAGGCCGAGGCTGCGGGCCTTCTCCGGCTTGGGCTCGGCACTCTGCCCGGTGCGCTGCGCGGGGATCTCCGCGTTCTTCTTCTCGATCAGGTCAGGCATACCGGATCCTCGGGTCCAGGACCGCGTAGAGCAGGTCGACGATCAGGCTGGCGGCGAGGTAGACGAGCACCAGCACGACGACGAAGCCGGAGACGGTGGCGCCTTCCTTCAGGTTGATCGCGTGGTAGAGCGCGTTGCCGACGCCCTTGACGTTGAAGATGCCCTCGGTGACGATCGCGCCGCCCATCAGGGCGCCGAGGTCGGTGCCGAGGAAGGTCACCACGGGGATCAGCGAGTTGCGCAGCAGGTGGGTGCCGATGACCCGGCGCCGGGGCAGGCCCTTGGCGACGGCGGTGCGCATGTAGTCGGACTTGACGTTCTCGACGATCGAGGTGCGGGTGAGCCGCGCCACGTACGCGAGCGACAGGGAGCCCAGGACGAAGGCCGGCAGCAGGAGCTGACCGAGGTTCATCGAGTCCTGGACGGTGGGGGTCACCCAGCCGAGGTTCGTCGCGAAGACGTTCTGGAAGACGAAGCCGAGCACGGGCACCGGGATCGAGATCAGCAGCAGGGTGAGCACGAGGGTGCCCTTGTCCAGTGCCCTGCCGCGGCGCAGGCCGGACACGAGGCCGATGCCGACGCCCAGCACGACCTCGATGGCGAAGGCCATCAGGGCGAGCCGGACGGTCACGGGGAGCGCGTCGGAGATCACGTCGATCACCCTGCGGTGGTCCATCGTGGTGCCGAAGTCGCCGGTGAGCAGGTTGCCCAGGTAGTCCAGGTACTGCTGGACCAGCGGCTTGTCCATGCCCATCTCGTGCTTGAACGCGGCGAGCTGGGCAGGGTCCGGAGCCTTGTCGCCCCACATCGCCGCGACCGGGTCGCCCGGCAGGACGTGCACCATGAGGAAGATCAGGGTGATCGTCCCGAGGAAGACCGGGATCATTTGGAGCAGTCGCCTCGCGACAAAGCGCCCCATCGTGCCTCCATCCAATGCTCTGACGGGCTGTCGTCCCGATGTCAGAGGTTCTCGGCGTGACGACGGCCGGTGCCTGCCCGCCCTCGTGGGGCGGGGACGGGCACCGGCCGTGTCGGTCCGGGCCGTGAAGTGGCGCGGATTACTTCTGCTTGACCTCGACCTGGGTGAAGACCGGGTCGCCGAACGAGTCGAACTTCACGTTCTGGACGTTGTTCGAGTAGCCCGAGTTGGTCTTGTAGTACCAGAGCGGGACGGCCGGCATGTCCTTGGCGAGCTGGGCCTCGGCCTGCTGGTACAGGTCGGCGGTCTTCTCGACCGTGGTGGCCTTGTCGGCCTCGGCGGCGAGCTTGTCGAACTCGGGGCTGGAGTAGCCGGCGTCGTTGGCCGCGGCACCGGTGCCGTAGACGTCGCGCAGGTAGTTGGCGTTCAGCGGGTAGTCCTGCACCCAGCCGGTGCGCATCATCGACTGGACCTTCTTGTTCTTGATGAGGTCCCGCGAGGTCTTGAAGTCCGGCTTGGCGTCGCCGAGGCACTCCACGCCGGTGGACTGGCGGATGGAGTTGCAGACCGCGTCCACCCACTCCTTGTGGCCGCCGTCGGAGTTGTAGACGATGGTGATCTTGTTGCCGGGGACGCCGCCGCCGGCCGCGATCAGCTGCTTCGCCTTGGCCGGGTCGAAGGTGCAGAACTCGCCGCAGGTGTCGTTCTTGTAGCCCATCGCGCCGGGGGCGACCCAGCTGTTGGCGGGCTGGCGGGAGCCGTTGAGCACCGTCTTGGTGATGGTGTCGCGGTCGATCGCCATCGACAGGCCCTGGCGGACCTTGGCCTTGTCGACGCCGCTCCAGTCACCCTGGTACAGGGCGAAGGAGATGGCCTGGATCGCGCCCTGGGCCTGGTCCACGGCGCGGTCGCCGAGGTCCGTCTTGTAGGAGGCGAGGTCGGTCGGGTCGACCTGGTCGAGAACGTCCAGGGTGTCCGAGGTGAGGTCCTTGTAGGCCGCCTCGGGCTGGGAGTAGTTCTTGAAGACGATGCCGCCGTTCTTCGCCTTGTCGACGCCGGCGTACTTGTCGTAGGCGGCGACGGTGATCGCCTTGTTGTGCTCCCACGACACGAACTTGTAGGGGCCGTTGCCGATCGGCGACTGGCCGTACTTCGCCGGGTCGGTGTAGAAGGCCTTCGGCAGCGGCGAGAAGGCCGTGTAGCCGAGCTTGTACTCGAAGTACGAGACCGGGCCGGTCAGTTCGATCGTGAAGTGGGTGTCGTCGACGACCTTGAGGCCGGACATCGTGGTCGCGGTCGGGTCGCCGGTCTCCGGGTGCACGGCCGCGTAGCCGGCGATGTCGGAGAACCAGTCCGAGTTGATCTGGCCGCTCTTCACGTTGGCGGACCAGTTCCAGGCGTCCACGAAGGAGGCCGCGGTGACCGGGGTGCCGTCGTGGAACGTCCAGCCGGACTTCAGCGTGACGGTGTAGTGCTGCGCGTCGGTGGTCTCGATCTTGTCGGCCACCTGGTTGCGGAGGTCGCCGGTCGCGGGGTCGTAGTCCACGAGGCCCTTGAACAGCTGCTTGATGATGCGGCCGCCCTGGTTCTCCATGGCGTTGGCCGGCTGGAGCGGGTTCTGCGGCTCGGCGCTCTGGTAGCTGAACGTGCCCTGGGCGTTGACCGCGCCGTCGGACGAACCGCCGGCAGAGCTTCCGCCGCTGCCGCAGGCAGTTGCGGCGAGGGCGACCGCGACGGCTGCGACGACCCACTTGGCCTGGCTGGCACCGCGCATGGGTGTGCCTCCTGAATCCGTGTTGCAACGTGGAGAACACCGCGGGGAGGTGGCCGGCATCGGTGCCGTGACCAGGCGGTGCTTCCTCGCCCGAGGTTCGGCGCGCACCCCTGCGCGTGACCCGTGACCCGAGCTCGACTTGTCCCACTATCGGTCACTCAGAGATGCGGAACGGACCATTACGGATCTCAATTTGGTCACATGCAGGACGAATTAGTTTCATACATCGGACATTCAGGACATACGCAACCGGGGTGAAACGGACAGTTTCCATGCATGACGGTGGGTCACGTCCGACTATCGAACATCGGCCGGGCCCTTGCGCTACGCGCGTCGACAGCGAAGCGTCACAAAGAAGCCGGCCGGCCCCACCCCGCAGGGTGGGACCGGCCGGCCCGGGGACGGTCTCCCGTCAGCCCTTCTTGGCGCGCGAGGCCGTACGGCCGCGGTCCTTGGCGTCCAGGACGACCTTGCGGATGCGCACGGTCTCCGGGGTCACCTCGATGCACTCGTCCTCGCGGCAGAACTCCAGCGACTGCTCCAGCGAGAGCTTGCGCGGCGGCACGATGGACTCGGCCACGTCCGCGTTGGAGGAGCGCATGTTGGTGAGCTTCTTCTCCTTGGTGATGTTCACGTCCATGTCGTCGGCACGCGAGTTCTCACCGACGATCATGCCCTCGTAGACCTCGGTGCCCGGGTCGCAGAACAGCACGCCGCGCTCCTGGAGGTTGGTCATCGCGAAGGCGGTGACGACACCGGAGCGGTCGGCGACCAGCGAACCGTTGTTGCGGGTGGTCAGGACGCCGAACCACGGCTCGTAGCCCTCGTGGATCGAGTGCGCGATGCCGGTGCCGCGGGTGCTGGTGAGGAACTCCGTGCGGAAGCCGATGAGGCCGCGCGACGGCACGACGAACTCCATGCGGACCCAGCCGGAGCCGTGGTTGGACATGTTGTCCATCCGGCCCTTGCGGATGCCCATGAGCTGCGTGACCGGGCCCATGTGCTCCTCGGGCACGTCGATGGTCAGGCGCTCGACCGGCTCGTGGGTCTTGCCGTTGACCTCGCGGGTGACGACCTGCGGCTTGCCGACGGTGAGCTCGAAGCCCTCCCGGCGCATGGTCTCGATGAGGATGGCCAGCGCCAGCTCGCCACGGCCCTGCACCTCCCACGCGTCGGGGCGCTCGGTGTCCAGCACGCGGAGCGAGACGTTGCCGATGAGCTCGCGCTCCAGGCGGTCCTTCACCTGGCGGGCGGTGACCTTGCGGTCCTTGACCGTGGCCTTCGCGTCCGCGCCCTTGCCGCCGCCGCCCTTGCCGACCATCGGCGAGGTGTTGGTGCCGATCGTCATCGAGATGGCCGGCTCGTCGACGGTGATCAGCGGGAGCGCGATCGGGTTCTCGGTGTCGGCGAGGGTCTCGCCGATCATGATCTCCGGGATGCCGGCGACGGCGCAGATGTCGCCCGGGCCGGCCTTCTCTGCGGGCTTGCGGGTGAGCGCCTCGGTCATCAGCAGCTCGCTGATGCGGACGTTCTGGATCGTGCCGTCGCGCTTGATCCAGGCCACGGTCTGGCCCTTGCGCAGCTCGCCCTGCTCGACGCGGAGCAGCGCGATGCGGCCGAGGAAGTTGTCGGCGTCGAGGTTGGTGACGTGGGCCTGGAGCGGGGCCGCCTCGTCGTAGACCGGGGCCGGGACGTGGTCCAGGATCGTGGAGAAGAACGGCTCCAGGCTGTCGCTGTCCCCGGGGACGGTGCCGTTCTCCGGCTTGGTCAGCGAGGCGATGCCGTCACGGGCGCAGGCGTAGACGATCGGGAACTCGATCTGCTCCTCGTCCGCGTCCAGGTCGAGGAAGAGGTCGTACGTCTCGTTGACGACCTCGTCGATCCGGGAGTCCGGGCGGTCCGTCTTGTTGATGCAGAGGATGACGGGCAGCCGGGCCTGCAGCGCCTTGCGGAGCACGAAGCGGGTCTGGGGCAGCGGGCCCTCGGAGGCGTCGACGAGGAGGACGACCGCGTCCACCATCGACAGGCCTCGCTCGACCTCGCCACCGAAGTCGGCGTGGCCGGGGGTGTCGATGATGTTGATGTTGATCGGTACGCCCCCGTCCTTGGGGTGGTACTTCACGGAGGTGTTCTTCGCGAGAATGGTGATGCCCTTCTCGCGCTCCAGGTCGTTCGAGTCCATCATTCGGTCGTCGAGGTGCTGGTGGGCGGCGAAGGCGCCTGCCTGCTTCAGCATGGCGTCGACCAGCGTGGTCTTGCCGTGGTCGACGTGGGCGACGATGGCGACGTTACGGATGTCGTTGCGCGTGGGCATGCTGAGCGGAATCTCCCGGTTCGTGGGTTTCGGCGCCCGGCTGCGTGACGCCGACTTGGCGATCCATGTCGATCGCCGCCGCCCGTTCCGCCTGCTACTACCGGTCCACCCGCCGGGCACACCATGCCACGGCTCCTCCTATGGTACGGGGAACCGCCCTCTGAGGCCGAAACGGCGGGTGGCACCGCGTGCAAGATCACAGGAAGGGCCCCGCCGGAGGGGGTCGGCCCCGGTCGGACGGACCCCCGCGGAGCAGGTCCCGGAGGGCCTTCGGGAAGCCCCGGCGGGCCCCGGCCCGTCCCCTCCGGCTCACCCGGTCCGGAAGCCGACGTCCTGGTAGCGCGGGGTGGTGAAGCCGTACGCCCCGGCCCCGGCGACGCCCTCGCGGACGGCGACCAGCTCGGGGCGCCGGTAGAGCGGTACGACGTCGGCGAGCTGCCAGAGCCGGGCGTCGGCCTGCTGGAGGAGGCCGGTGCGGACGGCCGGGTCGAGCTCGGCGGAGGCCCGGTCGAGGAGCTGGTCGATCTCGGCGGTGCCGGTGCGGCCGTAGTTGCGGCCGGGGAGCGGCTGCCCGTCCGGGCCGGGCTGCGGCTTGGCGTACAGCGCCCGGGACTCGGCGGGGTAGCCGGTGGCGGGCCAGGAGAAGAGCGCGAGGTCGAAGTCGCCCTTGTCGAGGCGGTCGGTGACGAAGGTGTCCGCGGGCACGGGCGTCGAGGTCAGCGCGATGCCGACGGCGGCGAGGTCGGTGGTGAGGGCGTCGGCGGTGCGGCGGGCGGTGGTGGAGCCCTCCGGGATGACCAGGGTGAGGGCGAGCGGCTTGCCGTCCTTGGTGCGCCTGCCGTCGGCGGCCTTCCAGCCGGCCCGGTCGAGCAGGGTCGCGGCGTCGGTCGTGCCGAGGGCGGCGCTGTTGTCGCGGTAGCCGTCCTGCCCGGCCAGCAGGAGGTGGTTGCCGAGCGGTACGGCGCCGAGACCGAGCGGCACGAGGGCGGCCTCGGCGGTGCGGCGGCGGTCGGTGGCATGGGCGACGGCCTGCCGTACGCCCTGGTCGGCGAGCGGTCCGCGGGCGGCGTTCAGGGTCAGCTGGGTGAAGGCGGCGCCGGGGGCCCGGTGCAGGGTGAGCCCGGGGATGGTCTCGGCGCGGCGCAGGGCGTGCACGGAGGCCTCGACCATGGCGGCGGCGTCCGGCGGGGCGGCGTCGGCGGTGCCGCCGGGCACGGCCCGGTCGACGGAGGCGGTGACGGCCGCGATGTCGAGCTCGCCGCGGGCCAGGGCGTCGAGCCGCTCGGCCGCGGGGACGGCCACGAACTCGACCGCGTCGGCCTTGGCCTTCTCGCCCCACCAGCGGGGGTTGCGGACGAGCCGGGCGCTTCCGCCCTCGCGGTCGTAGGCGTCGAGGACGAAGGGGCCGGCGGAGGTCCGGAAGTCGCCGTCGAGCGGCTCGTCGAAGGCGTCCGCGGTGGCCGTCCGGGCGGCCGGGTAGAGCGGCGAGAAGAGCGCCCGCCAGTCGGCGTACGGGTGCTTCAGGACGACCTTGACCTCGCCGGGCCCGCTGCCCTGGGAGACGGAGGCGATGGCGTCGTAGCCGGCCGGCCGGTCGCTGTGGAAGGCCGGGTCGGCGCCGGAGAGCGCCTTCCACTGGGCGGTGAAGTCGGCGGCGGAGAGCGGGGAGCCGTCGCTCCACACGGCGGCCGGGTTGAGCCGGTAGGTGATGCTCTGCGGGTTCCGGCCGGACGGGGTGGACTCGGCCCCGGCGAGGTAGTCCGGGTCGGGGGCGGTGCGGCCCCGGTCGTCCATCCGGAAGAGGCTCGGCAGCAGTGCCCGGGCGATGAGTTCGGAGTCCGCCCCGGCGCCGGGCCGGTAGACGTTCAGGGTCTCCGGGATGTCGTCGACCGCCCAGCGCACGGTGCCGCCGTCGCGGGTCCGGGCGCGGTCCGCCGCGGTGACGTCGGACGCGGCCGGGCCCGCGGGGGAACCGTCCGTGCAGCCGGCGGCCGCGAGGGCCAGGCAGAGGACGGCGGCCGCGGCGGCGGTCCGGTCTGCGGCTCGGCTGGCGCGCATGCGCTCCTCCGTCAGGGGTGTCGGCCGGCCCGAGGGATCCGGGACTGCCGCCCACTGAAGGCCATCCGCGCGCACGGCGGGGTCCGACACGGCGCCCGGGCGGCACGATCCACCCGGGCGGCGTAGCGCCTGGTCAGAGTGCCAGTTCGAACCAGACGATCTTGCCCTTGGGGGTGCGCCGGCTGCCCCAGCGCTCGGCGAGGAGGCTGACGAGCTGGAGGCCGCGGCCGCCCTCGTCGGTCTCCTGGGCGCGGCGCTGCCGCGGCTGGGCGTAGCCGTCGTCCCAGACCTCGCACACGACCGTCCGGTCGTGCAGCAGCCGGACCCTGATCTCGCCGCGGCCGTGCCGCAGGGCGTTCGTCACCAGCTCGCTGACCAGCAGCTCGGTGGTGTCGACGAGTTCGTCGAGGCCGCGGCCGATCAGCCAGTCGCAGGCCTTCTCGCGGGCCCGGCCGACGGAGGTCGGCTCCGGGGGGAGCCTCCAGTCGCCGACGGAGTCGGCGGGCAGCGCCCCGATCTTGGCCATGAGCAGGGCGATGTCGTCCTCGCCGTGGTGCGGGATCAGCTCGTCGAGCACCTCGTCGCAGAGCTGTTCGAGATCGCGGGAGCCGTGGGTGAGCGCGGCGCGGAAGGCCCGCAGGCCCTCGTCCAGCTGGTGCTTGCGGGATTCGACGAGGCCGTCGGTGTAGAGGCCGAGCACCGCGCCGTCGGGCAGGGTCTCCTCGACCTCCTCGAAGGGCTCTCCGCCGACGCCGAGCGGCAGGCCGGGCGGCACGTCGAGCATCCGGGCGGGCTTGCCGGGTTCGAGCAGCACCGGCGGCAGGTGGCCGGCGCTGGCGAAGACGCAGCGCTGCGTGACGGCGTCGTAGACGGCGTAGACGCAGGTGGCCAGGTACACCTCGGAGATGCCCTCGCCGGGGCTGCCGGAGGTGTCGTCGGCACCGCCGAGACCGCGGGCGATCTCGTCGAGGGCGCCGAGCACCTCGGCCGGGTCGAGGTCGAGCATGGCGAGGGTGCGGACGGCGGTGCGGAGCTGGCCCATGGCGACGGCGGCGCGCAGGCCGCGGCCCATGACGTCGCCGATCACCAGGGCGGTGCGGCTGCCGGGCAGCGGGATGACGTCGAACCAGTCGCCGCCGACCTCGGTGTTGTTGTTGCTCGGCAGGTAGCGGCGGGCGATCTCCAGGCCGGTGGCCTGCGGCTTGCCCGGGGGCAGCAGGCTGCGCTGGAGGATCAGGGCGCGCTCGTGCTCGCGGCGGTAGAGGCGGGCGTTGTCGACGCAGACGGCGGCACGGGAGACGAGCTCCTCGGCGATGGCCACGTCGCGGGCGTCGAAGGGCTCGGAGCCGATCGCGCGGGACAGCTGGACGAGGCCGAGGACCTGGTCGCGGGCGACCAGCGGCACGACGAGGGTCGAGCGCAGCAGCGGGTCGGGGCCGGGCTGCGGCACGACGCTGCGTCCGGTGCGCAGGGCCCGGGCGTGCGGGGAGCGGGGCGGGTAACAGAGGGTGCCGCCGGCTTCGGCGACGGGCACGGCCGGGTGGCCGCCGCCGTCCGCGCCGAGCACCGAGGAGGCGCCGCCGACGATGCTGGAGACGGCGACGCGGCGCAGCTCGCCGGAGCCGTCGAGCAGGCCGGGGCCGCCGGACATCGGGCCGGAGTCGCCGGAGAGCAGGGCGGTGTACAGGTCGACGGTGGCGACGTCGCAGAACTGCGGGACGATCACGTCCAGCAGTTCCTTGGCGGTGGTCTCCAGGTCGAGGGTGGAGCCGATGTGGGTCGAGGCCTCGTTGAGCAGGGCGAGGCTGCGGCGGACGCCTGCGGCCTCGCGCTCGGCGACGTGCCGGCCGGTGACGTCCTGGACCTGTCCGGCCACGCCCATGGGGGTGCCGGAGGGGCTGGTGAGGCGGAAGAGCGCGATGGACCAGCGGCGGCGGCCGTCGCGGGTGCCGCCGACCGGTGCTCCCCCGCTGAAGCGGAGGTCGAGGATGGGGTCGCCGCCGGCCAGCACCTTGCGCAGGGCGACGAGCAGCCGGTCGGCCTCGCCTGCGGGGAAGAGCTCGGCGGGATGCAGGCCGGGGAGTTCGGCCGCGGGGCGGCCGACGCTGGCGGCGAAGGCCTCGTTGACGCGCTGCAGGCGCAGGTCGGGGTCGAAGAGGAAGAAACCGGTGGGGGCCTGGCCGATGACGGCCTCGCCCGCGAGGAGTCCGGCCTCGATGGTGCGCAGGCGGCCGACGTCGACGGCGAGGCAGGTGGCGCCGGGGGCGGGCCGGCCGTCGGAGGGCATCAGGTAGAGCTCGGCGAGGCCTTCCTGGCCGTGGGCGTCGCGGTAGGGCGCGGTGCCGATCCACTCCTCGCCGTCGAGGACGCGTTCGAGGCGGGCGCGGCCGCGCTGCCACAGGTCGCGGGGGACGAAGGCGGCGACGGGGTCGACGCCGAGGGCGTCCGCCGCGCGGACCCCGAAGAACTCGGCGGCGCGCGTGCTCCACTGGCTGATCCGGCCGTCGGGGCCGATGGCGAAGGTGGCGACCCGGATGTAGTCGTAGATCGACCCGGGCCCGCCGTGGCCCCAGCCCGCGGCGGTGCCGCGCGGGACGGCGTCCTCGCCGCCGGGTGCGCCGGGCTGGCCGGGCACGGCGGCATGACCGCTGCTGCTCGGTGCCTGCGGCGCCGGGATGCTGTTCAACCGACCGACCCCTCCAACCAGTGCCCATCCGGATGTCGAGAAGACCGAGTATTCATCATCCGGGCGCGGGCGCACATGCCCCCGGGCATCACAACATCGAATCGGGGGAGTCCCGCCCGCTGGTCCTTACCCGACGGCTGCTGTTCGAACCGGCCTGGCCTGCACGGATCGGCAGGCCAGGTCAAGAGCCTCGCAGGCCATGGTGTCGCCGTGCACGGTTATGGCAGGAACGGGCCGCAACGCGACTCGAAACATCTTGTGGATTCGGGCATTTCATCACATGACACGTCATCAGCACCAGCCCGGAACACGGCGCGCGCACCCGGCCCGTCCGCGCCGGGCGGCGACCCCCCGCGGCGACGTCCGGACGGTGCCGGGCGGGCCGGCCGAAGGGGCGGCAGGTCGATCGGGCGGATACGCACGGCCCTTCGCGCGACCACGGTGCGGACGCATCGGCCACGCCGGGTAGCCGGGCCGCACCGCTCCGCGCCGTCCGCCGCTCCCCGGTGCGACCGGGTCGGGACGGAGCGTGGCCGCCAGCGGGGCCGGGGCGCGCCCGGCCGGGGCCTAGCGCGTCCAGTCGGCCTCGGTCTCGTCCAGCGGCAGCTCGAACCAGACGACCTTGCCCATGCCCTCGGCGCGCGCGCCCCAGCGCAGGGCGAGGCGGCGGACGAGCTCCAGCCCCCGGCCGCCCTCGTCGGCCTCGGCGGCGTGCCGCTCCCGGGGCGGGTCGGGCAGCGGGTCGCTGATCTCGACGAGCAGGGTGTCGGCGAGGGTGAGGCGCACGCCGATGGGGGCGCTGGCGTACCGGACGGAGTTGGTGACCAGCTCGCTGACGAGCAGCTCGGCGGTGTCGGTGAGGTGCTCCATCGCCCATTCGGCGAGCGTGCCGCGCACCAGGCGGCGGGCCCGGGAGACGGCGGTCGGCTCGGCGGGGAGGGTCCAGCCGGCGGTCGGGGTGTTCGTCTCGCCGTGGCTGAGCCGGGCGAGCAGCAGGGCCACGTCGTCGGGCTCGCGGCCCTGCTCCATGGTGTCGAGCACGGCCTCGCAGGCCTGCTGGATGGAGGCGTACGGCTGCTCCAGCACGGCGATCAGCCGGCCGAGGCCGACGTCGAGGTCCTTGTCGCGGGACTCCACCAGGCCGTCGGTGCACAGGGCGAGGAGCGCCCCCTCCGGAATGTCCATCTGCACCGACTCGAAGGGCACCCCGCCGACGCCGAGCGGCGCCCCGGACGGCAGGTCCAGCACCGTGCCGGTGCCGCCGGGCAGCGGGCCGCCCGCGGACGGCGCCGGGCCGTCGGCGTCCGCGGGCACGATCAGCACCGGCGGGATGTGGCCGGCCTTGGTGACCGTCAGCCGCCGGCGGACGGGGTCGAAGACGGCGTAGACGCAGGTGGCGAGGAGCGCCTCGTCGGGGCCCTGGGCGAGGTCGTCGGCCAGCTCGTTGACGTGCCGCAGCAGGATCTCCGGCGGCAGGTCGAGGGCGGCGAGCACCCGGACGGCGGTGCGCAGCCGGCCCATCGTCGCGGCCGCGCGCAGGCCGTGGCCCATGACGTCGCCGACCACCAGGGCGGTGCGGTCGCCCGGCAGCGGGATGACGTCGAACCAGTCGCCGCCGACCTCGGTGCCGCTGCTGCCGGGGACGTACCGGTAGGCGACCTCGACGCCGGGGGGCTGCGGCACCTGCTGCGGCAGCAGCGTGCGCTGCAGGGTGAGGGCGGCGGCGCGCTCGCGGGAGTAGAGGCGGGCGTTGTCGAGCGAGCTGCCGGCCCGGTCGGCGAGCTCGACGGCGAACGCCAGGTCGTCGCGGTCGAAGCCCTCCCGGTAGCCGGCCCGGCTGACCACCAGCAGGCCGATGACGATGCCGCGGGCGCGCAGCGGCACGACCAGCCGGGAGTGCACGCCGAGCTCCTGGGCGGCCTGCGTCTTGGGGTCGCCCGGGTAGCTGAGGTCCTCGGACTCCTCCTTGCCGGTCAGGAGTTCGGGGATGCCCGTGCGCAGCACCCGGCCGAACGCGGACTCCTCGGTGAAGGTGATGCGGGCGCCGCGGCGCAGCATCACCTCGACCTCGGGACCGTCCTGCACGGAGGCGGTGCCGAGCTGGAGCAGCGAGGTGCGGCGGTCGTGGCCGTGCCGGGGCAGGTCGTCGCCGTGGGCGACCGCCTGCAGGAGGATCACCGCGGAGTAGTCGGCGAGCCGCGGGACGACCGCCCCGGCCAGCTCCTGGGCGATCCGGGAGGCGTCGAGGAGGTCGCCGATCCGGGAGCCGAACTCGTTCAGCAGGGAGAGCCGGCGGCGGGCGTGCTCGACCTTGGAGACCGCGCGGTAACGCTCGGTGACGTCCATGACGGTGCCGGAGATGCCGAGGACGCGTCCGGCCCGGTCGGTCATCCGGCTGTACGAGATGGAGCGGAAACCGGCCCGTGCGGTGACGGGTGCGGCGAGGGTGACGTCGATGACCGGCTCGCCGGTGGCGAGCACCTGGCGCTGGATGGCGGTGATCTCGTCGGCGGCCCGTTCGGGGAGGGTCTCACCGGTGGTGCGGCCGACGTGGTCCTCCATCGGCACGCCGTTCATCTCGGCGAGGGTGCGGTTGACGGCCGTGTAGCGCAGTTCGGTGTCGAGGACGGCGATGCCCAGCGGGGACTGCTCGAAGAGGGCGTCGCGGACGGCGAGGTCGCGCTCGACCGCGGCGACGGTGCGGGCGTCGGCCAGCGCCACCTGGAGGAAGGGCGTGCCGTCGCCGTCGACGAGCAGGGAGATGCGGGCCTCCACCGGCACGCTCACGCCCTCCCGGTCGGCGAGGCGGGTGATGCCGTGCCAGCTGCCCTGCCGGAGGGTCTCCTGGATGGCCTGGCGGGCCTGGCCGACGAGTTCGGCGTCGCCGATCAGCTGGTCGATGCTGCGGCCGACGAGCAGTTCGCTGGGCCAGCCGAGCATGTCCTCCGCGGCGGGGCTCCACAGCACCACGCGGCCGGAGGTGTCGAGGATCGCGATGGCGACCTTCACCACGTCGAAGAGGCTGCCGCGGGCCGGCTCGGCGACCTTGGCGCCGGCCGTCGGGGTGCCGGGGAACGGCAGGATCGGACGGCCGCGGCCGGAGGCGGAGGCCGGGGCGTCGCGGAGCGGCGGCCGCTGCGACGGCCGGTCGGCCGACGGCCGGGCCGGGCCGCGGCGGAGGCGGGCCCGCGCGGAGGCGCTGCCGGCGGGCCGGGAGGGACGGGCGGGCACGCCGGGGGCGGCCGCGCGCTGCGTTCCGCGTCGGGGGAGGCGCCGGGTCCGCCGCTCTCCCCCGCCGTCTCCCGTGCTCGACACCGACGGGGCCTCCGGCTCGTGGGCTGCGTGCCCGGCCGCGGCCGGGTACGGGTGGTCCGGCAGGGCGCCGGTGCGCCTCACCGATCGTGACGATTTCTGCCGAACTGTGACATACCCCACCACATGTGCGGCTATCCCGGCAGCGCGGGACCGTCTTCGGCGATTGCGCTACGTGGAGCAATCGCGGCGCGGCCCGGGCGCGCGGCAGCGCCGGCACCCGGAAGGGGCAGGGCAGCGGTCCCGGGCGGGGCCGGGAAGGGGTCGGGAAGGGGCCGTCAGCCCGCGGCGAGCAGGGCGGCGACGTGCGGGAGGACCTCGCGGTCGTGCGGCAGCCAGGGGAGGTCGTCGAGCTCGTGGGCGGCGAGCCAGCGCAGTTCGGAGTGGTCCTGCAGGGGCCGGGGCTCGCCGGAGAGCAGTTCGGCGGCCCAGATCCGGAGTTCCAGGCCGGGCCGGACCTCCCAGCGGCCGGGCAGCGGGCGCAGGGCGCGGGCGCGGACCCCGAGCTCCTCCGCGAGCTCGCGCTCCAGGGCCTGCTCCTGGGTCTCGCCGGGCTCGGCCTTGCCGCCGGGGAACTCCCACGAGCCGGCGAGCTCGGGCGGCCCGCTGCGGCGCGCGGCGAGCACCCGGCCGCGGTGCAGGAGGGCGCCGCCGACGACGTACCGGGGCTCCTCGGCGGGCGGCTGCGGGGTGCGGGGACGGCCTGCCTCGACCCAGTAGAGCTGTTTGTGCCCGCGGGCCTCGAACTCGGCGGCGAGCGTGTCGGCCTCGGCCCGGCCGAGACCGTCGGCGACCTGGAAGCGGTTGCCGTTGTCGTCCTGGCGCATCACCCGGTAGCCGTCCATGGCGCCACCGTAACGGGCCCGGCCCGGTGGGGGACAGGCCGGACCCGTGCGTTCGACGGTAGGCGCGGTTTGCTACCGGGCGGTACGCCGGCGGTTAACGCGCGGTAAGACGGCCGCCCGGACGCGGGTGCGGACGCGGACCCGGGCCCGGGGTCCGGACGGGCGTCACCGGCGGGCGTCACCGGCGGGCGAGCAGCTCCCCGTGGAGCACCGCGAACCAGCCGTCCGGGTCGGCGGCCCAGCGGCGCCAGCCGTCGGCGACGGCCGCCAGCTCCTCGGCGGTGGCGAGGCCCTCGGCCACCGCGGTGGCGGCGGTGGCCGACCGCTCCGTGCGCTCGGCCCAGGTCTCCCCCCACCAGGTGCGGCGCTCGGGGCCGGCGAAGGTCCAGGTGCCGGATCCGGCGGTGAGGTCGGTGAAGCCGGCGGCGCGCGCCCAGGCGGCCAGGCGGCGTCCGGCGTCGGGCTCGCCGCCGTTGAGCCGGGCGATCCGGCGGTAGAGCGACAGCCAGGTGTCGAGTTCCGGCAGCTGCGGGTACCAGGCCATGGCCGCGTAGTCGGCGTCGCGGACGGCGACGACCCCGCCGGGGGCGGTGACCCGGCGCATCTCGCGCAGCGCCGCCACGGGGTCGGCGACGTGCTGGAGGACCTGGTGGGCGTGCACGACGTCGAACGCGCCGTCGGCGTACGGCAGCCGGTGGATGTCGGCGACCTCGAAGACGACGGTGTCCACGCCGAGTCCGGCGGCGTGCGCGGCGGCTTCGGCGAGCACCTCGGCGGAGGTGTCGACGGCCGTGACGCGGCCCTCGGGGCCCAGCCGGGCGGCCAGGTCCGCGGTGATCGTGCCGGGTCCGCAGCCGACGTCCAGGAGCCGCTGCCCGGGGCGGAGTTCGGGGATCAGGTAGGCGGCGGAGTCGGCCACGGTCCGGCTGCGGTGCGAGCGCAGGACGGACTCCTGGTGGCCGTGGGTGTAGGCGGTCCGACGGTTCGTCATGAACGGCTCCTCTCGGGGTGCACCGACCGTACGCCCCGTCTCGCTTGTCGAGAAATCTCGTCTCGAATGGCAAGATGATGAGCCGTCGGGCTCGCCCCCGGAAGGGTGGTGCGACGACAATCGGCACCATGGGAAAGACGTACGAACGCATCGACGGACGTCTGCGCACGTTCATCGGGAACCAGCCGGTCTTCTTCGCCGCCACGGCCCCGCTCGCCGGGGACGGGCACGTCAACCTGTCCCCCAAGGGCCGGGCCGGCACGCTCGCCGTCCTGGACGACCGGACCCTCGCCTACCTCGACTTCGGCGGCAGCCACGCCGAGACCATCGCCCACCTGCGGGAGAACGGCCGGATCACCCTCATGTGGTGCGCCTTCGACGGCCCGCCGACCGTCGTACGGGTGCACGGCCACGGCGAGGCGGTGTTCCGCGACGACCCGCGGTTCGCCGGGCTGATCGGACACTTCGACCCCGCCGCGGACGGCCCCGCCCTGCGGGCCGTCGTGCTGGTGCACGCGGACCGGATCAGCGACTCCTGCGGCTTCGCCGTGCCGTTCATGGACTACCGCGGCGAACGCAGCCTGCACGCGGACTACTTCGCCCGCAAGAGCGACGAGGAGTTCTCCGCCTACTGCGAGGGCAAGGACCACGTCGCCACCAGCATCGACGGGCTGCCCGCCCTCCCCCTGCCGCTGCCGCCGCGCACCGGCTGACCGCACGGCCCGCAGGGGCCGTCCCGGCCCGGGGCACGACCGCGCGCGGACAGGCCCGCCCCGGCCGGAGCCGGGACGGGCCTGCGGGCGGGAACGCCGGGTCAGCCGAGCGTGAACCAGGTCGAGCGGGACTTCTTCCACTCCGCGTGGGTCAGGTCCTTGGCCTCGGTGCCGTCGTTGTAGAGGTCGGCCGAACCGTCGTCGGTGATGACCTGCACCCGGGCGCCGGAGACGGAGAGGTCCGGCACGTCGACGACGGCCTCCCAGCCGCCCGCGTCCGTGGTCGGCAGGTCCTTCACCTTCACGGGGGCGTCCGCGGCCAGGCCCGTCCAGCGGTAGAGCGCGTACGGGTCGGAGTTGTCGTCCGCGGCCCAGGAGCCGGCGACGATCAGGTACTGGTCGGCCGCGTTCTTGCGGATGTCGCGGATCGACAGGCCGCCGAGGTCCAGGGTGATCGGCGTGCCGAACGCGGCGTGCACCGAACCGCCGGGCAGCTGGTTGAAGTTGGTGACCGGCACGATCAGCGCCTTGCCGCCGCTGGCCGGCGGCACCAGCGGCGCGCGGAAGCCCACGAACGCCGTGGTCGTCGAACCCGGGGCGAACTCCAGGCCCTCGACGTTGAAGCCGTCGATCTGCTTCGGCACCTCGCCGGACGCGGCACCCGCCGCGAAGCCGAACCGGTTGCCGTTGGCCTTGTCCCAGGCGATCAGGTCCTCGCGCAGGCTCTTGTACCTGCCGCCGTACGTGAGCTGGGTGGAGGCACCGGAGCCGCTGATCGTCGTGGTGAAGACGGTGTTGCGGTCGGCCTTGATCTCGCCGTCCTTGTTGTTGCCCAGCGAGCCCGTCCAGTAGATCGTGTTGCCGACCCGGGTCGCGCCCTCGATGTCGACCTCCTTGGAGACGCCCAGCGAGGAGGTGAAGTCCCAGGTCTTCACCGGCGCACCCGAGTTGTTGCGGTCGTAGAGCCGCAGCACGTTCGACTCGTCGTCGGCGACCACGATGTAGCCGCCGCCCGCGTCCACCGCGGCGGAGGCGTCGCTGGAGCCCGTCAGGTAGCGGGCGTCCGCGGAGTACTGCACGGCGGGCGACGCCGCGTAGGACAGCGTCTTGGTGGCCGTCTTGCCGCCCAGCCCGGTGACCTTGATCGTCAGGTTGGTGTAGCCGACGCCGCGCGCCGCGACCTTCAGCGTGCGGGCGCCGGTCGTCCCGGTGACGGTGACGTCGCCGGTCTGGGCGACCGAGCTCTTGCTCGTCGCGCTCGCCGCGACCGTCAGCGCGGAGACGTCCGCACCGCTCTGCGCGACGGTCACGGTGACCGTCGGGTCTCCGGTCGCACCGACCGCACCCGACAGGTAGGAGGCCGAGAGGGAGATGGTGGGCGTGCCGTAACTGGCGGCCGACGCGGGGACGGCGGCGACCGGGACGGCTGCAAGCACGAGCACGGCCGAGGCGAGCGCGAGCGAGCGGTGACGGGACACGGGGGTGGGCCCTTCGACGGGGGGTGCGTGGTCCGGACCAGCGTCGGGGCCGTCGGCGAACGCCGCCCCTACGGCACCGGGCCGGACGGCGAACGGCGCCGTTCGAAAGCGTTCCCCCGGCGTACCGTGGGCGGCAGCCGACCGAGAGGACCCCTTCCGTGCCCAGCCGCCCGTACGTCCTGCTGAGCGCCGCCGTCTCCGTCGACGGCCGGCTCGACGACGCCTCCCCGGACCGGCTGCTGCTCTCCGGACCCGACGACTTCGACCGGGTCGACGAGGAACGGGCCCGCTGCGACGCCCTGCTCGTCGGCGGCAACACCCTGCGCCGCGACAACCCCCGGCTGCTCGTCAACTCCCCGGCCCGGCGCGCCGCCCGGGTCGCCGACGGCCGCCCCGCGTACCCGCTCAAGGTCACCCTCAGCGCGAGCGGCGACCTCTCCCCCGGCCTCAACTTCTGGCACACCGGCGGCGCCAAGGCCGTCTACACCACCGACACCGCCGCCCCCCGGCTGAGCACCGCGCTCGACGGCCTCGCCGACGTCGTCGCGCTCGGCCCCGAGGTCGGCCTCGGCGCCCTGCTCGACGACCTCGGCGCCCGCGGCGTGCGGCGGCTCATGGTCGAGGGCGGCGGCAGCGTGCACACCCGCTTCCTCGCCGAGGGACTCGCGGACGAACTCCAGCTCGCCCTGGCCCCCCTGGTGGTCGGCCAGGCCGACGCGCCCCGCTTCCTCGGCGACGCCGCGTACCCCGGCGGGCCCACCCGCCGGATGCGGCTCCTGGAGGCGCGTACGGTGGGCGACGTCGTGCTGATCCGCTACGCCCCGAAGGAGTCGACGCCGTGACCGGCCCCGAACCCTCCCGCGACCTGCACTGGCTGGCCCGCGCCGTCGAACTCTCCGAGCGCTGCCCGCCCTCCGCGACGGCGTTCTCCGTCGGGGCGGTGGTCGTCGGCGCCGACGGCGAGGTGCTCGCCGAGGGCTGGAGCCGCGAGGCCGACGCGCACGACCACGCCGAGGAGGCCGCGCTGGCCAAGCTGCCCGCCGGCGACCCCCGGCTGCGCACCGCCACCGTCTACAGCTCGCTCGAACCCTGCGGGCAGCGCGCCTCCCGGCCGCGCACCTGCGCGCAGCTCATCATCGCGGCCGGGGTGCCGCGGGTGGTCGTGGCCTGGCGCGAGCCCGACCTGTTCGTCCAGGCCTGCCAGGGCACCGCCCTGCTGGCCGGGGCCGGCGTCGAGGTCGTCGAGCTGCCGGAGCTGGCGGCCCGCGCCCGGGCGGTCAACGCGCACCTGCTGGGGCCCTCCGGGCCGGTGTGACCGGCGTCCCCACCCGAAGGGTCCGGCAATTTCGTATCCTGGTGTGACAAACCCAGTCGCCCGGAGGAGATCGCATGCCCGTCGCCACGACCACCACCAGCGCCCTGATGCTCGACATGGACGGCACCCTCGTCAACTCGGACGCCGTGGTCGAGCGCTGCTGGCGCCGCTGGGGGGCACGGCACGGCCTCGAAGGCGACGCGGTGATGTCCGTCGTCCACGGACGCCAGGGCCACCTCACCATGGCCCTGCTGCTGCCCGACCGGCCCATGGAGATCAACCTCGCCGAGAACCGCCGCATCCTCGAAGAGGAGACCGCCGACACGTACGGCGTCGTCCCGATACCCGGCGCCCCCGGGTTCCTCGCGGCACTCGCCGGCCACCCGCACGCCCTGGTGACCTCCGCCGACGAGGCCCTCGCCCGCGCCCGCATGGGTGCCGCCGGGCTCCCCCTGCCGGACACCCTGATCACCGCCGGCTCGGTCGGCGCCAGCAAGCCCGACCCGGAGGGCTTCCTCAAGGGCGCGGCCGCACTCGGCTTCGCCCCCGGCGACTGCATCGCCTTCGAGGACTCCGAGGCCGGCATCACCGCCGCGCTCGCCGCCGGCATGCGCGTCGTCGGCATCGGCGAGCGGGCCACCGCCCACCCCGCCACCTGGCACGTCGCGAGCCTGGAGCAGGTCGCCGTCACCCCGCAGCCGGACGGTTCCCTGCAGCTCGTCCTCACCCACGCCTGACCCGGCCGCCGCCCCGTCCCGGCACCGCCCGCCAGGAGGCCCGCCACCGGTGGGCCGCCCCCGCCACCCGGCGTAGCGTGGAACGGAAGGCCGACCGGTCACCGTCGGCTCGAAGAACCGCACCGGGCCGGCCCAGGGGGACCGCACGGTCAGGAGCGGGTGCGATGAGCACAGGGACGATCGAGGAACTGGCGGCCAGGGTGCACGGCACGGTCACCGGACCCGGTGACGCCGGCTACGACGAGGCCCGCAAGGTCTACAACGCGATGATCGACCGCAAGCCGGCCGCCGTCGTGCGCTGCGCCCACGCGGGCGACGTGATCGCCGCCGTCGACGCGGCCCGGCGCAACGGCCTGCCGCTGGCCGTCCGCGGCGGATCGCACAGCGTCCCCGGCTACGGCACCTGCGACGACGGCGTGGTCGCCGACCTCGGCGGGATGCGCGGCGTGCGCGTCGACCCGGTACGCCGCACCGCCCGCGTCGACGGCGGCGCCACCCTGGCCGACCTGAACAGCGCCGCCCACGCCTTCGGTCTCGCGGTCACCGGCGGCATCATCTCCACCACCGGCGTCGGCGGCCTGACCCTCGGCGGCGGCTTCGGCTACCTCAGCCGCAAACTCGGCCTGACCTGCGACAACCTGCTGTCCGCGGACGTCGTCACCGCCGACGGCACCCTGCACGTGGTCAGCGCCACGGAGGAGCCCGACCTCTTCTGGGCGCTGCGCGGCGGCAGCGGCAACTTCGGCGTCGTCACCTCGTTCGAGTTCCGGCTGAGCCCGGTGAAGGACGTCGTCGCCGGCCCCGTCCTCTTCGAGCTGGAGCACGCCGAGGCCCTCCTGCGGCGCTTCCGCGAGTACATCCCCGAGGCGCCCGAGGACCTCGGCGCCTTCCCCGGCTTCCAGATCGCGCCGCCGCTGCCGTTCATCCCGGCCGACCGGCACGGTGACACCTTCGCCCTCGCGGTGCTCTGCTGGGCCGGGCCGCCGGAGGACGCCGAGGCCGCGTTCCGCCCGCTGCGCGAGGTCGCCCCGTCCGTCGCCGAGATGGTCGGGCCGATGCCGTACCCGGTGATCAACAGCGCCTTCGACGCCCTGCTGCCCCCGGGCCTCCACCACTACTGGAAGGGCACGTACGCCGAGGAGCTCACCGACGGCGCCATCGCCGCCCACCTGGAGCACGGGCCCCGCGTACCGACCGTCAACTCCACCTGCCACGTCTACCCGATCAACGGCGCCTGCCACCGCGTCGCCCCGGACGCCACCGCCTTCGCCCACCGCGACGCCACCTTCGCCACCGTGATCGTCGGCGCCGGACCCGACCCCGCCGACGCCCCCGCCAACACCGCCTGGGTCCGCGGCTACCACGCGGCGATCGCCCCGCACTCCTCCGACGCCGGCTACGTCAACTTCATGTCCGAGGACGACCAGCACCGGGCCCCCGCCAACTACGGCGCCAGCTACGACCGCCTCGTGCAGGTCAAACGCACCTACGACCCGGGCAACCTGTTCCGCGTCAACCACAACATCGTCCCGTGAGCGGGCCGCCCACCGCCGGACGCGTCACACGCCGAAGCGGAACGTCCGCCATCCGATCCTGACCTGCGGCGGAGCCGGACGGTCGCTCACGGGTGTCCTGCGGACCACCGGCCCCCCGCCCCTGCTGCGGACACCTCGTGCTCGACGAGATGCCTTTCGTCCCACGGCCGAGCACCCGTTGACGCTTGCCGACACCCCGCCATGAACGTACAGTTTCTTGTACGCAGAGGGAGCTGACCATGAAGACGATGACCTATTCGGAGTCCCGTGCACGGTACGCCGAGGTGCTCAACGCGGTCACGGACGACCGCGAGGAGATAGTGATCACTCGCGCCGGACGCGAGCCGGTGGTCATCGTCTCCCTGGAGGACTACGAGTCCCTCAAGGAGACCGCCTACCTGCTCCGCAGCCCCGCGAACGCACGCCGCCTCCTCGCCTCGATCGAGGAACTGGAGAACGGGGGCGGGACCGTGCGCGAACTGGCGGACCCGGAGTGAAGATCACCTTTGCCTCCCGGGCCTGGGAGGACTACCTGTGGTGGCAGGCCCAGGATCGCAAGACCCTCAAGCGGATCAACGCGCTCATTGCCGATGTCGCACGCAACGGCAATGAAGGGATCGGCAAGCCGGAACCGCTCAAGCACGGGTTCCAGGGCTACTGGTCACGTCGGATCAACGACGAGCACCGCTTGATCTACAAGGTCACCGACGACTCGGTCCTGATCGCCCAGTGCCGCTACCACTACGAGAGCTGACCCGGCGACGCCGCGGGGCCCGCCGGCCAAGCCGGCAGGCCCCGCAAGCCTCCTGGCGGCTCGTCACACGTTGAAGCGGAACTCCACCACGTCGCCGTCCTGCATGACGTAGTCCTTGCCCTCGATGCGGGCCTTGCCCTTGGAGCGGGCCTCGGCGATCGAGCCGGTCGCCACGAGGTCGTCGAAGGAGACGATCTCGGCCTTGATGAAGCCCTTCTGGAAGTCGGTGTGGATGACTCCGGCGGCCTCGGGGGCGGTGGCGCCCTTCTTGATCGTCCAGGCCCGGGTCTCCTTCGGGCCGGCCGTCAGGTAGCTCTGCAGGCCGAGGGTCTCGTAGCCGACGCGGCCGAGGGTGGCCATGCCGGTCTCCTCCTGGCCCATCGACTGGAGGAGCTCCAGCGCCTCGTCCTCGTCCATGCCGATCAGCTCGGACTCGATCTTCGCGTTGAGGAAGATCGCCTCGGCGGGGGCGACGAGGGCGCGCTGGGCGTCCTTGAACTCCTCGTCGGTGAGCTCGTCCTCGTCGACGTTGAAGACGTAGAGGAAGGGCTTGGTGGTGAGCAGGTGCAGCTCGCGGACCGAGGAGGCGTCGAAGCCGGCCTCGAAGAGGGTCTTGCCCGTCTCCAGGATCTTCTGGGCGGCCTCGGCGGCCGCCAGGGTGGCCGCCGACTCCTTCTTCAGGCGGGCCTCCTTCTGGAGGCGGGGGATCACCTTCTCGATGGACTGGAGGTCCGCGAGGATCAGCTCGGTGTTGATGGTCTCGATGTCGTCCTTCGGCGAGACCTTGCCGTCGACGTGCACCACGTCGGGGTCGACGAAGGCGCGGATGACCTGGCAGATCGCGTCGGACTCACGGATGTTCGCAAGGAACTTGTTGCCCAGGCCCTCGCCCACGCTGGCGCCGCGGACGATGCCGGCGATGTCGACGAAGTCCACCGTCGCCGGGAGGATCCGCTGCGAGCCGAAGATCTCGGCGAGCCTGGCCAGCCGGACGTCCGGGACGCCGACGACGCCGACGTTGGGCTCGATGGTGGCGAACGGGTAGTTGGCCGCCAGCACGTCGTTCTTGGTCAGGGCGTTGAACAGGGTCGACTTGCCGACGTTCGGCAGGCCGACGATTCCGATCGTGAGCGACATGAAGCGATGTCCCGTGGGCTTGGAGGGCATGGAGCGGCACCGGTGGTGGCCGATCCCCCAGTCTACGGGGCCCGTCCGGCCCGCCCGGACGGGAAGGCCGCCGCCGCGGCCCGGGGGCTGCGTCGATCGTGGACGACCCGGTGGGCCGGCGGACACGCGCGAACGGGAATTCCCGCATTACACACTGTGGCGATGATCTGACCGTACGTTGGGTGGGTGGAGCAGCAGAGCACCCGTACCCAGACGCCAGGCCCCCGGCGGCGGCCCCCGGCGAGCGGCACCGACCGGGCCGCCGTCCCGGCGCCCGCCGCGCCCGCCGACTCGCGGCTGCGGACGGCCTCCGGCAGCGCGTCCGCGCCCCGGCTGCGGCTGCCGTGGGCAGGCCGCGGCACGTCTCCGACCGGGCGTCCGGCCCGGCTGACGGCGGTCGGCACGGCCGTCGCCGCGGCGGTCGGCACCCTGCTCGTCGCCGGCCTCGACCGGCTGGTCTTCGGCGGTCTCGGTGTGCTGTTCGGCCTCGGCTACCTGGTGGTCTGCTTCCAGCTGGCCGTGCGGGTGCGGCTGCCCGACCTGCCGGCGGCGCCGATCAGCGGGCCGATCGCGTTCGCGCTGGCGCTGGCCGTGCTGGCGCCGGTGCCCGCGTCCGGGGTGACCGGCCGTGTGATGGCGCTGGCGAGCGGGCTGGCGGTGCGGGCCGGCTGGCTGTTCGCCGGGACGGGCCTGGCGGCGGCGATCGTCGCGGCCCGGTTCGTGGCCCAGCGGCGCATCCGCCGGGCCCGCTGACCGCCGGGCCCGGCCGGACCCCCGGCCCCCGGACCGCCGGACGGTCCGGGGGTCCGTCTCAGCCGGCCTTGACCGCGGCCATCGCCGCGCCGACGATGCCCGCGTCGTTGCGCAGTTCGGCCGGGACGACGTCGGCCTGGCGGCGGCGGAGCAGCGGCAGGAACTTCTCGTGCTTGCGGCTCACCCCGCCGCCGACGATGACGAGCTGGGGCGAGAACAGCATCTCCACCAGGTCGAGGTACTCGTCGACGCGTTCGGCCCACTCGGCCCAGGAGAGTTCGTGGCGTTCCTTGGCCGCCGAGGAGGCCCGGCGTTCGGCGTCCTTGCCGCGCAGCTCCAGGTGGCCGAGCTCGGTGTTGGGCACGAGCGCGCCGTCGACGAAGAGGGCGCTGCCGATGCCGGTGCCGAAGGTGAGCATCAGGACGGTGCCGCCGTGGCCGCGCCCGGCGCCGTGGGCGACCTCGGCGAGGCCGGCGGCGTCGGCGTCGTTGACGAGGGTGGCGGGCAGGTCGAGGGCCTCGCGGAACAGCCCTTCGGCGTCGAGGCCGATCCAGTCCTTGTCGACGTTGGCGGCGGTGCGGGTGCGGCCGCCGACGACCACGCCGGGGAAGGTCAGGCCGACCGGCCCGCGGTGGCCGAAGTGGTGGACGACCTCGCAGACGGCCTCGACCACGGCCTGCGGCGAGGCGGGGTGCGGGGTCAGCACCTTGTGCCGTTCCTGCGCGAGAGTGCCGCGTTCGAGGTCGACCGGGGCGCCCTTGATGCCCGAGCCCCCGATGTCCACACCGAAAACCGTCGTCATGGCCACGCCCTCCGTCGTCCACAGCCTGTGTACAGAACCTACCGGGGCCACGGCCCTGCCCGCCCGCCGATCGCCCATGCACGCTCTGTTACCCGCCCGGAACGGCGTGAAGCCCGGGACCGCGGTGCGGTCCCGGGCTCCACGGGTGCGTCAGAGCTTGCCGGCGGCCTCCGCGCGCAGGTCGCGGCGGAGCTCCTTCGGCAGTGAGAAGACCAGGTGCTCCTCGGCGGTCTTGACCGTCTCCACGTCGGCGTAGCCGCGCGCGGCGAGGAACTCCAGCACGCCGTCGACGAGCACCTCGGGCACGGAGGCGCCGCTGGTGAGGCCGACGGTGGTGACGCCCTCCAGCCAGGCCTCGTCGATCTCGTCGGCGAAGTCGACCAGGTGGGCGGCCCGGGCCCCGTACTCCAGGCCGACCTCGACGAGGCGGACGGAGTTGGAGGAGTTCCTGGAGCCGACGACGATCAGCAGGTCGGCCTCCGGCGCCAGCTGCTTGACGGCGACCTGGCGGTTCTGGGTGGCGTAGCAGATGTCGTCGCTGGGCGGGGAGACCAGCAGCGGGAAGCGCTTCTTGATCTCCCCGACGGTGGCCATGGTCTCGTCGACCGACAGGGTGGTCTGGGAGAGCCAGACGACCTTGGACTCGTCGCGCACCTTGACGTTGGCGACGTCCTCGGCCCCGTCCACCAGGTGGATGCGGTCCGGTGCCTCGCCCATGGTGCCGACGACCTCCTCGTGGCCCTCGTGGCCGACGAGCAGGATGTCGTAGTCCTCCTCGGCGAAGCGCACGGCCTCCTTGTGGACCTTGGTCACCAGGGGGCAGGTGGCGTCGACCGTGGCGAGCTTGCCGATCTTGGCCTCGTCGTGCACGGACGGCGCGACGCCGTGGGCCGAGAAGACGACGATCGAGCCCTCGGGCACCTCCTCCGTCTCGTCGACGAAGATCGCGCCCTTCCTCTCCAGGGTCTGCACGACGTACTTGTTGTGGACGATCTGCTTGCGGACGTAGATCGGCGCCCCGTACTGCTCCAGGGCCTTCTCCACGGCGATCACGGCGCGGTCGACGCCCGCGCAGTAGCCCCGGGGGGCGGCGAGCAGGACACGGCGCTGAGCACTGGTGGACATGGCCCCATCGTACGGGCGCCCTGCCGCGGCGTCCGACCCCCGGCCCCGCGCGCCGGACGGCGGCACCGCGGAGCGGCCGCCCGCCGTCACCGGGCGGCGCTAGCCTCGTACCCATGGCGAACAGCAGCTCTCCCGAGGCGCCCGTGTCGGTCGGCAAGGTGTCCGCCCTGATCGGGGGGTGGGTCGACCGGCTGGGCGAGATCTGGGTGGAGGGGCAGATCGCGCAGCTGAACCGCCGCCCGGGGGCGGGAATGGTGTTCCTGACCCTGCGCGACGCCGAACGCGACGTCTCGCTCACCGTCACGTGCTTCCGATCGGTGTTCGAACAGGTCGCGGAGGCCGTGCAGGAGGGCTCGCGGGTCGTCCTGCACGCGAAGCCCGAGTGGTACACGGCCCGCGGCACGCTGTCGCTGCGGGCCACGGAGATCAGGCTGGTCGGCCTGGGCGAGCTGCTCGCCCGGCTGGAGCAGCTGA
Organism: Kitasatospora sp. NE20-6; assembly: GCF_045862635.1. Classification (NCBI taxonomy): domain Bacteria; kingdom Bacillati; phylum Actinomycetota; class Actinomycetes; order Kitasatosporales; family Streptomycetaceae; genus Kitasatospora; species Kitasatospora sp. NE20-6. The sequence continues at coordinate 177,581 of NZ_BPRL01000012.1, forward strand.
AGCGGAAGCTCGGCGCGGAGGGGCTCTTCGACGCGGAGCGCAAGCGCCCGCTGCCGTTCCTGCCGCACTGCGTGGGCCTGGTGACCGGCCGCGGCTCGGCGGCCGAGCGCGACGTGCTGGAGAACGCCCGCCGGCGCTGGCCCGCGGTCCGGTTCGAGGTGCGGAACGTCCTGGTGCAGGGCCCTGCCGCGGCCGGCCAGGTCGCCGCGGCCGTCCGCGAGCTGGACGAGCACCCCGGGGTCGACGTCATCGTGGTGGCGCGCGGCGGCGGCAGCGTCGAGGACCTGCTGCCGTTCTCCTCGGAGGAGCTGGTGCGCACCGTCGCGGCCGCCCGGACCCCGGTCGTCAGCGCGATCGGCCACGAACCCGACCAGCCGCTGCTCGACTGGGTCGCCGACCTCCGCGCCTCCACCCCCACCGACGCCGCCAAGCGGGTGGTGCCGGACGTCGGCGAGGAACTCGCCCGGGTGCGCCAGCTGCGCGACCGCGCCCGGCGCTCCGTGACCGGCCGGGTGGACCGCGAGCTGCACGGGCTGGCCGCGGTGCGCAGCCGGCCCGTCCTCGCCGCGCCGCAGCGGCTGGTGGACGGCCGGGCCGACGAGGTGGCCGCGCTGCTGGACCGCGCGCGGCGGGTGCTGGGCCACCGTCTCGACCACGCGCAGACGGACCTCGGCCACACCCTGGCCCGGGTGGTCGCCCTCTCCCCCCTCGCCACCCTGCAGCGCGGCTACGCGGTGGTCCGGAAGGCGGACGGTGCCGTGGTGACCGACCCGGCGCAGGTGGCGGCGGGCGAGGAGCTGCACGTACGGGTCGCCGAGGGCGGCTTCGGGGTGGCGGTCGGGCAGCCCTGAACCGCCCCCGTACGGCGGCCGGGGTCAGTCGCTCCGGATCCGGGCGGGCGGGTCGGCGGGGCGGCGGGTCATGCTCTCCTGCACGAGGGCGTTCCACTCCCGGCTGAGGTCGGCGAGGTCGGCCTGGGCCCGGTCGGCGGCCGCGTGGGCGTGGCGCAGCTCGTGGTGGACGGCCTCCAGCAGCCGCAGCAGCGCGTCCGCGCCGATCGGCGCCTCCGGATCACCGGCCGCAGGCACCTCCGGATCACCGGCCGCGGGCGGCTCCGCGGCGGCGGGCGACTCCCGGACGGCGGCGGGGAGCGCGGGCGCGGGGGCCGCCGCGGCGTCCGGCCGGGTGCCGGGCGGTTCCTGGTGTCCCGTCCGGTCCTCGGCCGCGCGCATCCAGCGCCGCATCCGGGCCAGGGCGAGCTCGGTGGTGGAGAGCGCGACGACGGCGAGACAGCCGAGGAGCGGCACCCACCGGCTGTCGTAGGTGCCGGCGACGATCAGGGCGATTCCGCCGACCGCGCCCACTGCTCTGAGCACGTCGGCCGTCACCGGCAGGATTCTCGGCATGTCTGGCCTCACCTCTGCATGTGCACTGCGCCTCCCCCGCGGCCCTCGTCCGACGGAATGGGGCCGCGCTCGCTTTCCCGTTGCAGGCTGATCGCCTGGTCAATCGAGGCGAGGAGGATTCTCCGGATCATCGGGTGGGTGACACCCCATGCGTCCAGCGCTCCTTCGGGGGTGATGGGTGAGCGTACCCCTTGCGAGAGATCGTTTGCGGAATCCTCGGAAATAACTCCGCCGCGCACCAGAAGTTCATGCAGGTCGAGGTGGACGACCTGCGCGATCCGCTCGAATTGCGAAGGCCGCGGGAGCGTTTCGCCCCGGAGCATGCGCCCGACGGCGGAGGCGCTCATGCCGGTGTCGCGGGCCAGCGCGAGGCGCCCTCCGGAGCCGGGGGTGAGGTCGTAGCCGGCCCGCTGCGCGGCCTCGTGCACGACGGCTCCGAAGCGGCGGGCGGGGGTGCTCGGAGTGGTGGCCTCGGCGGCGCCCTCAGTCGACTGCATGGCGGGCAGGCTATCGCTTGTTCATGTCCACGCAGCTTGGCTTGCATGAGTGCAAGCCAAGCTGCGGAGCATCAAGCCCGGAATTAAAGGGCGCTGGACTGATCGGGCGTCGGAATTCCGGAATCGCTTGCACGCATGCATGCCCACTCGTAGGGTTGCCGCACCTGCTCACCGGGAGGTCCGGCATGGATAGGACATCGCTCGCGGCACGGCCCGCCACACGGCACGGGACGCGCCACGGAACACCGCAGCTGATCGAGGCCGCCAAGGCCGGCGACCACGACGCCTGGGCGGAGCTGTACCGGCGGTACCGCCTTCCCGTCCTCGCGTTCCTGACCCGCCGCACCGGGAATCGCGCATTGGCGGAGGATCTCACGCAGGACACATTCGTCCGCGCAATGGCGTGCATCGGCGGCTATCGCTGGACCGGCAAGGACATGGGCGCGTGGATTTTCACCATCGCCCGGAACATCATGTTCGACCACGACAAACGGCGTTCCACCCGCAGCGAGTCCGCGGTGGCGGCCGTCGCCGATTCCGATGCCGGAATCTGCATCGAGGATCTCGTGCTCGCCGGCGTCGAGGCGGAACGCATTTCCGCCGCGCTCGCCACACTCACCGACCACCAGCGCACCGCCCTGACCCTGCGCTACTGGAACGACTTCAGTTCGCGCGAGGTCGCCGCCGCCATCGGCATCCGGGTCGGCGCGGTCAAGACGCTCACCTACCGGGCCCGCAGCAGCCTGCGCCGCACGCTCGCACCGCAGCCCGGCGACCCGTGCGCCCGCGCGGAGGCGCCGCCCCGGAGGCCCGTACGCCTGCACGGGGGCGGCCCGACGCACCGTCAGCCCCCCGCCGCCCCCTGAGCGGACCACCGGCCGACACGGCCGGGAGCATGACCGGGCGGACACGGGGGCCGACCGGGCCCGACCACGGCGGGGTGTCCGCCGCGACGGGCATGCCGGCGGACCGCCCACCCGCGGTTTGTCGGCCGCAGCACCTACGCTGGCGCCATGGCAGATCAGCAGCAGACGGGCCGGACACCGGCCGGCGAGGCGCCGACCGACGGGCGCCCCGGCGCGGGCGACGACGACGGCCTCGGTTACGAGCAGGCCAGGGACGCCCTGCTGGAGGTCGTCCGGCAGCTGGAGACCGGCGGCACCTCGCTGGAGGAGTCGCTGGCCCTGTGGGAGCGCGGCGAGCAGCTGGCCAAGGTCTGCCAGCGGTGGCTCGACGGCGCACGGGCCCGGCTGGACGCGGCGCTCGCCGCGGAGGAGTCGGACGGGCGGGAGTAGCACCCGGAGGGGGTGCGGGCCGCCGTGCGGGAGACACCCGGGCGGGAAAATGTGAGACGTGCCACATGCCCTTGCGGAATAGTTTAAGATTCACCCAACGTTGGAGCAGGATGGAACGGCCGTTCGGCCCGTCCGCTCAATGCTTCCCCGTTTCCCGTATGAGGTGGATTCCGCATGACTCTGGCACTCGACGCCGCCGCACAGGACCTGCTCTTCCGTGAGGCCCGTACCGCCAACACCTTCACCGACGAGCCGGTCAGCGACGAGCAGGTCCAGGCCATCTACGACCTGGTCAAGTACGGCCCGACCGCGTTCAACCAGCAGCCGCTCCGCATCGTGCTCGTCCGCTCGGAGGAAGGCCGCGAGCGCCTGCTGCAGCACCTGGCCGAGGGCAACCGCGCCAAGACCGCCGCCGCCCCGCTCGTGGCGATCCTCGCGCAGGACAACGAGTTCCACGAGGAGCTGCCGTCGCAGCTCCCGCACTTCCCGCAGGCCAAGGACATGTTCTTCTCGGAGCGCAGCGTCCGCGAGTCGTCCGCGACCCTCAACGGCGCCCTGCAGGCCGCCTACTTCATCATCGGCGTGCGCGCCGCCGGCCTCGCCGCCGGCCCGATGACCGGCTACGACCCGGCCGGCCTCAACAAGGAGTTCTTCGCCGACGGCGAGCACTCCGTGCTGGCCGTGGTGAACATCGGCAAGCCGGGCGACGACGCCTGGTTCGACCGCTCGCCGCGCCTGGCCTACGACCAGGTCGTCACCACCGTCTGACGCACCCCGCGCGCACATCCGCGTACGAGGAAGGCCCCCGGCAGCTGCCGGGGGCCTTCCTCGTGCCTCGACCCGCCCGGGGGCGGGCCGTGCTCAGCGGCGCGCGGTCACTTCAGCGCGCCCGCGAGCTCGGCGAGTTCCTCGTACGAGGCGGAACCGGTCACCACGGTGGTCGCGCCGGCCGCCTCCTGCGCCAGGCCGCGGTACGGCGTGCCCTGGTAGCGCTGCCAGTCCTGCCCGCCCACGGCCGCGCTGCCGTCCGGCCGGCCCTTGGGCACCACGCCCGCGAGGACCGCGTCGTGGTCGCCGTTCGACTGCTCGACCGCCGCGTACATCCCGGACGGCGTCACGAAGCCCAGGTGCCACACGGCGTTGCCCTCGCCGTCCTTGCGGTACTCGACCGAGGTCGCCCGCCACTTGTCGGAGAGGCCCTGCGGGCCGAGCAGCGGGTACGGCGCCGCCCGCTTCGCCGAGGAGAGCGCCACCCGGTAGTCCACCACGCGCACGCCGTCGCCGGCCTCGTGCGGGAGGAAGAGGTACCCGATGTAGACCACGACACCGACCGCCAGCATCGACAGGATCATGTCCCGTACCGTCTGCCGGCCTCTCATACTGCTGCTGCCTGCCACCCGACCATGGTGGACCATCGCCCCCGCCGCCCCGACCACCGGGTACCCCGCAGCCGGGTGAAGCGGGACGAACCCCGGCATACCCGCTGGTCCTGACGGGTGCGCCACAGACACCTCTCCGGGCGCCGGATACGATCGCAACTACCCTCACCACGGCGTTCCGACCAGGCAGTAGTCGGACGCCTACTGGCCGTCGCGTACAGAGAGGTAACGACGATGACCACGCACGCTTTTGATGAACTCCGGCCGCACGGCATGCCCAGCTCGCTGGAGGTCGCACCGGAGGCCCCGGACCGCAACCTGGCCCTCGAACTCGTCCGCGTCACGGAGGCCGCCGCCATGGCGGCCGGCCGCTGGGTCGGACGCGGCGACAAGAACGGCGCCGACGGCGCGGCCGTGAAGGCCATGCGCACTCTCGTCTCCACCGTCTCGATGAACGGCGTCGTCGTCATCGGCGAGGGCGAGAAGGACGAGGCACCCATGCTCTACAACGGCGAACGGGTCGGCGACGGCACCGGCGCCGAGTGCGACGTCGCCGTGGACCCGGTCGACGGCACCACCCTCACCGCGAAGGGCATGCACAACGCGGTCGCCGTCCTCGCGGTCGCCGACCGCGGCACGATGTTCGACCCCAGCGCCGTCTTCTACATGGACAAGCTGGTCTGCGGCCCCGAGGCCGCCGACTTCGTCGACATCAGCGCCCCGGCCGCCGTCAACATCCGCCGGGTCGCCAAGGCGAAGGGCAGCGCCGTCGAGGACGTCACCGTCGTCGTGCTGGACCGCCCCCGCCACGACGGGCTCGTCAAGGAGATCCGCGAGGCCGGCGCCCGCATCAAGTTCATCTCCGACGGCGACGTCGCCGGCGCGATCATGGCCGCCCGCGAGGGCACCGGCGTCGACCTGCTCATGGGCATCGGCGGCACCCCCGAGGGCATCATCGCGGCCTGTGCCATGAAGTGCATGGGCGGCGTCATCCAGGGCCGGCTGTGGCCCAAGGACGACGCCGAGCGGCGGAAGGCCCTGGACGCCGGCCACGACCTGGACCGGGTGCTCAGCACCGACGACCTCGTCAGCGGCGACAACGTCTTCTTCGTCGCCACCGGCATCACCGACGGCGAGCTGCTGCGCGGCGTCCACTACCGCCAGGAGACCGCCACCACCAGCTCGCTGGTGATGCGTTCCAAGAGCGGCACGATCCGCCGGATCGACTCGACGCACAAGCTGTCGAAGCTGCGGGCCTACAGCGCGATCGACTTCGACCGCGCCAACTGAGCCACGCCGCCGGCGCGCAGCCCCGCGACGCGCCACCGGACGGGCCGCGGCCCCGGGCACACCGCCCGGGGCCGCGGCCCGTCCGCCGTCCGCGACGACCGGTCAGCCCGCTATCCGGCGGGCCGTCGACCGGCGCGCCTCGCGCAGCTCGGAGTCGCGGCGCCGCCGCCGGGCCAGCACCACACGGCGCTCCGCCGCCGTCAGACCGCCCCACACCCCGTACGGCTCGGGCTGCACCAGCGCGTGCTCCCGGCACTCCAGCAGCACCGGGCAGCGGGCGCAGACCTGCTTGGCCTGCTCCTCACGCGCCAGCCGGGCCGCCGTCGGCTCCTTGGACGGCGCGAAGAACAGGCCCGCCTCGTCGCGGCGGCACGCCGCCCCGGTGTGCCACGGGTTGTCCTCCAGCGGGTCCGCCGGGGCCGGCACCGCCACGGGGCTGCGGCGGGCGGCGGCGGTGCCGGTGGCGCTGGACTCGATCGGATGCAGCACGGCAACTCCTACGCGGTTCGTGACTCGGGGAAGCTCGCATCCCTGCCCGGCCGCCCCGTGCCCACCCGTCGCGGCACCGCCGCCCTTCGGGATCACAGCCGTAACAAGAACCGATGTGCGTGGGGAACTACCCCCTCGCCCCCCGATTCATGCACACCGCACGCAACCGACTACTCCCTGCACTCGCCGCAACGTCGAGTGCCCTCAGCCCAGTTGGGAGGACGCCGGGCGCGCGGCCGCGCCGCGGTCAGAGGTCGAGCTGCTTGCGCGCCCACTCCCTCAGCTTCTTGCCCCGCCGCGGGCGGGCGTCGCAGCCGCCGAAGACGGCCGCGCCCTTCACCCGCACCACCGGCGCGTACGGGTCGGCGGAGGTCTGCTCGCGCACCGAGAAGCCGCCGAAGATGCCCACCCCGGTGCCGTGCAGGCTGACGTTCTCCGGCACCTTGATGTCGACGCCGCCGAAGACCGCGACCACCTCGATCACCACCTCGGGCGACTCGAACACCGCATCGGTCAGATCGATGTCGACCCCGCCGAACACCGCCACCGCCCGCAGGTGCGAGCCCACCCGCCAGCGGCCCTTGCGCTCGGCGCCGCCGAACACCGCCACCATCGTCGGCGCCTCCTGGCGCGCCGGGGGCAGCGGCGGACGCTCGTGGCGCACGGCCGGCTTCTCCGCCGGGAACGGCCGGCCCGCCGCCGGCAGGTCACGGGTCAGCGGGGCGAGATCGCCGAACGTCTTCGCGGTGTACGCGGCCTCGATCCGCTCCGCGTGCTCGTCGACCGTGAGCCGGCCCTCCGCGTACGCGTCGCGGAGCAGGTCCGCGACCTGCTCGCGGTCCGCGTCCGAGACCCTCAGCTCGGCCTCCGCGACGGGCTCGGCCGCCTCCACGGGGGTTGCGGCCCGCGCCGGGACGGGGGCGGGCTCGGCCTTGGTCATGGGTACGGGCTGCTGCCCCTGGCCGTCCTGCGACGGCTCGTCCTGCGACGGCGAATTCTCCACGGCACGAGCCTAGCCACCGGGCCCCGTCCGAACGAGGGTTCGCCCGAGAAAGGCGTGAGCCCTGTCACGCAGGCTCACCTGACCACCTGCGGCCCTCCTCCTGCGCCTACCCTGGAGGGTGCTTCGCAGACGCAGCCGACCTCGCTAAGGATCACCCCCCATGGCTCCCACGCCGGACTTCGAGTACCGCGACCTCCTCCCGCTCGGTGCCGACCCCACCCCGTACCGCAAGCTGACCTCCGAGGGCGTCTCCACGTTCGAGGCCGACGGCCGGACCTTCCTCAAGGTCGAGCCCGAGGCGCTGCGGCTGCTCACCGCCGAGGCGATGCACGACATCTCGCACTACCTGCGCCCCGACCACCTCGCCCAGCTGCGCCGCATCCTGGACGACCCGGAGGCCAGCCCCAACGACCGCTTCGTGGCGCTCGACCTGCTGAAGAACGTCAACATCTCGGCCGGCGGCATCCTCCCGATGTGCCAGGACACCGGCACCGCCATCGTCATGGGCAAGCGCGGCCAGAACGTCCTCACCTCCGGCGGCGACGAGACGGCCATCGCCCGCGGCGTCTTCGACGCGTACACCAAGCTCAACCTGCGCTACTCGCAGATGGCGCCGGTCACCATGTGGGACGAGAAGAACACCGGCAACAACCTGCCGGCCCAGATCGAGCTGTACGCCACCGACGGCGACGCGTACAAGTTCCTCTTCATGGCCAAGGGCGGCGGCAGCGCCAACAAGTCGTACCTGTACCAGGAGACGAAGGCGATCCTCAACGAGTCGTCGATGCTCTCCTTCCTGGAGCAGAAGATCCGCTCGCTCGGCACCGCCGCCTGCCCGCCGTACCACCTGGCGATCGTCGTCGGCGGCACCAGCGCCGAGTTCGCGCTCAAGACCGCCAAGTACGCGTCCGCGCACTACCTCGACCACCTGCCGACCTCCGGCGACGCGAAGACCGGCCACGGCTTCCGCGACCTGGAGCTGGAGCAGAAGGTCCACGAGCTCACCCAGAAGATCGGCATCGGCGCGCAGTTCGGCGGCAAGTACTTCTGCCACGACGTCCGCGTCATCCGCCTGCCGCGGCACGGCGCCTCGCTGCCCGTCGCGATGGCCGTCTCCTGCTCGGCCGACCGCCAGGCGCTCGGCAAGATCACCGCCGAGGGCGTCTTCCTGGAGCAGTTGGAGACCGACCCGGCGAAGTACCTCCCGGACACCACCGACGAGCACCTCGACGACGACGTCGTGCGCATCGACCTGAACCAGCCGATGGCCGACATCCGCGCCCAGCTGGCCAAGTACCCGGTCAAGACCCGGCTCTCGCTCAGCGGCACCCTCGTCGTCGCCCGCGACATCGCCCACGCCAAGATCAAGGAGCGCCTCGACGCCGGCGAGGGCATGCCGCAGTACATGAAGGACCACCCGGTCTACTACGCCGGCCCCGCCAAGACCCCCGAGGGCTACGCCTCCGGTTCCTTCGGCCCCACCACCGCCGGCCGCATGGACTCCTACGTCGACCAGTTCCAGGCCGCCGGCGGCTCCATGGTCATGCTCGCCAAGGGCAACCGCTCCAAGCAGGTCACCAAGGCCTGCAACGAGCACGGCGGCTTCTACCTCGGCTCCATCGGCGGCCCCGCCGCCCGCCTCGCCCAGGACTGCATCCGGAAGGTCGAGGTGCTGGAGTACCCCGAGCTCGGCATGGAGGCCGTCTGGCGCATCGAGGTCGAGGACTTCCCGGCGTTCATCGTCGTCGACGACAAGGGCAACGACTTCTTCGCCGAGGTCACCGACGGCCCGCTGATCACCAGCCTCCGGGTCCGCTCGGCGGAGTAGCGGCAGCACCCGCGCCCCGGCCGGCCCCGCCGCCCGGGGCGCGGACACGGAAACGCCCCGGTCCGCGAGGACCGGGGCGTGCACGTCGTACGGGGAGCGTCAGGGGCAGTTGCCGACCGAGCCCATCGGCTCGAAGACCTCGTCGCCCTTGGGCTTGTCGGTCGCCGGCGGCTCGTCGGCCTGCGGCTCGGCGAGGACCTCAAGGGCCTGCTCGAACGCGTCGGGGTCCACCGGAGCGATGGTGTGCTCGGCGGGAGCGGATTCGGCCACGGGCTCGGTCGCGGTGGTGGTCTCGTCGGCCATGGGATGGGCCGCCTTTCGGGTCATCAGATCTCAGCCGCCCAGCCGGATCGCTCAGGGCGCCCGGACAGTATCGTAGAGACCGTTAAATGTCTTATAAACGCTCGGCCGTCCAGGCGCTTCGCCGCCGTTTGCGAGCACTCTCGTAAGCTGACGCCCCCGCATCCGCGGACCGCACCACCTTCATGCACCACCAACAGAGGCATTCGGGGGAGGACATGGAGCTCGACGGGACGCCGCCGGCCGCAACACTGCGCTTCCAGGTGCTCGGCCCCGTCCAGGCCTGGCGCGGCACCGAGCAGTTGGCGCTGGGATCACCGCAGCAGCAGGCCGTGCTCGCCGCGCTCCTGCTCGGCCAGGGCCGGCCGGTCACCACCGACGACCTCGTCGACGGCGTCTGGGGCGACCGTACGCCCCCGCAGGCGGTCGCGGCGCTGCGCACCTACATCTCACGGCTCCGCTCGGTGATCGAACCCACCCGCGCACTGCGCAAACCGGCCGAGATCCTGGTGTCGGTCAGCGACGGGTACGCGCTGCGGATCCCGCCCGAGTCGCTCGATCTCGCCGCCTTCGAACGGCAGGTCGCCGAAGCCTCCGAGGCGCGCGCCGAGGGCGACTTCAGGGCCTCCCACGACACCCTGCTCGGGGCCCTGGCCCTCTGGCGGGGCCGTCCCCTGCCCGGCGTGCCCGGCCCCTACGCCGAGACGCAGCGCACCAGGCTGTCGGAGCGCCAGGCCGCCGTCTCGGAGGAGCGCTGCGCCGTCGCCCTGGAGATCGGCCTGCACGCCGAGGTGGTGTCGGACCTCAGCGCCCTCTGCGCCGCGCACCCGCTCCGGGAACGCCTGCGCGAACTCCTCATGCTGGCGCTCTACCGGTGCGGCCGGCAGGCGGAGTCGCTCGGCGTGTACGCGGACACCCGCAAGCTGCTGATCGAGGAGCTCGGTGTCGAGCCGGGCACCGGCCTGGCCGCCATGCACGCCCGCATCCTGGCCGGGGATCCGGCGCTGATGCCCGCGGCCGCCGCGAGCGCCCGGGTGAGCACGGAGGACGCCCCGGTCTTCGTCCCGCCCGCCCAGCTCCCCGCGGACGTCTCCGACTTCAGCGGCCGAAGCAAGATCGTCAACGAGCTCCGCGACGTCCTGCGCGGCGGCTCGGGCCAGGCCGTGGTGGTGACCTCGCTCGCCGGCATCGGCGGCGTCGGCAAGACGACGCTGGCCGTCCACGTCGCCCACGGCCTGCGGCCGGACTTCCCCGACGGGCAGCTGTACGTCGACCTGCGGGGCGCCGGAGCCTCCCCGGCCGACCCCGCCGTCGTGCTCGGCGACTTCCTGCACACGCTCGGCACGCCCGACGTCCCGGAGACGCTCGACCAGCGGTCGGCCCTGTACCGCTCGCTGCTCGCGGACCGCCGCATGCTCATCCTGCTCGACAACGCCAAGGACGCCCGGCAGCTGCTGCCGCTCATCCCCGGCGTCTCCGGCAACGCCGTGATGGTCACCAGCCGTTCGCGGCTGGCCGAGATCCCCGGCGCGCACCTCGTCGACATCGAGGAGCTGACACCCGACGAGGCCCTCGCCCTCTTCTCGGCCATCGTCGGGATCGAGCGGGTGGCCGCCGAACCGGAGTCCGCCCTGGCCGTGGTGACCGCCTGCGGCTTCCTGCCGCTCGCCGTGCGCATCGCCGCCGCCCGGCTCGCCAGCCGCCCGCGGTGGAGCGTCTCGGACCTCGCCCGGAGGTTAGCCGACCAGCGCAACCGCCTCCAGGAGCTCCAGCTCGGCAACCTCGCCGTCGAGACCACCATCGGCCTCGGCTACGCCCAGCTGCGACCGGACGAGGCCCGGGCCTTCCGGCTGCTCTCGACGGTCGACGCGCCCGACCTGCCGCTCGCAGCCGTCGCCGCGCTGCTCGGCACCGACGAACGCCGGGCCGAGGACCTCGCCGAGGCACTCGTCGAGGCCAACATGCTCGAATGCTTCACGCCGGGCCGCTACCGCTACCACGACCTCCTGCGGCTGTTCGCCCAGCGGCAGAACGAGAAGCTGGGCGACACCGGCGAGCAGCGCGCCGCGCTGCTCCGGCTCCTCGACCTGCTGCTGGCGACGATGCAGAACGCCGCCCGCGTCATCGAACCCGACGACCTGCAGGCGGAGCTGCTGCACCACCCCGGCTCCCCCGGGCTGCCGATGGACGACAGCGGGACCGCGCGCGCGTGGATCAGATCCGAGGTGGCGCTGCTCCTCAGCAGCATCGAGGCCGTCGTCGGCGAGCCGATGGAACTGCTGCGGCCCGCGGTCGACCTCGTCCTCGTCCTCCGGGCCCTGGTCGAGGACCCGACGCTCGGCCCGCGGATCCGGGCCGCCCTCAACGCCGCCGCGGACAACGCGCGCCTGCACCGGGACACCGCGGCGCTGGCGCGGGTCCGGTACGCCGTCGGGCACATCCACCAGATGGCCGGCGAGCTCCAGGAGGCCGAGGTGTCCCTCCGGCAGAGCCTGGCCCTGCAGTCCGAGGACGACGGCACCCAGCTGCACATCTCGGTGGCCAACGAGCTCGCCATCGTGCTGATCCTCGCCGGACGCCCCGCCGAGGCGCTGCCGTTCTACCAGCAGGCCCACGCCATCAGCCGCAGCCTCGGCGCGGCGATCGGGGAGGCCAGGCTCCTGGGCAACATGGCACGGGCGCAGCTCCACCTCGGACAGCACGAGGAGGCCGTCGCGTCGGCCGCCTCCGCCGTGTCCGCGGCCCGGGCGTCGGGCAACGCGCCCTGCCTCGCCGACACGCTGTACCAGTTGGGCGTCGTGCTCCGCTCGACCGGATCCCCCGGGGACGCCGCCGAGCACCTCCGGGAGGCGCACCGGCTCTACCAGGCGCAGCAGCACCGGATCTGGGAGGGTTACGCGCTCGCCCGGCTGGCCGCGTGCCTGCTGGCGGACGGGCGTCCGGCGGAGGCGGCGGAGGCGGCGGACGAGTCGCTCGTGATCGCGCAGGAGCTGGACGCCGCGTACTGCCAGGGCCTGGCGAACGCCTCGCTCGGCGAGGCGCTCCTGGAGCTGGGCCAGCCCGCGCGCGGGCTGGCGTGCCTCCAGGAGGCGCACGCGGTCTTCGTCCGGCTCGGTGTGCCCGAGGCCTCCCCCGTGCAGGCCCTCATCGACCGGCAGCACACCGAGCCCTCTCTCCCCCCGGCGCCGTAGGCCCGTCCCGTCCCCCCGGGCGGTCGGGCTCCCCCTGGTGCGTCGGCGCTCCCGCAGCCCCCCGGCTGCGGGAACGCTTCGACGCTTCCCCGGCGCTGAGGAAGACTCTGGCAGCCGCCGATTGACGTTCGATAAACGCGCACGTTCGGGGCGTTTCCGCAGGTGGGAGCGGTGCACCGGCGCACGGTGGCGGCCGCGCGACCCCGGCCTGCTCCGGTCTGCCCCCGGTCCGCCCCCGGGCTGACCCCCCACTGTCCCCGAAAGTCGGCCACCTGATGCCCCGGTGACGCGAGTTGGCCGGAAAGCGGCCCCACGGTGCAGTGATCACGCATATTCTCGAAGGCCAGCCACACTTCGATCGGCCGACGCGGGGGCGGTACGCCGGGCGGGCAGTGCCCGCCGGGAGCCAGGTGGAGAGGTGCCTCACGCGTGACAACAGGACAGATCTCCGACCAGGCCCGCGCCCGTCACCGGCGACGCTCCGAACGGGCCCTGCAGGCCGTCGCGTTCGACGCGATCGGGCACCGCTACGCCGAGGTCTTCCCCGACCGCGCCGGCCAACTGGCCTGTGGCGACTGGCTGCTCGCCGAACTCCCGCCCGGCGCAAGGGTGCTGGACGTGGGCTGCGGCACCGGTGACCCGACGGCCCGCCAACTCGTGGCGGGCGGACTCCGCGTGACCGGGGTGGACCTCTCGGACGGCATGCTGACGGAGGCCCGGCGGGTGGTGCCGGGCGCGGAGCTCCACCGGCTGGACATGTACGACCTGGCGACCGGGCGGGCCGCGACCGTGTGGGACGCGCCGTCGCTCGGCCCCGACGGCGCGGGGTCGTTCGCCGCGGCGACCGCGTTCTTCTCGCTCGCCCTGCTGCCGCGGGCCGAGATCGGCGTGGTGCTGCACCGGATGCGCGCGCTGCTGCAGCCGGGCGGTCTGCTGGCGCTGGGCCTGGCCGAGGCCGACCTGGACGCGGCGCCGCTGCCGTTCCTGGGCCGGGAGCTGCGCGTCAGCGGCTACCTGCGGGAGGAGCTGGTCCGCACGCTGGTGGGGGCGGGGTTCACGGTGGAGTCGTGTACCGGCCACCCGTACGCACCGGCGTCGACCGCCCTGCCGCCGGAGGAGCAGCTGTTCCTGCGCTGCCGGCGCACCACCTGACGGGCGCAGCACGCGACCGCACCCGCCCGACCGCACCCGCCCGACCCGCCCGACCCCTGTCCTCCCGCCACCGACGAACGGGCAACCCGTGCACGACCAGACCGCGCCCACCACCGGGCGGCCGGCCGCCGCCGCGCCGCTCCTCGGCGTGCCGCTCGCCGGTGTGCCGCTCGCCGGTGTGCCGCTCGTCGGTGCCCAGCGCGGCGCCGCGGGGACGGACGACCGGCCGGGGATCACCGAGCGGCTGGGCTACCTGGAGGCGGCGACCCGGCGGATCAACGGTTCGCTGGACCTGCGGACGACGCTGCGCGACCTCGGGCGGGCGCTGGTGCCCGCGCTGGCGGACGCCGCCGTGGTGCACCTGCGCGACCCGCTGCCGTCGATGGAGCGCGACCCGGGCCTGCCGTCGGCCCTGAAGCTGCACCACGGGCAGGGCACCCGGCTGGGCCGTCGGGCCCGGCTGTGCCGGCCGGTGCCGGACGGTGCGGTGGCGGCGCTGTTGGCGGGCGCCGCGCCGTACGGCCCGGCGGTGCTGGGCATGCCGTCGGAGGAGCGGCTGCGGCCGCTGCTCACCGAGCTGTACGGGGCGCGGACGCTGGGGCGGCTCGCCGCGGGCACGGCGGTGCTGGGGCTGCCGCTGCGCGGGCGGAAGGCGGCGCTGGGGCTGCTGCTGCTGATCCGGCGGCCGGGCAAGGCGGGTGCGGCGCGGTTCGATCCGGCGGACACCGCGATGGCCCGGCACCTGGCCACGCAGGCGGGGCTGGCGGTCGACACGGCGCTGCGGTACGCGCGGGAGTTCGCGACCGCGCGGGAGCTGCAGCGGCGGATGCTGCCGGCCCACCTGCCGCAGCCGCACGGGGTGCGCCTGGCGCACCGTTACCTGCCGGGTGAGCGCGGGGCGCAGGTCGGCGGCGACTGGTACGACTCGGTGGAGCTGCCGGGCAACCGGGTGGCGCTGATCGTCGGCGACGTGATGGGCCACTCGCTGACCTCGGCGGCGGTGATGGGCCAGCTGCGGACGAGCGCGCAGACCCTGGCCGGGCTCGACCTGCCGCCGCACGAGGTGCTGTACCACCTCGACGAGCAGGCGCAGCACCTCGGTGCGGAGCAGCATCTGGCGACGTGCGTGTACGCGGTGTACGACCCGATCGCGAACCGGGTGGTGCTGGCGAACGCGGGCCATGTGCCGCCGGTGCTGATCGGCCCGGACGGGCGGGCGGAGCTGCTGGAGCTGCCGGCGGGTGCGCCGATCGGGGTGGGCGGGGTGGACTTCGAGTCGGTGGAGCTGCCGGCGCCGCCGGGTTCGGCGCTGCTGCTGTTCACGGACGGCCTGGTGGAGAGCCGGCGGCGCTCGCTGTCGACGGGTCTGGAGCAGTTGCGGGGCCGACTGGCGTCGGTGCACCGGCACTCGCCGGAGCACGTCTGCCAGGAGGCGCTGCGGGTGCTGCCGCCGGGCGAACGGGCGGACGACATCGCGCTGCTGGCGGCGGCGTTCGACGGCATCCCGGCGGAGGACGTGTCGTACTGGTACCTGCAGCCGCGGCACGAGACGCCGGGCCGGGCGCGGCGGCTGGCTGCGCACGCGCTGCGGCGGTGGGGGCTGGAGGAGCTGTCCGAGTCGACGGAGCTGATGGTGAGCGAGCTGGTGACGAACGCGATCCGGCACGCGACCCGGCCGGTGACGCTGCGGCTGGTGCGCACCTCGCGGCTCCGCTGCGAGGTCGGTGACGACAGTCCGGCGCTGCCGCGGGCGCGCCGGGCCGGGCCGGAGGACGAGCACGGCCGGGGCCTGCAGATAGTGGCCCGGTGCGCGGACGACTGGGGCGCGACCCGGCTGGGTGCGGGCAAGGTGGTCTGGTTCGAGCAGCGGCTGCCGGCGGGCGGCGCCGGCTAGGCGCTCACCCGAAGCCGGGCTCGGCGGCGACGAGCCGCGGGAGCACGGCGGCGAGGTCGGGCCCGAGCACGGCGTCGGCGAGGGCGGGGGTGCGGCGCAGGGCGACGACGCCGCGCAGCACGTCGGCGTGCTGGAGCAGGCGCAGGGCGGCGAGGTACTCGCGCTGTTCGGCGGTGCGGCCTGCGGCGCCGGCGGCGCTCCAGGCGGCCAGGAGCGACTTGGTGACGGTGAACATCATCCGGCGGCCGCGGACGAGTTCGGCGCGGGCGTTGAGGCCGAAGACGTCGATGGTGGCCTCGCCCTTGGCGGTGAGCGGGTCGTAGGCGCCGGACTCCAGGTAGAGGACGAGGTGGTCGGCCGGGTCCTCGCGGGCGGGGTCGACGAGCAGGTGGTCGCCGGTGAGCGGGTCGCAGGGGAAGCGGTCGCGCTTCTGGTTGCTGTTGCAGTGGGCGCAGGCGAGCAGGTGGTTCTGCCAGTCGAAGGTGCGCAGCGGGTCGCGGGCGATCGGCTCGAAGTGGTCGATGTCGGTGCCGAGGTTGTCCCCGCAGTACATGCAGCGTTCCAGGCCGGGGGCCATCCGGCGGAGCATGAGGCGCAGTTGGGCCTTGGGCTGGCGGGCGGTGCGCCAGGCGGCGCGGCCCGCGGCGGTGGAGGGGCCGGCGGCGCGGATGGCGTCGGTGCGGCGGGCGAGGTCGGCGGCCAGCGCCTGCTGGAGGGGTGGCCGCTGGAGCGGGATCACGGCCGGTCGCCGAGGAGGCGGGCGGCGAGCTCGTCGGCGCGGGCGCCGAGGGAGCTGTTGAGTTTGGCGCCGAGGCGGCGGTAGGCGTCGAGTTCGGCGCTGGTGGCGCGTCCGGTGTAGAGCTTGCGCTCCAGGCGGACGAGGAGGCGGCGTTCGGCCTCGGCGGTCGCGGAGTAGGCGCTGGGCAGGCCGAAGAGCTCGGAGAGGGCGGTGTCGTCGCCGCTGCCGTAGAGGACGCGCTGGTGCACGTCCTCGTCGAGGATGCGGGGCGGTGCGGCCTCGCCGGGCCCGGCGAGGCGGACGAGGGTGCCGGGGTCGGCGGCCTGTCCGACGTACGGGCTGTGGGTGGCGACGAGGAACTGCACGTGGGGGAAGTGCGCGGTGAGCCAGCCGCCGATGCGCTGCTGCCAGACGGGGTGCAGGTGGAGGTCGACGTCGTCGATGAGGGCGATGGCGCGGCGGGTCACGGTGGGGGTGCCGTCGGTGGTGCCGGTGCGGGCGCCGTCCCCGGTGAGGGCGGCGACGAGCGCGGCGAGGGCGGTGTGGCCGCTGCCGAGGGCGGCGAGGGGCCGCGGCGGCCCGTCGGGGGGCGCGACGAGGGCGCGGGCCGGGTCGGCGACGCACCAGCCGTCGGGCAGCAGGCCGTCGTCGAGGAGCAGGGCGGCGGCGCGGGTGAGGGCGGCGGGGGCCGGGCGGCTGCCGTCGAGGTGGTGGGTGCGGGTGCGGCGCGGCCGGACGGCCTGGCCGGTGCTCCACCGGCCGAGGCCGGGCAGGTGCACCTCGCCGGGCGGGCCTACGGGGTCCGGCGGGGTGGTGCCGGGCCGGGCGCCGAGGGCGTCGGCGAGGGCCCGCAGCAGGGTGGTCTTGCCGGAGCCGTTGGGCCCGGCGAGGACGGTCCAGCCGGGTTCGGCCCCGAGGGTGAGGTCGACGGCGCGCGGGCCGTCGAAGCAGCCGAGCCCTGTCACCTTGATCCGCGACACGTACACGCGCCCACCCCCCGTCCGAACGGTGCCCCGCAGGAGGTATGCCCCGTGGACTAGTCGGCGATGCGGACGGGGAGGTCCCGGAGCACGTCCTTCAGCGCGGCGGCGAAGTGGTCGTACTCCTCGCCGCGGGCGGAGCCGGGCCGGGTGGCGAGGCCGATCCGCCGGCCGGGCGCGGGGGCGGCGAAGCGGGCGGCGGCGAGCCGGTCGGAGCGTCCGGCCTCGACGTCGAGCGCGGTGGCGGGCAGCAGGGTGACGCCGAGGCCGCCGGCGACGAGCTGGACGAGGGTGGAGAGCCCGGCGATGCGGGTGGTGCCGGCGGTGGGGTCGGCGCCGGCCTCGCGGCAGATGTCCATGGTCCGGTCGCGGAGGCAGTGGCCTTCCTCCAGGAGCAGGACGTCGAGGTCGAGGAGGGCGTCGCGCGGGAGGTCGGTGCGGCCGGCGAGCGGGTGGCCGGGCGGGGTGAGGAGGACGAAGTCCTCGTCGAAGAGCGGGATGTCGCGGGTGGCGGTGGTGCCGCCGGCGGGGAGGGCGAGCAGGAGCACGTCGAGCCGTCCCGTGGCGAGGCCCTCGGTGAGGGCCGGGGTGCGCTCCTCGTGGACGTGGAGTTCGAGTGCGGGGAAGCGGTCGCGGACGAGCCGGAGCACGGCGGGCAGCAGGTAGGGGGCGACGGTGGGGATGACGCCGAGGTGCAGCGGGCCGGTGAAGGGGCGGCGGGCGGCCTCGACGGCCTCCGTGAGGGAGTGCAGGGAGCCGAGGACGCGGCGCGCGTGCTCGGCGACGCGCTCGCCCAGCGGGGTGATGATCACGCGGCGGGTGGTGCGTTCGAGCAGTTGGGCGCCGAGGGTGTCCTCCAGGGCGGCGACCGCGCCCGAGAGGGCGGGCTGGCTGGTGCCGGTGGCCGCGGCGGCCTCGCGGAAGTGCCGGTGCTCGGCGACGGCGAGGAAGGCGCGGAGCTGGGCGACGCTGGGGGTACGGGTCTTCGGGTGGTGCGGGGCGGTACTGATAGCTCTCTCCGATCAGATGCATCGAGTCTAGCTATTTCCCCGATCAGTCCAGCATGTGGGAAGGTTGAACCTGCTCGAATCCGTCGAACCACAGGCAATCCGGGCAAAATTCCCTCATATCTCAACCCAGGAGTAGCGAACGTGCTCACGATCGGTGACAAGTTCCCCGAGTTCGAACTCAACGCCTGCGTCGACCTCGACGCCGCGAACGCCTTCGCCGAGATCAACCACAAGTCCTACGAGGGCAAGTGGAAGATCGTCTTCTTCTGGCCGATGGACTTCACCTTCGTCTGCCCGACCGAGATCGCGGCCTTCGGCCGGCTGAACGAGGAGTTCGCCGACCGCGACGCCCAGATCCTCGGCGTCTCCGGCGACTCCGAGTTCGTGCACCACGCCTGGCGCAAGGACCACAAGGACCTGCGCGACCTGCCCTTCCCGATGCTGGCCGACGTCAAGCACGAGCTCATGCAGGCGTGCGGCGTCGAGGCCGCGGACGGCACCGCCCAGCGCGCGGTGTTCGTCGTCGACCCGAACAACGAGATCCAGTTCGTCATGGTGACCGCCGGCTCCGTCGGCCGTAACCCCAAGGAGGTCCTGCGCGTGCTGGACGCCCTGCAGACCGACGAGCTGTGCCCCTGCAACTGGACCAAGGGCGAGGACACCCTCGACGCCCAGTCGCTCCTGGCGGGCTGACCCGTGTCCCTGGACGACCTCAAGGCGGCCCTGCCCGACTACGCCAAGGACCTCAAGCTCAACCTGAGCGCGGTCATCGGCAACTCGGACCTCCCCGAGCAGCAGCTCTGGGGCACCGTGCTGGCCTGCGCGATGGCCACCCGCTCGGCCGCCGTGCTGCGCGCACTGGAGCCCGAGGCCCGGGCGAACCTGAAGCCGGAGGCGTACACCGCCGCCAAGGGCGCCGCGGCGATCATGGGCATGAACAACGTCTACTACCGCACGCTGCACCTGCTCTCCGACAAGGAGTACGGCACCATGCGGGCGGGCCTGCGGATGAACATCATCGGCACGCCGGGCGTCGAGAAGGCCGACTTCGAGCTCTGGTGCTTCGCGGTCTCCGCGATCAACGGCTGCGGCCAGTGCCTCGACTCGCACGAGGCCGTGCTGAAGAAGGCCGGCGTGGAGCGGGAGACCGTGCAGGCCTCCATCAAGATCGCCTCGGTGATCCAGGCGGTCGCCGCCACGCTCGACTCCGAGGCCGTGCTCGACACCCTCTGACGGGGCCGGAGCGGACGGAAGGGGCGCGGGTCACCGCACCCCTTCCGCATGTCCCGCGCCGCACCGGCCGCGGGCGGTGCCGTCAGATCACGGGCGTCCCGGTGTCGAGGTCCGCCTCCGCCTCCGCCTCCGCGTGGGCGGCCTCCGCCTGGCGGGCGTTCTCCAGCGCCTCGAAGACCTCCATGCCGGCGGCGTTGCGGCGGCGCAGGTGCCCGACGACCGTGTTGGTGACCGCGATCAGCGGCACCGCGACGATCGCACCGCCGATCCCGCCGACGATCGAACCCGCCGCCACGCCCAACACCACGCCGAGCGGGTGCACCGCGACCGCCCGGCCGAGGATGAGCGGCTGCAGCAGGTGGCCTTCGAGCTGCTGCACGGCCACCAGCACCACCAGCACCATGAGCGCCGTGAACGGGCCGACCGTCACCAGGGCGATCAGCACCGCGATGGTGCCGGTCACCAGGGCTCCGACCAGCGGCACGAACGCCCCCAGGAAGATGATCACCGCGAGCGGCAGGGCCAGCGGCACGCCGAGCAGCTGGATGCCGATGCCGATGCAGAGGGCGTCGATGAACGCCACGAAGACGGTGCCGCGCACGTACGCGGTCAGCGTCGCCCAGGCCTTGGGGCCGGCCCCGGCCATCGCGTACCGGGAGTGCCGCGGCAGGCCGCGGAGCACCCACGACCAGATCCGGGCGCCGTCGTAGAGCAGGAAGAACGTCGTGAAGGCGGCCAGCACCACACCGGTGAGCACCTCGACGGCGATCGTCACGCCGGTGAAGCCCGCCGAGGTGATCTGCTCGGAGTTGGTGCCGATGGCCGCCGAGATCTGCTTCGCGAAGTCGTTGATCTGCTGCTGCGTCAGGTGCAGCGGCCCGGTCACCAGCCAGTCGCGCAGCTGGTTCACACCGGCCTGCACCTTGCCGGTGACCGACTCCAGGTTGGTCGTCACCTGCCACACCACGAACCAGCCGACCAGCCCGATGCCGGCGATGCCGCTGAGGAAGGTGCCGGCGGCCGCGAGCGAGCGCGGCACCCCCAGCCGCCGCAGCCAGGAGACGGTGGGCTCCAGCAGGGCGGAGATCAGCAGGGCCGCCAGCACGGCGAACGCCACCAGGCGCAGCATGTCGACGACCTGGAAGACCACGTAGAGGGCGACACCGAGCAGCAGCAGCCGCCAGGTCGACTCCGCGGCGACCCGCAGCGCCCACGGCACGGCCTCGGCCGGAGTGGCCGGCCGGCCGGGGTGGTGCACGTCCCTGGCCGTGTACGGGTGGCGGTCCGCCTCGGCCTGGCGGGGCGGCGGCACCGGCAGGGCCGGCTGCGCCGCGGCGGCGCCCTGATCGGCGGGGGCCGGGTCGGCGGCGGCCCGGGCGGCGGCCCGGCGGCGGCGTTCGACGCCGGCCCACACCCCGGCGGCGACCGCGCCGGTCCTCGCCATCGCCTTGAGAGCCTTCGTCTCCCGCGACACGTTCGTCTCCCGCGACACGTTGCGTCGCCCTCCCCGTCGGTCCCTGCGCCGCGCCGATGGTGCGACCGTCAGGGCGACGCTACCCGCCCGGGGTACGGGCAGTCCCCGGACCCCGCAGACCACTGCCCGGACAGAGGATGACGAATCAACATGAAAACGTCGGTTTCGGACACCGGCGAACGGGGAGGAGACCGGCACAAGGACCATCTGCCGGCGGACCGGCCGGTGCCGGAGGTCCAGGACCCGCTCCGGCGCCCCGCGTCCGCATCAGGCCGCACCGCCCGTGGCGCCCTGGTCAGCGCCGCCCGGGCGGCGCGGCCCGCTCGTCGCGGCGGCGGCGCGGAAACACGAGGGCCCCCGACCGGATGCGGTCGGGGGCCCTCGTGTTTCCGCGCGGTGCGCGGCAGGATCAGTACCAGTGGTGGGACTGCCAGAACGACCAGGCGCCGCAGGGGCTGCCGTAGCGGCTGTTCATGTAGTTGAGGCCCCACTTGATCTGGGTCGCCGGGTTGGTGCGCCAGTCGGCACCGGCCGAGGCCATCTTCGAACCGGGCAGCGCCTGCACCAGGCCGTACGCGCCGGAGGACGCGTTGGTGGCGGTGTAGTTCCAGCCGCTCTCGCGCTTCACGATCTCGCTGAAGCAGGAGAACTGGCTGGCGTCGCCGACGATCTGGGCGGCCAGCGCCTGCACCGAGCCGGCCGGGATCGCGGCGAGCGCGGTCCGTGCGGCGGCGCGGTTGGCGGCCTCCTGGTCGGCCTTGCGCTTCGCCTCTTCCGCGGCCTTGGCGGCCTTCTCCGCGTCGGCCTTGGCCTGCGCGTCGGCGGCGGCCTTCTGGCGCGCGGCTTCCTCCGCGGCCTTCTTGGCCGCGGCGTCGGCGGACACCTGCTGGGCGGTCGCCTGGCGGACGAGGTTGTCGCTGATGGTCTGTGCCTGGGCACCCGAGGGGACGTCGGCGAGCAGCGTCGCGCTGGCGACGTCGACCGTCTGCACGGCCGAGCCCTCGCTACCCGAGGCTGCACCGACGACGGCACCGACAGCGGTGACGGCGGTGGCGGAGGCCACGGCAACTCCCCGGACCGAGATCCGAGTCACATGGTTTCCTTCCAGCGTCGCCCATGCGTGACCGTACGGGCGCAACATGCCCCTTGCCGCTCGCCTCCGTACGGTCCTGGTCACGGGAGACACTGGCCCGCCGCGGCGCCGAGCATGCTCGGAACTGCGTGGTGATCGGGCGGCGTACGGCTCATCGGTGTTCAGTTGACCGCCCGCCGACCGGAGTTGCCGGGCGTGATTCTGCCGTACGCGGGGCCTGACAGAACCCACACCATGCCGCACGCAGACGTGTCTACGCAATTCCCGGTTGCGTGGCGGATCTCACAATCTTCGCGAGCTGGGCGTTTGTCCGAAAGGTCGTCGACGATCCGACCGATTCGACGACAGAACGAGAGGCCTGCCGCTATGCGGCAGGCCTCTTGACGGTCATTCATGCACTTTTGTCCGCTTTTGTCACCGTTGGGTCGGGGCGCCGACCGGGCGGCGGACCGGACCGCTACGGCTGGACGTCCTCCAGCATCTCGGTGACCAGCGCCGCGATCGGCGACCGCTCGGACCGGGTCAGGGTCATGTGGGCGAACAGCGGGTGCCCCTTCAGCTTCTCGACGACGGCCACGACGCCGTCGTACCGGCCGACC